>CAZJTZ010000018.1:50077-68055 GCA_964549105.1 uncultured Nitrospirales bacterium
TTTAAAATGGTTTTGGCAAGAGAATTATCTAATGATACATCCTTAGGTCGTGGAGCACGGAACGAATCTCCCTCAACAGAAGGTTGAATAAGAGATTCATTCCAATTCATTTCGCGAGCGATAATCTTACCCATATTATAGCGAGAGGACCGTTCATTTCCTGCAAGATGTATTATTCCTTCAAATGAATTTTGAGCGAGTTCAAGTAGAGCCTTTCCCAGAGTAATCACATCAATAGGAGTGCGATATTCATCTTCCGGCATAAGGACAGGCTTTCCTTCTTCTATCTTTTTTTGCATACGCGATAAAAACGAATTTCCAACTCCTAATACAGGGAAGCCCATTACAAGCGATAATCTTGCTACAATATGAGAAATGTCTGCCTTTAACACATAAGATTCTGCCTCTAATTTCGTTTTTGCATAATAATTTACGGGTATAGGTATATCTATTTCTGTATACATCCCTTTTTTGCCATCAAAAACGGTATCCGTAGAACAGAAAATAAACCTTGAGAAAATTTTTTCTCCTGCCTCTACAAGAGCCTTTGTAAGATTTACATTCACTTTATAAGCAAGGTCCTGGTTTTTTTCGCATTCATCTATATCTGCCATAGCCGAGGTATGGATAATTGCATTTGGTTTCAAATCAATTACAGTTTTTGCCCACTCCTCATTGTTGCCTGATGAAATCGTAATCCAGTGAATATTTTCAGATAAGGGTTTCAACTGTTCCTGTCTCGAAAGAGCAAAGGTTTCTATCTCTCTGGGGACTTGAGCCAGAATACTACCTGCTACAAAACCTGACGCACCCGTAACAACGATTCGCATAGTCTTTCTTCCTAATTTAACTTAATTAAAAAATCTATTTTATTATTATCCATAAAAAGATAGGAATCTTTCTATATCTATAGAAGAGATACTTACTCATTAATCGCTCTAATTTTCCCGATTCTTTCAAGTATTATATTATACAACCCTTTATTCAGTCTTTTCCTTTCCTTGTATATGTCCAAAACCCGATTTTTCTTTTTTTGTAAGAGATAAATTATTACAACAAATCGAAAGCAAAATTGTATTTTTCAGGGATTCTATTAAGTGCTTTCTGCTGTATCTTGTAGTAATAACTGTTCTAATTCTTGGGGGGTATAGACGATGTAATGTGGTTTTGCTTTTTTTAATCGTTCGGGACTGTGCCAACCCCATGCTGCAGCGACAGTAATAGCACCTGCTTCCTTCCCCTCGTAGATGTCACCGCAGGTATCACCAATATAATATGCAATTGCTAATGGATGTTTTTTCCATACTCGCTTAATTTTTTTGATTTTGCTTGTTTCCACATCTGCTCCAAGAACTTCCCGAATCCCATCAATTTTTTCCCGTGTTATGAATCGGTGGACGGCTTCCGTTAAATTAGAACTGATGATACATACAGGATATACGGCTGTAAGATGAAGCAACATTTCCCGAACCCCATCAAAAGCATGAACTTGGTCATTTACCTCTGTAATACGCGGTTGAAACCGACGGAATAAGCCCCTTAATTTCCATGGAGGAAATCCCATTTTTACAACATTGAGCAACAAATTTCCTTCAAACAAGTTCAAGAAGACTTCTTTGGAATTTATTCGGTCAAAGCCCATTTCGTTGCATGCAGCCGTAAATTCCTTAAAGAATATTTCAAAAGAGTTGGCAATTACACCATCAAAATCAAATAATATTAGTTTTTCTGTCATGTCCTTCCCTCGAAAAATTGTTCGATAAGATATAAGGTTTAGTGAAAATTTAGTTTTTACTATAAGATAGATTATAATGTTATTGTTATGGTGATTTCGATTTTGATATAATTTTTGTTCAACTAAAAGGTAAAATAAACTATAAACTACACAGTAGGTAATGGAGAAAACCGATGTCAGGACATTCAAAATGGGCAACGATTAAACACAAGAAGGGCGCGGCAGACGCAAAGCGCGGAAAGATTTTTTCTAAATTAGCAAAAGAGATTTCTATAGCCGTAAGGATGAGTGGCCCTGACCCGGAATCGAATTCTCGTCTTCGCACAGTGTTGATTGCATGCCGAAACGCAAATATGCCGAAGGATAATATTGAGCGGGCAATTAAACGAGGAACAGGTGAGAGTGGAGAGAGTTATGAAGAGGTGCGTTATGAATGTTATGGACCAGCAGGGGTTGCCCTTGTAATAGATGTTCTTACGGATAACAAGCGTCGGACAGTTGCCGAAATTCGTCATGTAGTTACTCGGCATGGTGGAAGTATGGCAGAGGCAGGTGCAGTGCTCTGGAATTTTGACCAGAAGGGTCTAATTACCATAAGCAAGGAAAATCTATCCGAAGACGACATCATGGAAAAAGCATTGGAAGCAGGTGCGGAAGATGTGGATACAGAAGGTGAGATGTATGAGGTCTATACGGCACCGAACGACCTTCATACTGTCCTGCAAAATTTTGAAAAGATGAATCTATCTATTGGCGAGGCAAAACTTACTTTGAAGCCCAAGAATCTAATCACCGTGGATAACAAGTCTGCTGCTTCTGTACTTAAATTGATGGAAGCACTGGAAGATATGGATGATGTTCAGGATGTATACACCAATCTGAACATTACCGATGAGGCTGTGGCAGAAGCAATGCTGGAATGACCTGAATAATGATTGCCCTTGGATTTGACCCCGGCTTAGCAACTACCGGATACGGTGTGGTTAAGAAAATAAATTCAAGGTATTATCATATCGCCCATGGAACTATCCGAACACCATCAACAAAGTCTATTCCTGAACGACTTGTTACCATTTATCAGAGTGCCCGCGAATTAATACAAAAATACAAGCCCAATACTATTGGTGTAGAGCGGCTTTATTTTGAGAAGAATGTGACAAATGGCATATATGTTGCCCAGGCACGCGGGGTATTACTTCTTGCTATGGCTCACGAAGGGCTTCCTCTGGTAGAACTTAGTCCGACTGAGGTTAAAATAGCCCTTGTCGGATATGGTAGGGCAGAGAAAGTGCAGGTTCAATCCATGATACAACGATTGCTACTGTTGGACTCTATTCCCAAACCAGATGACGCGGCAGATGCCCTTGCTATTGCTCTGTGTGCACTACATATTCAATTCTTTCCTAATAATTTGGGCAACTAACTTATATTTTCTACATTCTTCTTTAATTTAGTATGGAAAAAATCCAGGATGGACTGACGAGTCTCTTCTATCGTTCGTAATTTCCCTTGATGAATGCGTAAAAAATCAACACATGATTGAAAATAGTTTTGATTATTTATATGGTCATGAAGTAAATTTATTTTCTCGCTTTTACCATAGACCAATTGATGCTTTTTATCGCCTGTTGAAAAATAGACCTTTTCTATCTGCCTTTGGTACCCGCGTAGAATATGAAGGTAAAACATTAAATTTATTCTTTGGAAATAATTTTCAGGTACTCGATTTTCAAAGCATATCTGGTTATGTGCTTCGTCAATATCGTCTGCGTGCAAATTTGTGGCAAGAATATGTCCGAAATCTAATAACTGAAAATAATTTTGTAATGCAGAACTCCACAAATAGGCGAACCAATGCCCAGCCCCAATCTCATGACAAATATAGACACACTTCTTATCATTTTTTTGTGTTAGTCCATTCACAATTTCCTGTTCCGTTGCAGGAACAAGCCGAACATCGGGTGGGACAAAATTTAGCAAGGCGCCCATTACCGTTGTTTTGCCTGCACCTCCCGGGTTTGCCCCCACAAGGAAGGAAGCACCCTGACTAATCCAATAAAGTGCAAACCCTGCCAGTTCTATATCTATAGTTCCCTTTTCCAGCAAATCAAAAACTGATAACATGCGTCCACCCCGTTGATTACAACGATGAATCTCATTACAATGCAAAACCACCTCATTATCCATATAAAAACCTCTTTTTGTATATTTTGATGTTTTTATTATTCGACAAAACATCCCTAATAAAGTTCATAATCATAATTGATGCAGCCTTTCACTTATTATAATATACAAGAATAGGATGCCGAAAAGGCGAAAGAAACAGAAGTAGCGTTCAGAAATTTTTAAGCCCTGCCATGTGGCAATTTTTGTCAGCGTGCTGGCTAACAGTACCTTTTAAACTCACCCAGTAAGTTTAAAAGGGTGTGTGTTTCGTTTATAATAATTTATAATTTTTCAATCCGGAATTAAGAAAACCTCAATTTTAGTTGGTTCATTAATGGAAAACAACAAAGATAATCAATATTTTAGAGATGTGATACTGCTTGCGTTATGGGCGATAGTGCTGTTTGGAATAAATATCTGGGGGTATGACCTGTGGTCACCCGATGAACCGCGGTATGCGGAAGTAGCCCGTGAAATGCAGGTGCTAAATAATTACCTGGTTCCGCATGTTAATGGAAGACCATATCTTGAAAAACCACCTTTACTTATGTGGTTGATGCTTATATGTTCCTATCCGTTGGGCGATGTAACTGAAATTCCAGCACGGTTGCCCTCGGTACTTAGTGGTGTGGCTGCCGTATTATTGACTTACCTTCTTGCAAGAAAAATTGCCGGGCGGGAAATGGCATGCCTTTCTGCACTAATTTTTATGACTATGCAGCGGGTATGGTGGCAGGCACGGTTTGGACAGATAGACATGCTTCTAACTGTCTTGCTTCTGGGTTCAGTATATTGCTTTTACAAATGGTATTATTCGGAGAAAAAATCTGCAAGTCTACTTATATTGATGTATATCTGTTTATTGGGTGCTTTGTTTGCTAAGGGACCGGGCACGCTTGTCTTCCCCGTTTTGTTTCTCATCATTTTCTATTGGAAAGAGAAAAGGAAGATTTTTAAGATACATCCGTTAGAAGGGTTTGCAGCCGTTATCATTATATATGCTGTCTGGTATGCTTATGCCAGATGGGCAAGTGCGGAACAGTTGCAAAGAGAAGCAAGCCATGTTATTGGGTCTGACTTGTTCAAACAAACATTGGGTAGGTTTATCTACGGTGTTGCCCACCCTCAACCGCCATGGTATTACCTTATTTCTGTGCCTGTTGATATGTTTCCCTGGTCCCTGTTCTTGCTATGGATAATCCCGTGGGTATGGAAAAATCGAGGTGAAAGTGAAGGGATTCGCTTTCTACTATCATGGATTATCCCCGCATTCATTTTCTTCTCCATTGCCGTAGGAAAAAGAGCCATTTATTTGCTACCTATTTTTCCGGCGATTGCCATTCTAACAGCCCTCAGTTTAAAATCCTTTGAAGAGGCTTCTACCCTTCGCTGGAAAAGGGGAGTAAGAATTTTATGGGTAGTTGTTCTCCTCATTTTAGTAATAGCACCCTTTGCCGTCTTATGGACAGAATTCGCAAAGATATGGAGTCCTTATTGGGTTATTATCAGTGTCGTGGCATGTGTAGCCATCATTGATACATTATTTGACTTTTTCAAACATTCCCAGGTGCGTTCTATCCTGAAACAAATCCCTCAACATGTATCATTATACCTATTTTTTACCGCATTAATTATTTTCCCTGCCGTCAACCCTATAAAGTCAGTCCGCAACTTTTGTGAGCCTATGAGACTTTTAAGTGAGCAAAATGCTGAATATGAGGCATATAGCTTTGGCTTTGAAGAGGAAGAATATACTTTCTATGCAAAACATTTTATCCATCCCTTTTTCGATGAAAAAGACCTGAGAAATATTCCACTAAAAGAATCTCAACCTTATGAATTGTTAAAGACAATTAGTGCTGTGCATAAAGCATACACACGCAAGGCAGGAGAAATAAAGTTCAAGGATACCCTTTCACCTACTTCGGAAGAGATAGAACAGATAAATTCTGCATTGCAGGATATAAGAGAAGAGGCAGAAAAAAAGGGGAAAATCCAGTTTTTGGACCAAATTGAACAGTTAATCAATAGTGAAATTAATGATTTTTATACTCTTATAAATAAAGAGACCCTTGTTTTTATCCTTATTAGAGAAGAAGACTGGAAATGGGTTGTTGCAAGGAAACCCGAATTAGGAAAAGTAGTAAAATTAGTTCGCACAAGAGATGAGTTTGACCGACCTGTATTCCTACTGTCAAACAAACCAGTATAAAATTATGCCCATCTAAAACCTTTCCTATTCTTCCTTTTCCTTTGCCTTTTTAATTTTTTTGTTATACATTAAAGTTTTGTGTAGTTGTTGCCGATAAATAAGACAAAGGGAAATAGAAATATTGCATGGAGGCAAAACATAATGGGCACGCCAATTTACTTCAATCCTACTTTTAACCAACTCTTTTCTTCTGTTAATTTACCCCTAAAAAAACAAGAGGCAACAACTCTTCCTAATTTAATTACAGGGACAGAAAAGGAGGCAAATGCTTCTGAGAAGAATACAGTCAGCGATGAAAAGGCATATCCTTCTTCGACATCTACCTATGACACAAAAAATGTATCCCTTGCAAGTAAGATGAAGGAAATCCAATCCTTACTTGGGAAGAGAACCGCGGAAACAGAGACCCAGCAACTCGAATTTGAATTTAATCAAAGTGAAGAATTTTTCTTCCAATTTTCACAAAAGACAAAATCTGTTGAGAACAACCTGTCAACGGTTCAAAGAGAAACCTACGCAGAAGTCCGGCAAAAAATATCCATTCAATTCAAGATAGGTGGTTCTGTAAGTGCTGAATCATTAGTAGGTTTTAAGAAATCTTCAGAAAAGTTTTTTAATAATCCAAAACTTCTTGACCCATTTTTAAAAATTACACAGGCATTAGTATCTAATGGCAATTCGGATGATTGGAATGAATTTTTTGAAGGGTTATCTGGCTTATTTTCCAATAATGGAGAAGATACAGACAATTTAGAACAATTTATAAATCGTTTTTTTAATCAGTGGCTACAAAAATTATTTCCAGATACGACCATAGGAAATACAAATACCTCTAATGCTCTGTCTGTAAAAAACAGTGAAGTCAATTTTCAGTTTCAGATGGAACTTAAATTTGAAATGACTATGGAAATTCGGACTGCTGTGGAGAGTTTGGACAAACAACAAGACCCGATTGTATTTGATTTAGACGGAGATGGAATTGAACTGACTGACACTGCAAATGGTGTTCGATTTGATATTACAGGAACGGGAAAAGCTGTTCAGACGGCATGGGTTCGGGGTGGTGATGCTTTGTTAGCCTGGGACAGGAACGGTAATGGAAAGATTGACAGTGGTCTGGAACTTTTTGGAGACCAACGAGGTGCTACAAATGGGTTCGAAGAATTGCGGAAACTCGATACCAACAGCGACGGTTTCATCGGTCCGGAGGATGAACACTACGACGATTTAGTCCTCTGGCAAGATAACGGTGATGGGATTAGCACAAAGGACGAGTTATCTCGCCTTTCTTCATTAGGAATAGAGCGAATCGCTCTGAACTATAAGAATGTAGATATTACTTTGAATGGAAACAATACGATGACACAGAAGGCCTTTTTCATTCGGCGTGACCATACCGTAGGCAGAGTTGCTGATATAAAGTTCAATTACACTATTTAGACTTACTATTGACCACCTATTGACCACTTGTATCTGTTGAAAGATTTGAAAGGGGTCTTCCGCCATTGGAGGTTTTAATCCATAACATTCCTTGCGTCTTTTAGTACCCTGGTAGTTGATTTTTAACATTTAGCATCATAAATTATAGTTCAAAGGTTCTTTTCGTTATATATGTAAATGCCTGTCTGACAAGACTTTTTAGACAGCCCTTTCAGAATGGCTACATGCTCTTTATATCAGTATCTTGCTAAAAAAACGATAAAAAGAAAGCATACATTCCCCTACATTGTGTTTTCCCCTTTTCTATATATGCCTGGACACAATTTTGGTATTTTCCTCTTTTATTGTATAAAAAGGTTTGAGATAGACAGTTTTGTCCCTTATTTTTTTAGCAAACAGAAATAACCTAAAATAACGGAAATTGCAGGTTTTAAATTCAGCACCAAAATTACTACAATATAGGTAAATGTAAATATAGTTATGATAGTGCATGCTGACCTTATATCAAAGACACGATAATATTTAAAAAGTATGGAGTTAAACAATGAGATTTAAATTATTTGTTATTACACTTATATTTTTGGCAATTTCTGTTCCTGGAGTTTTTGCCGAGACGATTGTAGAAAAATCGTTTGATTTACTTCGTGAAAAGCCACCTCAGTGTTCGGAGCAATTTGATTTTGTAGTTGTAGGAGACCCTCAGCCCTCGGAACCCGGTGAATATTCGCCTCTATTTTTCCGCATGATAGATGAATGGAATATCTTAAATCCCTCTTTTGTAATGAGTATGGGTGACCTTATTTTAGGTGGGGCAGCAGAAGGATTGGAACCACAGTGGGTAGAATTTGAAAAATTTATGTCAAAACTTCGCGTGCCTTTCTTCCCTGCACCGGGGAATCATGATATTTCAGATAACGCATCGGAGGAAATTTATAAAACTCGAATAGGTCCTACCTGTTATGCCTTTTCTTATGGAAATGCGAGGTTTATTATGTTGGATAGTGAAGAGCCCGGTCAGGTAGATACCTTTTCAGATGTTCAGATAGAATGGCTAAAAAAAGAACTTGCAAAGGTAAAAGAGAAACATCTTTTTCTCTTTTTTCATAAGCCTTATTTTATAATTCCAAACCAGCCGGGCTGGTCTGTCGTTGAATCGCTTTTGCAGCGTTTCCCAAGTGTTGTTGTATTTGCGGGGCATGACCATCGGTATCTGGATGTAGGGAAACGGGGCAATATTCAATATGTAATATCTGGGGGAGGAGGTGGTCCGATACGCACTGACCCAGGAGAAGGGGGTTTTCATCATTACTTATGGGTCCGTGTTCAGGGGGATGAAGTTAAATGGTCTGTTATCAAGCCGGGTAGTATCGAAACTTCGGAAATAGTTACACAAGAAAAAGTAGAGTTTCGGAACAAATGGAAGACTGCATTTCAATTGCCCACAGTAGAATGGAACTGGGGAAGTCCCATTCAAATAGAAGTCCCCATGCAGATTACTAATCCGACCTCCAAATTAGCCAGCGTAAAAATTGATTGGGTAATTCCTCCCCTTTGGAATGTAACGGCGTCTGACAAAGAAATCCAACTTCAAGGGCAACAATCTATTTCTACGACAATCAAACTTTCACGGACAGAAGGTCTGCCCAAATTATATCCTCTTCCTGAAGCAAAGGTCACCATATCCCAGCAAGGGCATTCCCCTATTTCCCTTTCCGTATCTTTACCTATATTTCCTTTAATATCTATTCCATACATGGAGCAAAGTCCAAAAATAGATGGGGATTTGACAGAGTGGGCAAATATACCTGCATACCCCGTTCTATATCCGATTCGATTTGACCCCAGCCAAAATACACAAGATTTGCAGGCTTCCTGTAAATATGTCTGGAACAAAGACGGTATTTTTATGGCGGTTGAGGCAAGAGATGATGAGTTTTATCAGCCGTTTGCAGGTGATATAGTTTGGTGTGCAGATAATCTGGAACTTTTTTTGGGTGATTGGCATTGGAGTTTGTCATTAACTCAACACGGTCCCGAGGTGTTCCTATATATAGGACCAGGGCGGGAAGAAGAAACTGTAAATACGGTAGTTCCTCTTGCTGTGGTGAGAAAAGACCCTTACACCTATTATGAGTTTCATTTTCCACCATCAGAATTGGTACCGTTCCAATGTGGACCCGGCAAAAAAATAACCTTTTCTGTAATTGTGAATGACCTTGACCAAAGCGGGGTAAATCCTAAACGGCACTGGCTTGAATTTATGCCCGATACCGGTTCTGGCAGTGATGACTTTCCACGAGCCATCCTCACTCTTCAACCACCACAATAGAAAACACCCTGAGTAGACATGGAGTAATTAGAAATAAATATGTGCTTGTTAATTTTGACAAAGTATAATGTATAAATCATGAGTAATAAAGGAGGTTCGAACTATGGCAGAGTATTTTCCTGATGTAAAAAAGCCAATCGCTTATGAAGGTCCAGATTCTAAAAATCCGCTTGCCTTCAAATATTACAATCCAACGGAAAAAGTATTGGGCAAAACAATGGCACAGCATCTTCGTTTTGCAGTATGTTATTGGCACACTTTTCGTGGTACGGGTGTGGATATGTTCGGAGCACAGACGCTATTCCGAAATTTCCGTCAGGGAAGTGATGAAATGACTCTGGCGGAGCAAACACTAAGTGCCGCCTTTGAATTTTTTACAAAATTAGGTGTCGGTTTCTGGTGCTTTCATGATGTAGATATTGCACCCGAAGCAGATACCCTTGCAGAAACAAATAAAAATCTTGACTACATCGTTAAACTAGCAAAGAAATATCAAAAGGATACAGGCGTAAAACTTTTATGGGGCACCTGTAATCTCTTTTCCCATCCCCGTTTTATGGCAGGAGCAGGAACAAATCCTTCACCTGATGTTTTTGCCTTTGCCGCTGCAAAAGTGAAGAAGGCTCTGGAAATTACACACGAGTTGGATGGGGCGGGCTATGTATTCTGGGGAGGCCGTGAAGGCTATGATACCCTGTTAAACACAGATATGAAACGCGAATTAGACCATTTAGCCCTGTTTCTGAAAATGGCTGTGGATTACAAAAAGAAGATTGGATTTAAGGGGCAATTTTATATTGAGCCGAAACCGAAAGAACCCACAAAACATCAATACGATTTTGATGCAGCAAGTTGCTATGCCTTCTTACAGCATTATAAATTAGTTGAACATTTCAAACTGAATATTGAAGCCAATCATGCTACATTAGCAGGACATACCTTCCACCACGAACTGACTTACGCTGCTGCAAATGGAATATTGGGGTCGGTAGATGCAAATCGTGGAGACCTTTTATTAGGTTGGGACACAGACCAATTTCCAACGGATTTATACGACACCACTCTGGCAATGTATATCATATTAAAAGCAGGTGGATTTACTACGGGTGGACTGAACTTTGATGCACATATTCGTCGTCAGTCCATTGACCCTGTGGATTTGTTTTATGCCCATATCGGAGGGATGGACGCTTTTGCTCGTGGACTGAAAATAGCCGCAAGCCTGATTAAGGACAAGGTGTTTGACAAAGCCATTGCCCAGAGATATGCAGGCTGGAATAAAGGCTTGGGCAAGGAAATTGAAACTGGTAAATCATCTCTTGTTGAATTAGCAAAATATACAGAGACTCACGGTGAACCAAAATTGCAAAGTGGTCGTCAGGAACTATTAGAAAACATTTTGAACGATTACATAAGATAACAATTTTAAATTATTCAACAATTGATTTTTTATGCAAAACAGCAAAGGACTTTTTAGGTAGCCTTTTTATAACTATACACTTTTTCTCCTTACTATTTTGCTAAAAAAGTAATAAAAAGAGGGTGGAGCACTGTAAAATACTCCCTTTTTGACGAAGGCATAGAAACACTCTGGTAACACAGGCATTTTTGTCTGTGTTTTTTTTATTCCAAATATAGAAGTGCATAATCACCAAACATTTTTGTTATAAATGACTAAAAATTTAGCAGAATTAATTATAATAAGTAATAAATTAATTCTTTTGGAGAAAACGAATTATGGGTTTCAATAAAATTGCCAGGTTCTATTCTCTGCTATCTGATGAGTCTGCAAGGTTAGCACGCGAAGGTCCACTCCTTTTAGAAATTTTACATCGCTACGAACCCTCGCCCAGAGTATTAGACCTTGCTTGTGGCACAGGTGTTCACTCACGATATTTAGTTGAACAACATGCAAGCGTAGTGGCAATGGATATTAGTCCTGAAATGCTTTACTATGCAAAATCACAAGAGCAGGGGGCAAAGGTCAACTATGTAGTTGCCGATTTTAATAGCCTGCCTTTTAATGAGCAATGGGATTTTATCCTGTGCCTCGGGAATTCCCTCTGTCTGCTACCCACACATAAGGAGATTAAAAGTCTTTTCCAGCAGGTTACCTCGATATTAGTCCCCAATGGAACTTTTATGATACAAATTTTAAATTACAATCATGCGGACATGAAACAAATAAAAACACTTCGCACTATCAAAAAATTGAATGATAATGAGACAGTAACGATTGCCAAAACATTTATACCTGATGAAGATGTGGTATTTCTCTCCATCAACTATTTTGTAAAGACGAATGGACTGTATAGCACAGCCAGTGAAGCAAATATTCTTCTAAAACTGCCTATGTCCGAACTGATAACAGTTGCAGATGAGGTAGGCTTATCTACCCAAGCCATTTATGGCGATTTTCAGAAAAATGACTTTATTGCAGACACAAGCAAAGATTTAATCATGCTTTTTTCTAAATCATAGATAAGGAGGAAATCATGCGATTGGTATCTACTATTAGTGCATTGTTAGTGTTCCTGTGTTTAAGTTTTTCCTTTGCTGATGAATGGATTGTTCAGATACCACCTGAATTAAAAGAGCAAACACCTATATCATTTGCCTTGAGTGACCTTGAAACTGCTTGTAAGAAATACAATATATCTCTGCAGGTGTTGGACGCAGACACTTTTCATACTGAGCAGAATACTATCCTTGTCGGAAATCCGAATGAGAACAAATTAACCGCTACGCTGATTGAGCAACAGAAAATTGAACGCCCAAAAGAAATACCTCCGGAAGGTTTTGTCATTCGGACTATTCGTCAATCGGAATCATCTTTTACACTTGTGCTTATAGGTGGTGATGCGATTGGAGAGGCTTACGGGCTTTATTGGATATTAGACCGTTTACAGGTTTATCGCACTATCCCTCCAATAAATGCGGAGCGTGTGCCAGCCTTTCCCAATCGAATTGCTTTTGCATGGGGTCAGCTCTCGTATGGTGGTGCAAGTGAAGAGCAATTGAGGCTTGCCTTGCGATATGGTTTCAACTGGGTCTCAGGACCGAATATGCTTGACCTAATCCCATGGAATTCTGAACCTGAAAACACAGCCAACAAAGAGAAGTGTAAAGAGGTAGAGAAATTAATTGACCTGGCACACTCTCTCGGCATGCGTTATTTCGCTTTCAGCAATGAGTTTACCTATCATCCTTCACTTATAGACAACAGCGAGGAACTATTAAATCCCTGTATGCCTCAGTTCTGGGATAAGGTGCAGGAGAAATATCGGCTTTTATTTAAGACACTTCCAAAATTGGACGGTGTCGAAATATGTTTAGATGATATTTCAGGTTTCTGGGATAATTACCAGCCTTTTGATGTATTGCATGAAGCCCCTTCTTGCGATATGAGTTATGAAGAACGATACCAGACATTTTTAAAAAAGGTGGATGAGGTGATTGTTAAGGAATTTGGAAAAACATATTTCCATTTTAACTGGGGATTGAGAGACCATGAGATACATTGCCAACCTGAAGTATATAAAAAGGTTTTCACAGAAGAAGTGCCGCAGGACAATCTGTATGTCAAGATAAAAATAACAAGAGCAGACCGTTGGTGGTTTCAGCCTTACAATCGAACCTTCAATCTGACACCGCATAAAACCATTGTTGCCTTTGAGCTGATGAACTATTATGAAGGTCCAGACACATTTCTATTCCCAACCTTCTCTGGTGAGTATTTTAAAGATGGCTTGCAATACTTTTTATCTGCGGAGAATACAAATGTTACAGGCTTGTCTTATCTTGGTGGCATTTCCGCAGACGACTGGTCAACGATGGGAGCATACATTTATACATTGTATCGTTTGACCTGGGAGCCAAATGCAGATATGAAACAGGTTGCCCGTGATTATTGCGCTATTAATTTTGGACCAGAATTGGCAGAACCGATGGCAAATATTCTAATGAGTTCCTCAAACACATACAAATATGGATTACATATCGAACCCATTTCTTATGGTCAATTCAATTCTCTTCCACATATACGGGTTGATACTTTCGTTGCAGAGGGCTATCCGTTTATAGACATGGGGAAAGGACATATCCAATTTCTGCGGAATATCTATCTCCAATGTTTACCCTGGCGTGAATTTACTATGTATCAACTGAAATTTGGATTGGATAAAGCAATAGACATGGGAAATCAATTTGAAAAGATAAAGGATAAAATACAACCCAAAAATTTATCAGATAGAATAGATTTACAACTCTATATGACTCAATCTCTAATCGAGATAAATTCTGCTTATGTAGATACAATTTTCAACTTCTTCGATTATCTGGATAACCCATCAGAAACAATAAAAACTTCTTTATCTAATAGTTTGACAAAGTTAATAGAGATGCGTAAACAAATTATGAATTTGCCGTCCAATTATAAATTGGACGGAGTGAATGTGTTGATTGAGCATGCTCAACGGGCAATAGATGACATTGAATTTGAAAAAGGAGTGTTAAGGACTATCCCTACCCAGAAGGAATTGGACGCACTTATTCGAGAACAGCAGGGACTTTATCAACAAATTTTTGAGAAGAATAAAGATAAACTTAAAAAGATAGCACACTTTGAGGTAATAATAGATGGGCAAGACCTACTACATATTAAGGGAAATCAATATCAAATAGAGCACCTTCGCTGGGACAATCCACAAGTTCGCTATGCTGAATTCTATTCGCCCCTGCCTGAGAAAGACATGCTTGTTATCCCAGTAAATATCAATACACGACCTCTTCACCCGTTCGTGCTACAACAACCCACCGCAGAAAACAATTATGAGGCAACCATATACCTTGACGACCGACTTGGTGGCTATGGCAGATTTATCTTTGACCTCTATGCCTTAGACGAACCCGAAACAGACATAAAAATCATCAAAAACTGGTCCAGATATTTCATAGGCAAGTAATTTGTTTTATAAAACCTTGTTCAAATGACAATTCTTTTTTGTAGTAAATTGTAGTGATAGAACGAAAATAAAGTCATATTTTTCATGTAATTTTGCAAATAATGTTATGTAAAAGGAATTTGTCTACCTATTTTTGATATACTATTCGACTAATAAAACTGCGTATAAGCAGGTATAAGGGAAATTTTATGCGTAAAACAGAAAGGAACTGGAAAAATATTCATTTACCAGAACGGGTAACGGATATTTTATCCAAAGCGAAAAAGGTTTCTATAGCCACGAAAGTGTCTGAGTTAATAGAGATTGCTTGTGGTTCATCTGCTCCGGATGCCCAATTTAAGGTGGAATATGATGTTCCGGGAAAAGGGATGTTTCACGAGGCAACAGTAAATCGTGTACGGAATGGTGTATGTGTTAATTATACTGAGCCTTATATGAGGCGACGCGACCCCGATTGCACTTTCATAGGCGATAAAGGTCCTACGGATAAGCCCTATTTTGAAGAGGTATTTGGTTATCCTTTTGAAAAACTTGCAGAGGAAACCTTTGATTGGTTAGAAAAGCAAGAATTAATTCTATTTGGTTTTATGGCAGGTGGTGATTATCTCGGGAAACAGGCTCTTGCTATTGCCCCTGCGAATAGTGGTTTTTTTGCTCTGGGTCTGGCGTTATTGCAGGGTATTTTGTCCTGGGATGTTCTTGCTTCCAAATTTGACCCGAAACTGGTTATGTATGTGGCACCTGTATTTCGTCATACACATTTCAACGGGAAACAGGCTGTTGTGCATTGTCGAGGCAAAGAAATTTATGAGATTTTTTCATATAATCTCTATCCGGGCCCCAGTGCGAAAAAAGGAGTTTATGGATATCTTCTGCATTTAGGCGAAGAGGAGGGTTGGGTAACAACACATAGTTCCACCGTTCAGGTTATAACTCCTTATGACAATGTGGTTACGATTTTGCATGAAGGAGCGAGTGGTGGTGGGAAAAGTGAGATGCTTGAAGCAATTCACCGTGAGGAAGATGGGAGAATACTGGTCGGCACAAATACTGTTACAGATGACCAGATTTTTGTAGAATTGCCCCGAGCCTGTGCACTCCGGCCGGTTACAGATGATATGGCTCTTTGTCACCCATCGTTTCAAAGAGGTGATGGCAAAATTACAGTTACCGATGCAGAAAAGGGCTGGTTCATTCGAGTAAATCATATTAACAGGTATGGTATGGACATACCTTTTGAATCGCTCTCAGCACAGCCGCCTGAGCCCTTGCTATTTTTGAACATAAATGCTGTTCCTAACTCACGAGCAATGATATGGGAACATACAGAAGACGAGCCGGGTATTCCTTGCTCCAATCCACGAGTGATTGTTCCACGACACATCATGCCCCATATTGTTAGCAAACCTGTTTCTGTGGATATCCGTAGTTTTGGGGTGAGAACACCACCTTGCACCAAAGATAAACCTACTTATGGTATCATTGGGCTGTTTCATCTCTTACCCTCAGCATTAGGCTGGCTCTGGCGTCTGGTTACACCTCGTGGCTATGAAAACCCATCTATTATAGATACAGAAGGAATGAGTTCCGAGGGTGTCGGTTCTTATTGGCCCTTTGCCACCGGGAAATATATCCAGCATGCCAATTTATTGCTTGACCAGATTTTAGCCAGTCCGCGAGTGTATCATATCCTTTGTCCAAACCAACATATCGGTTCATGGAAAGTCGGTTTTACGCCGCAATGGCTGGCTCGTGAATATCTGGCACGGCGAGGCATAGCCCGATTTAAGCCTGTTCAACTCATCAATTCTCGTTGTCCTTTGTTGGGACATACATTAAAAACGGTAAGAATTGAAGGTGAGGTATTGCCCGATTTCCTGTTCCAGACTTACCTTCAACCTGAAATAGGTGAAGAAGCATACGACGAAGGAGCCGAAATTCTTCATACCTTTTTCCGTACTGAATTAAAAAAATACCTTATCCCCGATTTGCATCCATTAGGTAAAGCCATTATCGAATGCTTTTTGGACAGCGGTTTCCTTGCTGACTATATGACTTTATTGCCAACACCCTATATAGACACATCACAGATATAGAGATAATCTTTTCCCTTCTTCATATACCCGTGTTACTTTATTATTTCAAAAAATAAAGAAATCTACTTACTGAAGAAGGCTTATTCGTTATTCATTTTTATTAATTTGTGTAGGTTCAAATAAATTTTTTAATTCGTTGTTCGACTTCAGCGGCAAAATGTTGTATGTATTGTTGAACAAAGTCGTAAGGGTCCAGCGATACATCCTGAACCAGGGGTGTTAAGTCCATACCAAAGTTAAGCGAGGTGGTGGTATCTATGCCGTGTGAGGCAAAATAGGTGGCATGGGCTTTGCGTCTACCCATAGTTGCGAGGTCATAGCGTTTTCCTCCGGCAATTTGCGAATCAAATACTCCCAGCAGGGACGCCTGTAGATTTTCATGAGGAGATACATCAAACGGCACTTTATCTTCATCTGTAAGCCAATCCAAATCACGCCATACCTCGCCACCATAGACTTTTTCTGGTTGATACTGTTCTTTTACTTCACGAAGGGCTTGAATTAAACGAAGTGCTACCCCTACATGCGTATCATGCTTATCTGCTAAATTGTGAGTATAAATAAATTGAGGTTTTGTAGCAATTAGAATTTGCTTCAAATCTTCAATAGAAGCATGATTATTTTTATCTTTTACGGCACTGCTGGGATAGTCAAGTAAGAACTGGACAGAATATTCGCCAACGATAGCGGCTTTCTTCTGTTCCTTACGCCGGACATTCATCATGTCTTCATCAGTATAGTTTGCATACAGGTCTGCTCTTGGCGAACCGCTTCCATTTGTAACCGTAACGGCTGAAAACCATAAATCGGGGTTCTGGAAGCATGCCAATATGCCATGATACGCCATAATCTCAATGTCGTCCTGATGTGCCGATACTGCTAAGTGGGTAGTTCTTAGACATGCCGTTTCTAATGCTGTGCCATCAGGAACAAATATCTCAGAGCCCGGTTGAGTCAATTTCATATTGATATTTCTCCTTTATCTAATTTATAAAGGTCGAATCCGTAGATTGCGGAACTCTAATCGCGAGCCATG
>CAZJTZ010000019.1:0-58614 GCA_964549105.1 uncultured Nitrospirales bacterium
TGTCCCTTAAACTGTCCTTCTTCCTAATCTGGGCATAGAGTAGTGTAATAAACAATTGCCAACAACTAAAATACTTTACATAACGGTCTGCTCCATACTTTTTTACAAACTTATCAAATTTATGTCTCGGTATAAGTTGTAGTAGTCGATTCATGACTGTGCCATAATAAGACATGGCTTGAAACTCCTCTGTTGATTAGGGTTTTTAGATAGTATCTCATCTATCTACATCAAAAGTTTCAAGCCATCTTCTAATCTTTTAGCGGACAACAGTGATATTTCATAACTGGACATCAATAGAAGAAGTGGATAAAGAGTATAAGAAAACAGGGTAGTAGAGAAATCTTTCTCTTAATTATTTGCCGGATAGTAGTAATTGTAGATAAAACTATGTAGGATAATTCACAAGTTGCCTCAAAACCGTTAGCGTAAAACAGGGTGATGTAAAAGATTGCCAGAGGGGAATATTGATAAGGTTTATCTTTTAGAATTGCAGAGGTTCCATTACTTCGAGAGCAGCATGAATATCATGCAAATCTTTACTTGTAAGATGGACAGAACCAGCACGGGCATTTTCCTCGATTTGCTTTTCATTCCTTGCACCTACCAGTGCAGTAGTAATACCGGGTTGATGAACTGTCCAGGCAATAAATAGTTGACCGAGAGTTATGCCATACTCTTCTGCAATGGGTTTTACCCTTTCTAACATGTTTAGAACGCGTCGTCGGTTAACTGGCGAAAACATTCCATTGTCCTTGCGTAAATCGCCATGTGGAAATTCCCTGTCCAGAGTTACTTTGCCTGTGAGCAATCCCTGTGCAATTGGGCTATACGCCAGAACAGAAATTTGGTTCTTACGACAGAAAGGTAAAAGTTCAGATTCAATATCACGCTCTAATGCGTTGTATTTAGGTTGAGCACTTTCGATTCTACCTTTTTGTAAACAGGTTTCCATCATCTCCACTGTAAAATTACTAACACCAATGTAGCGTATCTTTCCTTCCTTTTGTAAGGTTAACAAAGTGTCCATCGTGTCTTCCAATGGGGTTGTTCTATCAGGCCAGTGGCATTGGTAAAGGTCAATCACATCTACTTTCAAACGACGCAGGCTGTTTTCACATTCCTTACGGATAGAATTGGGACGAAGATTGCGGTAGAGTTTCAATGGATTCCCGTTATGGTCTACGGTGTCAAAGAAAAATTCACCTTCTGTAGTATCCCAGCGCAGCCCACATTTTGTAGCAATGACAAGTTTGTCTCTTTTCCCTTGAATTGCCTCGCCTACTATTGTTTCACTGTGCCCAAAACCATACACCGGCGCAGTATCAATGCAAGTTACACCGAGGTCAATACCCCGCTGAATGGCTCTTTTTGCCTGCTCATCATCCGTCCCACCCCATTGCCATCCACCAATTGCCCATGAACCAAACGAAACCACGGGCACTTTCATATTTGTTGTACCAAGTACTCTATAATCCATAAAACCCTCCTTTTCAGTTAAAAAAATGGGGTTATTAAAGTTATTGATTTGTTACAATATACTATATCTAATTATATTTACTACAATGGGGTGAAAAAATTCAAATTAAAAAAGCAAGATAATAAAAGTAGATGTTTGTAGGAAGTCAATAAAGAAACATTTTTGTAAAAAATATTGAAAGGCGAGTATGATATTATTGAAACTTTTTCTGAGAATATGTGTCACAAAAGGAGAATAAAGAGTGCGAGAAGTTCTTATGAGTACGCCTTTGCTTTTTGTAGTTATGACTGTGTTTTATTTGTCTTTTAGAGCCATTGGTCGAGTCTGGATTAATTATCGGGTTCGAGTAGCTCTTTTAGAGAGACTGGAAGAATCTCCTGACATTGTTGAAAAAGTTCCTCAAATCCGGGATTTGTTTGAGTCAGAACATGACGAGATTGGTGAAAGGTATCCTGTGGACTTTGTTGCCACAGGGGTATTTCTTGTCTTTTTTGGACTAATATGTGTGATTTTCGATTTCTTGCTGGGGACAGGGCAAGTCGCTGTGGGTGCTTATTGGGGAGGGGTTATATGTTCTGGATTGGGGTTTATTATTACCCTTTTAGGATTGTTTCTTCGTTTCCTCTCCACCCCTATAAACATATAACCACATTACAAAACGATAAGAAAAAAATATAGTAGTCAGAGAGACCGTATTTGTAATTGTTCCTAATTTTTGAACTTAACGAGGACAATTATATACAATTTTGAGTGTAGGTTTTTGTCAATAACAATTATGAAAAAGGAATGGCTTTATGTGCGAAATGAGGTATTGGATATTGTTGACGCCGATGTTGTGTTTTGGATGTGCCACAGGTTTTATCCCAGGTGCACCGGAAGGCTGCATTGATGTAATTGCCCATCGTGGAGCCAGTGCGTATGCCCCTGAAAATACAATTGCTGCTTTTAAAAAAGCCATTGAATTGAAGGCACATTGGTTTGAACTGGATGTGCACCTTACCGCAGATAATAAGTTGGTTGTGATTCATGATAACGATTTGAAAAGAATTGCAGGAGTGGAAGAGAAGGTAACAGAAAAGAAGTGGGATGAAATAAAAAAATTGGACGCAGGTTTATGGTTTTCTCCTCAATTTAAGGGCGAAAAACTTCCATCATTAGAAGATGCTTTGAAAGTTGCCAGAGGTAAGATTGGCGTTTATATTGAGGTAAAAAGTAGTGATAATGATGACCCCATTATTCCTTTGATTATCACAACTCTTGCAGGTAAAGATAAAATGACACCCGAACTGAAAAAGCAGTTGGAAGATGTAATCTACAACAGCAAATCCAGAAATATTACTTTAGCAAGAGAAACAATTCAAACTGTTCGTAAAATGAAAATGGAAAAACAAGTTGTATTGCAGTCATTCTCACCTGTTATCTGCTTTGTGCTTATCAATGAAGCACCTGATTTGAGAACGGAATTTCTCGGAGAGGGACAAAAAGACCACCCTGAAATGTGGAACTATTATGTGATGTTTGGAAAAATTCTGAATGTAGCAGGTATGAATGTTAATAAAGACCATTTAACCAAAGAGCAAATAGACCAATTTCATGCAGACGGGAAGACAGTTGCCGTGTGGACGGTTGACGATGAAGAGGAGATAAAAAAGTTTGCAAATTGGGGTGTGGATAGCATAATTACCAATAAGCCCGATGTTGCCCTTTCCATCCTTCGAGAGATGGGTAAGTTAAAATAACAGTTTTTTATAATTTTGCACATACAAAACATAAAAAATTACAAATTTTTATTTTTCTACTTTACTTATATAAAATCTAGTCATTTGAATAGGTCAATCCCTTTTATGAAAGGAGTTTTTCGTGAGTATTGAACTGAAACCCTTAGGACCTGAATATCGAGTTTGGCGATGGAAGATATTAACTGCCACTTATGTCGGGTATATTGGCTATTATTTGACACGGAAGATATTTACGATATGTAAAACGACTATCGCTGCTGAATTAGGTTGGGAACTGAGCGATACGGCATACATCTGGGCGACATATCTATTAGCCTACATGATAGGGCAATTTTTAAACAGTTTTCTGGGAAGAAAATGGGGACCGCGAGTCATTCTGCTCGGAGGTTTAGGGATTTCCATTGCTTGCAATACCATCTTTGGCTTTGCCAATTCGTTTGCTACTTTTATTGTATTCATGTTTATCAATGGATTAGCGCAGGCTTCAGGTTGGCCAGGTTGTATCGGTGGCATTTCACGATGGCTGCGAAGTAGTGAACGAGGTACAATCATGGGTGTATGGACTACGAACCATATCGTTGCAAACATTGTTTATAAATCAGTAGGTGGAATGCTTTTAGGGGCGTATGGCTGGCGTTGGGCTTTCTTCGGCATGACTTTCTTAACGCTTTTTATCTGGGCTTTAATGCTATTCTGGCAAAAGGACCGTCCAGAAGATGTAGGATTAGAACCTATTATTGACAAAGAGAATGATTACGGACAGGCAATAAAAGCGTCTCAGGAAGACCATATCCCGTTTTCTGAGTATCTACGGGTTGTCCTAAACCCATTAATTCTCATTATGGGTGTTGCATACTTTGCTGTGAAGTTTTTACGCTATGCTCTGGATTCGTGGCTGCCTTCTTTTTTAAATATTCAGGGTTTGCCTGTGGACCAGGCAAGTTATTATTCCATGATATTTGATATTACAGGTCTGGTGGGGACTATCTTTGCAGGATATATCCTTGACCGTTGGTTCAGAGGAAATTGGGCAGCAGTTTGTTTCGTGTTTGGTGTGGGCACTATCCTGGGATATATTACCGTGATTTATGCAGGGGTTAATCCAATTGTAATTGCATTATGTTTTGGACTTGTCGGTTTCATGGTTTACGGGCCAGACAGTTTACTTACAGGTGCAGCAGCAATAGCCGTAGCAGGCGAGGCTAATGCCGTGGCTATTACAGGTATTATTAATGGGATAGGGAGTATAGGACCTGTGATTCAGGAATTGGTCATTGGACAATTTATGAAAGACAGCAATCCTATGGTAGGCATTGCAAGGACAAATATGCTTGGATTATTTATGAGTATTGCGTTAGCACTATCAACGGCATTTCTGACATGGTATTTATATCGTGTCCATAAAAATAATGAAGCAAAAAGCAATTAGAAGTTCAAAGAAACTTAAAAAAATCCCTTATCTCGGACTGGAAATAATACATAAAAGACATGGTAAACCCTATTCTTATCTTTGCACCCAACTGGATTGGTGATGCTGTAATGGCTACACCTTTACTCCGTGCAATAAAAAATTACTACCCTGATGTCCCTCTACATGTAGTTGCCAAAAAATCTATATGTGAACTACTTAACGGATTGCCCTATATTGATGAATATTTTCCTTTGCCTAATAAGCCATCTCAACAAATTTCCTTTGCCATAAAATTGCGAAAAAATAATTACTCCACTATTTTTATTTTGCCACATTCCTTCCGTTCAGCATTTCTATCCTTTCTAATTGGAGCACATATACGGATTGGCTATGATTGCAATTCTCGCCGTTTCTTACTAACCCATGCCATATCTTTTCCTCAGGATAAAAATGGGAATCGTAAAATCCAATATATGACTTATGAATATCTGAAATTAGGGGAGCCGCTGAACATTGTGCCTGACGACAAAGGATTGGAATTAGCAGTTCCCGGAGATGAAGAATTGGCATGGCAACAGGAGTTAGAAGCAGAAAACATTAAAGGACCGCTCGTGGGTATTGCTCCCGGTGCCTCATTTGGACCCAGTAAGCGATGGGATATAGAACGATTTGCAAAAGTGGCTACGGAATTGCATAAAAAGTATAATGCCTTACCTATACTTATCACAGGACCCGAGGAACAGGAACTTAAAGACAACTTTGAAAAACATTGCGAAACAAGGTTTTTAGACCCATCAAAAACAAATCATAGCCTTTCCCGACTAAAAGCCGTGATTAAAAGTCTGGACTTGCTTATATGTAATGATAGTGGACCTCGTCATATTGCCATTGCGTTTGGGGTGCCCGTAATATGTATCATGGGTCCGACGAAACCAGAATACACAGAAAGTCCCTGGGAACGAGGGACAGTCCTTCGTGTCCCTGTGGAATGTGGTCCCTGCCAATTGCCTGAATGCCCAACCGACCATCGTTGCATGAAACAAATTACCCCAGAAACAGTGTTATTACATGCAGAACCATACCTTCGGTATTCACAATAAAATTATGATTTCAGTTAGATTAAAAACCATGTAATTTTATAGACAAAAACTTGTTCTTTTATGTTTATTATTGATACATTTATTAGTTAGATTTAGACATTTGAAAACAAAAGGAACCATTGGTGGAAGAACGAAGAAAATTTATACGCCGACAGTCCGATAGAGACCTTATCCAACGGTTTCAATCCCTTGCTTTGAGAATCCAGCAATTGGAGTCTGTAGCCAATGAGGAGGAAAATCGTGAACTACGACATAAGCGGAGAAGAAGTATACGCCACTTATGCCATGTGCAAATAGGAATACCCATCAGTTTTCGCTCAGATAGAGACGATATATGGACAACAGAACAATTGCCCATAAAAGGAAGATTACTTGACCTGAGTGCCGAAGGTTGTGCTATATTTACATCTCAAAGTTTTGATATAGGCCAGATTATACATTTAAATATAGAAGTAAATACCGGGAGACATATTCGCTCTGTTGGCTCAATCCGCTGGACAAAACATCTGCCTGAAAAAGGCGGTTATGCTTCCGGTGTCCAATTCCAAAAAATAAGTTCTGAAGATTCAAAAGTCCTTAATCAGTTTTTGAATGAGTTAGACCGAACCATAGGTTTATAGGGATTAATTTTATGCGAACGGTATATGTTGTTACAATGTGGTCAGGTGGAAGACCTGCAAAAAAATGGAAATGCCTGGAATATCCGAAACTTCTATCCCAGGGCACAGGGATAGAGTTTGTTTGCTGCGAAACAAAACTTAAAGTCCAGGTCATTGGTAGCGTTTCCGTAGAAGAATATGAATCAGGCAAAGAAGACCTTGAAATGGGACTGTATCATGAATTAACCAGTGAAAAAATGAATCACAAAGAGACTTCTGCCAACAATGTAGAACGAATTTTTTAGTAAATCTCCTTTACATCTTTTCGTATTTTTTATTGAGACCTATATTAAAATGAGGTAAAATAATTTGATAGGTAATTATAGAAAGGAGGTTTATGTATGGCTAAACTTACAGTCGGAAATAGTATGATTGAAGTGGTTCAAGGCGATATTACAAAAGAAAACACAGATGCCATTGTAAATGCTGCAAACAAATCCCTTCTGGGAGGCGGTGGAGTAGATGGGGCAATACATAAGGCAGGAGGACCAGCCATTTTAGAGGAATGCAGAAAATTAGGCGGTTGTGAAACCGGCGACGCAAAAATTACGACAGGTGGAAAATTGCCGGCGAAATATGTAATTCACACCGTAGGACCCATTTATCGCGATGGTAAACATGGCGAACCTGAACTCCTAAAAAGTTGTCATATCCGCTCACTGGAAGTAGCCGTTGAAAAAGGAGTAAAGACAATAGCCTTTCCTGCGATTAGTTGTGGTGTATATGGCTATCCTATCCCTGAGGCAAGCAAAATAGCCGTTGGAGCAGTAAAAGAATTTTTAGAAAAGCACCCTGATTGTGGGATTACGCTTGTCCGCTTTGTTATGTTTGGGAACGATACCTATATCCCTTTCTGTGACGCACTCAGGGCTCTGGGTGGAAAATAAAAAGGAATAAATATGCGTAGATATGCCTTTATGATGAAACTAAAAGATGAAAATGTAATTGAGGAATATGAACAGTTGCACAGGGAGATTGGGAACGAGGTGATAGAAGCCCATCGCAGGGCAGGCTATCGAAACTACTCTATCTTTCGGCATGGACTGGACCTGTTCGCTTACTTTGAATCCGAAGAGCCAGAGAAATGCTTTTCCCGTATTGCAGAAGAGCCAATCATGAAAGAATGGTGGTCAAAAACGAACCCGCTTATGGACACCGAAGGAAACAAACCACGATTTATCCCCATCCCTGAAATATTCCATTTAGATTAACCTTATTCTAGACGAAACAACCTCTATTCCAAAATAGCATACAGAGCAGGGAGAATAAGTGCCAGTCCTAAAAGGATAATGCCTAAAACAACGATATTGCGAAATCTCTGGGGTGTGAGAAATCGGTCTATATAAAAACCCATTAGCATACCTAATATAAGACCAGGTAAACCAAAAAGTGAATATCGTAATACATCTTTTGTTATCAACCCTGCTATCGCATGTCCCGCGATAATGACGAAACCATTCACAAGGAAAAATGCTTGAAGAATAGACCGAAAAGCACCTTTTTCCTGATTTGCATAACTTGCATAGATAATTACTGGTGGTCCATTAGCGTTATATGCACCCCCTAAAATTCCAGCAATAAAACCGGCTATTGCACCCCAGTGTAGACGAATTGGCTTTACAGTCAGTTTATTATCACTTCCTTTATTTGTATTATTAAAAAAATATGAAAAAATTCCATAACCAATAAGGATTATTCCTAATATGGTATTGAGTAATAATTCATGTCCACCTTTTAGAAACAGTAAGCCAATAGGAACACCAAAAATGGAAGGAATAATTAAGACAAGAGAATGTCGCCAATCCAGGTCCTTCCAATTTTGCCACAAAACACCCAGATTAACAATCTGACTTAGTAAAGCCAAAAGTGGTGCAGAAATTTGCAAGCCAATAGCAAATACGAGAATAGGCATTCCTACCAGAGCAGAGCCAAAACCTGTAGTAGTATGCACAAAACTTGCAAGCAAAAATGCAAAAAAAACCAACAATTCGGAAATCATGAAAAATTTACAAGATTCTATATTGGGTTATATCTTAAATATCTTCGGGAAGATTTGTCTCTAAAATTTTCTTTGCCTGTTTCTCGCGATACTCAATCAGTTTATTTCTCAATTCAGGGTATTTTCCAGAAAGAATAGAAACAGCCATCAGTGCGGCATTGGTTGCACCGGGCTTACCGACAGCGAGGCAACCTACAGGGATTCCCGGTGGCATTTGCACAATAGAATAAAGAGCGTCCAAACCATTTAAGGCTCCTGAGGGAATGGGCACTCCTAACACAGGCATTACAGTAACTGAGGCAATTACACCCGGTAAAGCGGCTGACATACCTGCTCCTGCAATAAATACTTCTACTCCTCGCTCTTCTGCAAATTTTACATACTCTTTTAATATATCAGGTGTCCGGTGCGCAGAAAGCACACGGGGCTCATAAGGAATGTCAAACTCTTTCAATATTTTAATTGTACCGGACATTATATCCCAGTCTGAAGTACTCCCCATGATTACACTGACAAGAGGCGTTTTCCCTATATCTACCATGTTTCTTCCTTTGTTAAGATTCTTTCCCTCTATCTTACAATCCTTATAAAATCTTTTTCAATTTTGTAATACATCTAAAAATATCGCTTTAACTTATTGTAATAATTTACAACAGAAAGAAAATCGTTGCGAACCGCATGTATTCACAATAATTACATTTTAATACGAAAATTTCAGACAGATTCCATTATGACTGTGCTCTCAAGTAGATTGTATACTTTATAACTGGACATCAATTTGAAAAGTGGATAAAAAGGATAAAAGAACTATTTAATTTATGATTTTACATTCCGCAGCCACAGCAACCGCCTGAATCTTTTAGTGCACATTTATAGCCTGTGTCCTCGGCACAACCCATGTTCAACCGCTTGTTGGAACTGGAACCTAATGGGGCAAAATGTCCCATCATTTTTTCAACCGATTTGGAACCACATTCAGGACAAGAAACCTTTTCATTCGTATTTTTAACAAGTAGTTCAAAAGTCTTTTTACATTCTTTGCATTCATATTCAAATAGTGGCATAAGATTTCCTCCGTCTTATTGATATGATTATATCAAAGTTAAAAACGGACATTCTGCGTCATGAGATAACAACAAGAATTATATTACGCTCAAAAGAAAAGAAAGGAATTCTCTTGTGCATTTTTAGAAAATAAAATCGTAAAATATAAGTATAAAAATGAGTGAGTATCAAATGTTATGAAAATTCTTTTTCTGTGTCAATATTTTCCACCGGAAATGGGTGCCCCTTCAGCCCGAACTTATGAGCATGCAAAATATTGGGTTCAATTAGGGCATGAGGTTACTATTGTGTGTGGTTTGCCCAATCACCCCGACGGTATTATTCCACCGGAATATCGAGGGAAAATGCTGGTGCGTGAGGACTGGGATGGGATTCATGTCCTACGCGGATGGTTATATGCCACGCCCAATCGAGGTGTAGTGAAAAGGAGCATTGCTTTCCTTACCTATATGCTTTCATCCATATTTGTTGCTATATTTTTTGCGGGCAAGTGTGATGTTGTTGTTGCCACTTCCCCTCAAATTCTATGTGGTCTGGCAGGATATATCGTGTCCGTGTTCAAGTGGCGACCTTTTGTCCTCGAAGTTCGAGACCTCTGGCCTGCACAAATCATTGATTTAGGCGTTATAAAAAACCGTTTTTTAATATCTCTCCTATCCCGGCTGGAATCCTTCCTATATCGTCATGCCAGAGCAATTGTTACCATTGCCCCTGCTATGTCGCGAGAAATTACTCAGCGTGGATTTGATTCAGATAAAATCTTCACTATCCCCAACGGAATTGATGAAGAGTTTTTCAAACCTACTGATGGCGGAGTTCATATTCGCAAAAAGAAAAATTGGGACGATTCTAAAATTGTTGTTTTATACATAGGGACTATGGGACTTTCGCAAGGGCTGGAAACAATTTTAAGTGTTGCAGAAAAGATGAAAGATAATCCCTCTATTCGTTTTGTATTCGTTGGTGCAGGTGCAGACCGCGAACGATTGATTTCCATATCAAAAGAAAAAGGACTTACCCATACGGAATTTTATCCTGCTGTCAAAAAACAGGATATGCCTGACTGGTATTCTGCTGCGGATATTTGCCTTGTTCCGCTAAAAAAGCTAAATGTATTTAGATACAACATTCCATCCAAAATGTTCGAGATTATGGCTTGTGAGCGTCCTATCCTTTTAGGGGCAGAAGGTCAGGCACGGGAGATACTTGAACAATCAGGAGCAGGCATAGCCGTCGAGCCTGAAAAGGTAGAGGCTTATGCAGAGGCCCTTTTACAACTTGCCCAGAACCCCGAATTACGGAAAACCTTTGGGAAAAAAGGCAGAGAATATGTCCTTGCCCATTTTACTCGAAAAGAAAATGCAAAAAACTATATCCATGTCTTCAATTGGGTGCTGAATAGAAACAAATAATTTGTAAGAGGCCGTCCAAAGAGTTGATTTAAGCCTATTAAGGTGATTCAAAAACCCACAAAAGCAGTTTAAAACAATTATATGGCAATATAAATAGCCATCTGTTTTTCGTGCAAATCTTTCAAAAATTGACTTTTTGGACAGCCCCTATAATAGCATGAAAATTATCAATTTAGATTATTCATAAAGCGATGGAATATCATATACCCTTAATGTAGTTTATTTTTGAAAGGGATAAGAAAAATAAATCAAATAAATATTCATCCCTCTATAAAAATAAATATTCATCCCTCTATAAAAATAAATATTCTATCGTCTATCTCAATGTCTAAAACCTTTCCCCAATCTCTTGGCGGAAAGGAGTATGTCAAATAATTTAATTAAAAGTCTTTTAAGTCATTATCATCCAGAGGTATGACCTGCTCCGGAGAAACCATATCGGCACTTTTTGCGTGAACCAGAGCTGTCTGCTTTCCTTTACGACGGTCTACGGACCCTTTCCCTCCCTGTTGCATAGCGGGAAGGTTTCTCTTCATGGCTGTCTTCCGAATATCTCCACCCCCAGACATAGATATAGAACTCTGTTGCACCTCGTTCCTCTCCCTCTGCCCTTCTAATATGCCATAAAGAACCATCACCAACCGATTCAGTTCCTCTGCCTGCGCTGACAACTCCTCACTGGAAGCTGCCGCCTCTTCCGCATTCGCCGCATTCGACTGTATCACCTGATTCATCTGATTTACCGCCTGATTAATCTGCTCTATCCCCTGCGATTGCTCATTGCTCGCCGCCGTCACTTCTGCAATAAGGGCTGTCACTTTCTCCACATTCTGAGCAATCTGCTCTAAAACATCCCCTACTTCCTGACTCACCTGTACCCCCTCTTCTGCATGCTTCTGTGCTACCTCTATTAACTGAGAGGTCGTCTTTGCCGCCTCTGCACTACGCTGGGCCAACCGACGAACCTCTTCTGCTACTACGGCAAAACCCTTGCCCGCCTCTCCGGCACGAGCCGCTTCTACTGCCGCATTGAGCGCCAAAAGATTGGTCTGAAACGCTATCTCATCTATCGTCTTGATTATCTTCGCCGTCTCGTCTGAGGAACTCTTAATCTGATGTATGGATTGCGACATCTTTGACATCGTATCCCGACCATGTTGTGCCGCTTTCTGTGCCTCGGTAGCCGTAGTATTCGCCTGTCGAGCATTGTCCGCATTCTGCTTGGTCATTGATGACATCTCCTCTAACGAAGCCGAAGTCTCTTCCAGACTGGAAGCCTGTTCTGTAGCTCCTTCTGCCATAGCCTGACTGGAGGCTGCTACCTGTCCTGCCGCTTGATTCACCTGCTTTGACCCCTCGCTCAAACCTTTGATAACTGTATTTAATGGCTTAGTAATTGCCCGTGTCACTAATACGGCAAGCAGAACACCCAGAATAATCCCGGCTATGGAAAAACCCGCTATCATTATTCGAGTCGTATTCATAGTTAACTGGGTGTTCTTTTCTACACCAGACGCAAATAAAGCAATCTGCTTGACTAAGTTGTCTGCATGTGTCATTAAGTCCTGAGTCGCTTTCCTATCTGCTAACATACCTTGATAAAATTTATTTCCCTGTGCAAAATAATCATTAAAATAATTCTCTAATTCGTTAGCCGTCTGTTCTAATTCGGCTATTCCCTGAACCTGCTTCTTCCACTCTGTAAAAGATTGCTGTAAGGTTTGAACCTGTTTCTGAAGGTCTTCCCATTCTTTGTCTCCCTGATATGCCCTTAAATAGACGCCTGTTAATCTCAAAAGAAAAAATGGCTGGATAACTTTTTCATCCAAACCTACTTTTATTTCTATCCATTTTTGATAATTGGCAAGGTCCTGATTCGTAAGGGCACTATTTATTGCAGGGTTTATCACTAACTCCCCTGCTTTCCCTATCTTTTCTGTAATGTTCCATCCTAAGTTTTTCCAGGCAATGAACACTTCATCTTTTTGCTTCGTTGCATTAAACAACTCCTCAAAGGTAGATAAATAAGAATCCGCAGTCTTACGGGCTGATGCCAGTTGCTCTACCATTTCACTGGAAATACCCGATTCCTTTTTTAGGTTCTCTATCATTTCTACCAGTTCTTTTACCGTCGCTCTCAATTGTTCATCTATTGTTTGTTTACCCTCCTCCTTATTAAATGCCTGACCCGTCTGGGCTAATGAAGCAAAATCTCTCCTGATTTTTCCACACTCCTCCACCTGAAAAGAAATCTTATTGGCTTGACTGGATAGTTGCATGCTTTGATAAACACGACTTAATCCATACCATCCCACTCCTGCAATAAGAGCCAGAATGAGTAAGATTAAACCAAAAGACAAAAATAATTTGGTTGATAATTTGAGTGTGTTTAGCATAAGAAATTCCTTAAGTTAAGATTAAATATTTTTGTGTTTAGTACCTTTATTATTCAAAACCAATATTTATATATTATCACATTATATATTTATAGTTAAACAATAGTATTCGCTTATAAATAGAAAAATTAATATTATCTATAACCATAAAGAATGTTATATAGTAATATAAATAACAAAAATTGTGTATTGTAGTTTTAAGAAAAAGTCTATTTTATAGTGTTTTTTTTGTTTTGTTTGTAAATATAAATTTAGATTATAGTTGTCCGATAAAAATCAAAAGAGGGACTGTGGTTTATATTATAGGTAGGATCGTTTATAAAAGTAATATTTTATACTATTTCTGGGGCACAACCTTGTCGTAGTTTGGGTCTGTTTGGGCGGGGCCCTGACCACTTGCCCAGGTAATATTAGCTTTTAATAGTTCTTGGAATTCTTTACTATCCCACACATCTTCACGGTGTCCCAAACCGTTATAAACTACACGACCTTTACCGTTAGATGAACACCAGATAATAGGATAACTGGGAATATTATATACTTCTTGCTTTTCTCGTTCTTCGCCGGGATTTAGCAAAGCAAGGACATGCATTGTCTCTTTATTTGTATTCTTCATGACATACCATTCTTCTGTTGTTTCCCATGTATCGGGAAAATTACCCAGAGCAGGATGTCCTTTACTTACTACTTCGATTTTTCCTTTGAATTGGTTGGCATGTGTTTTAAATTCACCACCCAACATTTTCACATAGTTGCTGATAGTATCTCCCTGCGAATGGAAACTGTCATTTGCCGAGTGAATGCCTATAAAACCACCCCCATCCTGTATCCATTGTAATAATTCCTGCTCTCCACTGGGTTTCATTGGGGGTTGAGCATCTGTTCCAGATTGTGTTAAATCACCAGAAGTATAGAATATTACTACTTGATAGTTTTTTAAGTTTTCCGCATTAATTTTTGAAGCATCTTTTGTACACTCTACTTGCCATCCATACTTGCTACCCAGTTCTGTGAGTATTTTTTCGGAGTAGGAAAGTTGATTGTTGTCTCGTTTTACAACGCTATGCTCAAAACCGGAGGACTTTGTGAGATAAAGAACTTTTATAGGTTCTGCATATAGATTGACGGTAAGTAAGAGTGTGGACACCATAGCGACAGATAATAAGGGTTTCATCTTTTTGCTCCTTATATTATGTATGTTTGACTGACTATTTGTTCTTTTTCTTGTTATCTATTATCACCACGAATAGGTTTACAAAATCAAGTGGCTTTTTGTTGTTTTGAGGTTGGTTATTGAAAAATTCCACAAGGTCCTGATAATCTTCCTGGTGTTTCTGCTCTTCTTCCAATATTTCTGCTAATTCTTTTACCCTTGCAGAACCGTCCCGATGTTTTGGGCACTCTATATCCTTATGTAAAGAAAAGGAATGGACTTTCCCTGTTTTTGCCTCTCGCACTTTGAATGGGAATAATCGGCATAAAAACGGTCTATGCGAATAAATTTTACATATTCCCTTTTGCTTATCGCGGAAGAAACATCCATTTTTCGTCCGTTTTATGGTCATTAGGTATTTATTTCCATTAATTTTTAGCCAGGTTGGGTCTGATTTGTTTATTCCTTCAATTTCATCTGGGGTTATAAATTCTAAAAATTCTTTAGGGAGAAGGTTCGTCCCTTTTACAATATTAGTAACATCATAAGGAGTAGGACAACAAATTACATCCGTACAGCAATAGCCACAATGATGACACTTAAAACGAACAGTTTTTTTTCCCATAGATTGAATCTACAACTTTAATTTAATTATTATAATTTAGGTTTACTAAGCAAAAAGGAGCGATTTATGGGCTCAATATCTTTCATTTCTTATCTGGTTGATTCCATAATATCCATCCTATATTATATCTATCAGATATTAGATATTTTGGTTGTTGTTGATTATTTTTATTAATTCTATTCCAAAATTGTTTGCCTTAATTTTTTGTGTTTTCCCCAAAAATTTAAGGTATAATTATATAAAAGACAATTTTTAATAGGAGCACAAACTATATGGATTTTTTCTTAGTTCTTGATGCAATTCTTCAGATTGTAAATATAATAGGAGCCATATTCCAACTTTTCAATCTTTTCAGTTCGGGCGATTAGTATTTCTTTATTCTCTGGCTTCTAACCAGCGTGTAGATTCGATGGCTGCCATACAACCGGTACCTGCTGCGGTGATTGCCTGTCGGTAATAGGGGTCCTGGACATCTCCACAAGCAAATACTCCTTCAATGTTTGTAGCCGTTCTTTTTGGCTTTGTAATGATATAGCCTTGTTCGTCTAACTCTAAATAATCCTTAAATAGGTCCGTATTCGGTTTGTGCCCAATAGCACTGAAATACCCTGTGCAGGGGATTTCCTGTTTTTTGTTTGTCTTAACATTTTTTAACAAAACACCTGTAACTCCATCCTTATCGTTTCCAAAGATGTCTTCCACTACTGAGTCCCATTCCACAGTGATTTTGGGATGAGCAAGAACCCGGTCAGCCATAATTTTGCTCGCACGGAACTTATCCCTACGATGAACCACATAAACACGCGACGCAAATCGAGCCAAAAACAGGGCTTCTTCCATCGCACTATCTCCACCACCTACGACCACGACAGGCTTGTTTCGAAACCGGGGAAGGGCACCATCGCAGGTAGCACAGGCTGAAACCCCTCTATTTAAGAATTTTTGCTCTGCTGGTAACCCCAGATATCTGGCACTGGCTCCTGTTGCAATAATCAGAGATTTTGTCTCTATCTTTTCATCCCCTGTGTAAACAACGAAAGGGTAGGATTTCAGGTCAACACGAGTTGCTGTCTTATATTCAAATCGTGAACCAAACCGTTCTGCCTGTTTTTTTAGGTCAATCATTAATTGTGGACCTGAAACGCCTTCAGGATAGCCGGGAAAATTTTCCACTTCGGTTGTGGTCATCAATTGGCCCCCGGGCAAAATATCGCCACTGGGTTCACCTTCCAGAACGAGAGGAGCAAGGTTTGCGCGAGCAGTATAAAGAGCAGCGGTACATCCTGCAGGACCTCCACCTAAAATCACTACATTTTCCATAGACATAGAACTCTCCCTGATAAAAATTTACTTATGAATTTATAATTTATTAACAAAAGAGGATATAGATATATTTCTTAAATTGCCAGCGGTTTATATTTGCGACCTGTTTCTGCTTTGATTTTCCGTACTTCGGAGACATTATCAACAATTTTTTTCACGGCTTCTGCAATCTGGTCCATCACAGCACGAGGATTCATTAATATAACATGATGTGCTACAACGCCATTTTGAGAAAATGCTTCTGTGCATACGGGCAACTGGAATCGTTGGGGGTCAATTGCTTTCCAATATTCTTTATTGAGTTGATAACGCTTTTTCGTAAGGGGTTTATACAATCCGCATGCGTTTAATGGTTCATAAGGAGGCTCAAAGGCATCGCCTGTTCCCAATTCGGCATTAAGTGCTGCACAAAATTGCTTATTTGTTATTTTCAATTCTTCGGGGTCAATTCGGAAAGCGAAGTTGAAATAACTTTGTTGTGTAACCTGGGACCTCCTTAACATAGGTTTTATACCAGGAATTTTTGCTAAAAGCGAATTGAGATAGATAGCATTGGCATCACGGGATTTTACCTGCTTGTCTAATCGTGCTAATCCCCCTAATAAAATAGCGGCTTGCCATTCTGTCAGGCGGTAATTGCCCGATTGTAAGGTCATATCCATTTTAACGGGCTTTTTCAATCCGAACACCGGGGGTTCCGCAGGATAAGGTCTTCCGCAATTCCTCAGACTATAAATCTTATAAAACAATTCTTTTGTCTTACACATATTAAAACCACCTTCACCACAGGACAGGACCTTAGACTCTTGAAAACTCCATGAACTTACATCGCCAAAAGCACCCACACCTTTCCCTTTCCAGAAGGAACCGTGTTGATGTGCACAGTCTTCAATTAAGAGTAAGTTATGTTTCTTGCAAATTTTTTGAAGTCGGTCTAAATCGGTCATAGATCCGTAAAGATGAACTACGATAACTGCTTTGGTTTTGGGTGTAATGTTCGCTTCAAGGGCATCTAAATCCAGACACCATGTATCTGGTTCAATATCCGTTAGTACGGGAATAGCGTTTACATCAACACATGCAGCGGCAGTTGCTTGCCAGGTCATACCGGGGACAATCACCTCATCATACGCACCAATACCCAGGGCTTCTAACGCCAATTGAATGCCCACCGTTCCATTTGCACAGCATAGACCATAATTTGCACCTTGATATTTTGTAAATGCCTCAGCAAATTTCCATTCATATTCACCATCGAAGGACCACCGATTGGACAGTGTAATTTTCTTAACCAGTTCAGCATCTTTCTTGTCACTGATAGGCCATGTAGCGAGTTTCTGATTTTTTGAACGGACCGGCTTTCCACCACAAATTGCAAGTTTAGGCATGACTTTGCTCCTTTTATTTTAATTACCTGATTAATTTTCTTCTACGATACAAAGAATACCATTTTTACAGGAAAATTTCAATATTCAATTAAATTGCAAACAACCTATCAAAGAAAACTTATTAGATTTTATCTACAATCAAAAAGACTACTGAAGACTTATCCTGGTGTTAACAATATGACAGAGATAAAAATATAATTCTCTACTTTTTTGAGAAGTTGTCTTTCAACACAGATTCTACAACTTTATTCAATTCTGGATTTTCTTCTACTTTATAAATCCAGGTGGGGGATTGTTGATAATAAAATTTTACCAGGTTATTTCCCCACTCCCCTTGATTTTTTAGCCAGGAACGCATTTGTCGAAAGAGTTGTAGCCCTTCGGAACTGGGTGCCATCATATATTTGAAGAAACAAAGTTTGTCGCAGTCGGCTTTGTTTTCACATTCTGTTCCCGGTTTCATATAGCACCTGATTAAAGGATAAAAGTAACGGAACGAAGCAAAATAGTCAAAATTACCTGAACGGTCTATACAACTATGGGTAGGACCATTGCTTAACATCCCTACTAACTGATAACCATAATCTTTACAGAAAGCACCTGAACCACTTGACCCCTGTGAAGTTATACCTTCATCCCATAATATTTTAGTGGTATGGTATCGTGACTCTGCACAGAGGGAATCCATGCAACTTGTAATGTCTGTTCCTTTAATTGTGCCTATGGCTGACCTTAGATATTTCCCATCAGGATGATGTGCACCGTAAATAGTCATTCCTGTATTTAATTCTTCGGAACTCCAGCCTGCATACGCCCTGCCATAGTCTCCGACAGGGATTGTCCCTGTAAGTTTTATAAATTGTCCATCTAAACAGGTGCTTTCAGCAAGGTTCGTTGCACCTGTGGTTCGAGGACAGGTGTTTAGATTGGGTTCTGCTGTGTCCTCGCAATTTGCGACCCGGTAGTCCCATATTACCTCGATGGCAGACCATTTAATACCTGTTTCTGCAAAGCAATGATGTGCACTTATTAGATAGGGTTCTAATTCGGAAGTGTCTGGGACATTTAAAATCGTGCCTGTGCACATAATCGTGCCATAAGTGCAAGGAATTGTGAGCATTCCTACCGAGGAAGTTATCTGTTGATATTCTGTATCCTCAACACAGGGTGAAGATAAAGGACAGGGTAAGGATTTTGCCAGGTCTTCTAATGGAAGATAGTAGAATTGAAAAGAAACGACTTTCATGTCGGGAAGAAACTTCTGGTTCGTTTGCAGTATCAAAATAACACTGTTCCCTTGAACAGAGGGTAGCCATGTCTCTTCTAAACTGTCCTGTCCTTGTGGATAGGGTCCATAAACGACGAATAGTTCAGGCACAACTACCCATAACTTGTCTGAACTCGATAATCTGGAAACATCTACTGTCAGTCGAATCCCCTCGGCTTCATCTACCATAAACTCGCCAACTGCATAATAATTTCCATCAGGATATTGCACAGGGTCAGCAAAAATTAGCCTTCCTTCTATATTGATGTTTTCCCCTACGGCTATGCGTAGTGGCTGTTTTCTTTCTGCCTCCTTGCGAAGCATGGATTTCCTTCCTACCATGCCGGTATAGTTATATGTTGGATATGGCTGGGCAACAAGTTCCGAAACAGGAATTTTACCTATGGTGGCATCAGCACCTATATGTTTTTGTAATGAGCCAGGGACTGGTGGAAGAAAAATAGTTTCTGCTGAATCTGCCAGAGCAAAGGAAGATGAAATTGTAAAAATCACATTCAATATTGAGAAAATAAAAGCACATTTTTTATACATAAAGAACCAACCTTCTTTAGTCTTAAGATTTCTGTGAATAGATTTTATATGTATAATGAGATATTAAGCAAACTATGAGTAAAATTTGAAAAAACTTAAAGAGCGAAAATTATAATGATTTATACAAACGAGAAACAAAAAAGTATCATCATCCTGGGTCCCACTGCATCTGGAAAGACGGGGTTAGGAGTACAAATTGCTCATGAATTTCAAGGAGAAATTCTATCAGCGGACTCACGGCAGGTATATATTGGATTGGATATAGGCACAGGAAAGGATATTGAAGAATATTTTAAGGTATCACCTCCTGTTCCCTATCATCTAATTGATATTGTGCCTGTCTCTCATGAGTTTAGTTTGTATGAATATCTGAAATACTTTAATAAAGCATATAAGGATGTGCTTTCTCGGGGTAAATTACCTATCGTTGTTGGAGGAACGGGGTTATATCTCGAGGCTCTAATAGAGGGATATTCACTAACAAACGCTTCTTTAAACGAAACCTTACGAAATGAACTTTTTCAATTGTCTACCCAGGAATTGCAGCAGAAATTATTATCCTTAAAACCAAGACCTCACAATACAACCGATTTGCTGGACAAGGAACGATTGGTTCGTGCAATCGAAATTGCAATAGCAGAGAAGGAAGGGAAGGAAACCATTTCTGCAATTCCATTGAATCCAATAATTTTAGGTATCCGATACGACCGAGAATATCTTAAACTCCGTATCGGAGAACGACTGAGACAAAGACTTCAACAAGGGCTTATTGAAGAGGTAGAAAGGTTAAGAGCAGAGAATATTAGCGATGAGCGACTTTTCCAGTTAGGTCTGGAATATCGTTATGTGCTTTCATTCCTTCAAGGTAAGATAAAAAATGAGAACGATTTGTTTCAAAAATTACGGTCAGCAATCTGGGAATTTTCAAGAAAGCAAGAAATCTGGTTCCGACGATTGGAACGAAAAGGATATCCTATTTATTGGATACGAGGTGATGAATTTGAAAAGGTAGAAAATTGGATTAAGGACAAGTTATGAAAGAGAAAATAAATGAATATTTGAATAAAAGGGCGATGATAGACCCCTGGCAATTAGAGATTTCATTGGATAAAAGTGTTGAAGTAGTTGTAGTTGTCCCTGCCTATAACGAATTCCACAATATTACAAATTTACTTCATTCTCTCTCACAAAACGATGGGTCTGTGTGTGAAAATACTCTGGTAATCATAGTAGTCAACAATCGCAATGAGACACTAACCCCTACTGAACACATTAAGAACAATCAAAATACATTAGATTTTCTGAGGGAAAGTATCTATAAAAAAGAAACTCCCTTTTATCTTGGTGTAATTGATGCGTCTACCTCAGGCTACGAGTTGCCCCCTGAACATGGCGTAGGTTTGGCTCGTAAAATAGGACTGGATTGGGGACTCCGTGTATTGGCACAAAGAGAGGACAATAGTGGAGGACTTATCTGTCTGGATGCGGATTGTGAGGTATCTCAGAATTATTTGTCCGAATGGAGCAATTTTTTCGAATCTTATCCGCATTCCGCGGGTGTTATGTATTCTGAACATCCCTTTGACGATTCATTATTATTAGGGCAATGTATGCTTGCTTACGAAATTTATCTGCGAACTTATGAATTGGGATTGCACTACGCTCGTTCTCCATACGCTTTTTTGCCCATCGGCTCTACAATAGGCGTTTCTCCCACGCTTTATGTAAGTGCCGGTGGAATGAATACACGCATTGCAGGTGAAGATTTTTATTTTCTACAGCAATTGGCACGAGTTCATGAAATACGAAGATTATGTAATGCAACAGTTTTCCCTTCTTCCCGAATATCCAATCGCGTCCCTTTTGGTACGGGTGCGAAACTTCAACAATATATTAGCCAGCCTGAAAAGAGGTATTTAACCTATCCTATAGAAGGTTTCGATATTTTGCGGAAATGGATTCTGTGCCTTGACAATCCCGAAGAGAACCCGGAGTATATGCTATTACATGCGGAACAAATTCATCCCGAGTTAGCCCATTTTCTTGTATCAAATTACTGGCTACAAAAAACAAAAAAAATATTTCAACAAAACCAGAATAAATTTTTATTAAAGTATCATCTGCACGGGTGGTTTGATGGATTGAAAACACTAAAACTTCTACACCATTTGAGAGATTTTGCTTTTAAAAGTGCAAATCTTTTCCACACATTGGAAGAACTTGCTGATAGATTGCAACTAAACGAGCTTAAAGAGATAAACCTTGAAAATATGGATACCGATTACACGAAACAACAACTTCTTCTCAACAAGTTAAGGAAACTTTGGAGAAACCTAAATATTGCAGGGATTAACTACCACATTGAGAGTAGTTAATCCCTTTTACAAAAGATAGGAGATATAGTAGGTAGATTAATCTTTATTTAATGGCTAACTTTTTAGAGAACAGCAAGGGCATTTACACCCGCAGGGGCATGCCGCATTATTCTGTTTTGCTACTTTGCAATTAGGAGAACAATTGCAAGAAAGAGGTTTGCTCTTTGTATTGGATTCTTGGTCTGATTTGGAATCCTTTACCGCAGATTTATCCTTTTGGCAACAAGAAGGTTTACAACATTTTGCCCCATCTTTTTGTGCTGGACACATATCTTTCGCTGCACAACAGCCGGGGTTATCTTTTTGTAGAGGACACGCTGAAGCCGGTTTCTCGTTTGTCTGGGGTTCAGCATAAGTTGCCATTGTAATAAAAAGGGCAACCATAACAAAGGCGGCAACAACAATTCTTACTTTACCAAGTTGAATTTGTTGAGTCGAAGGTTTACTTCTCATCTTAATTCTCCTCATAGAGTTTAGTTTTAATCTTTACTAAAAAAACAAGTTCGTTTTTTCTTTTATTCCGTAGTTCTTCTAAATATAACATAAGAAAAAATTCCGTTGCATCTTATTGCAATGTCTAAATAAAAATACGATAATATTATTAATAATAAGTAAAAGTTATACATTGAAATTAATAAAATAATGGAATATTTTGTTTATTTTCTATTATTATTGATTAATATTTTACTTGACACATACTAATTCGCTTTGTTATGTTTAAATTGTAAGAAAATTTAATTTTATAATATTTAACTTCTACTAAATATAAGGAAAACATTTATGAAAAAGGGTTTCACGCTTATCGAATTACTTGTTGTAATTGCTATTATTGGCATTCTTGCAGCAATTTTATTGCCTGCATTGGCTCGGGCTCGAGAAGCAGCACGCCGTTCCAGTTGCCAGAACAATTTAAAACAGTGGGGATTGGTATTTAAGATGTATTCAGGTGAATCAAAGGGAGAACGATATCCACGGATATTAACAAGGGAGGGTAATCAACCCATTTTCCGCAATTGCGATTCTGCTGACACAACACTAACAACTTATCCTGGTGGAAATCTTTTTATCTCAATGGGACCGGACCCCACGACAATTTATCCTGAATATTTAACTGACCCTGCCATTGTTTTCTGTCCATCTGACGCCCAGAGCAATATAGATGACATAACAAATGATGAGACAGGGGAGATTACTTTCAGTTGGCTATGCACAGATGCCAATTACGGTGCCGCAGCGGTAGATGAAAGTTATGCTTATATTGGTTGGGTAATAGACCGTGGAGAGACTACTGATAACCTGGTTCCATTCCCAGCACTTCCTCCATTAATTCCTAATGAAATTAAGGGTCCGGCTCAGTTAGTGGAATTGGCAATCAAAGCCTTAGTACCGGTATATCAGAACCCTTCTTTGTGGCCTAATTATGTGGACAAAGATGTAACGGTTACTCTCGGTAATGGGAACGGTGGAAGTTCAACGGTGTATCGTTTGCGTGAAGGGATTGAACGATTCTTGATTACAGATATTAACAATCCTGGTTCATCGGCACAAGCCCAGAGCAGTGTCTGGATTATGTTCGACCATGTTGCCACCAATACGGCAGGCTTCAACCATGTGCCCGGCGGCTCTAATGTCTTATATATGGACGGTCATGTAGAGTTTATCCGCTATATGCCGGAAGACCTGGAAAATCCAACAGGTGTAAACAAGGCACCCGTTAATGCTGGTGTTGCACAAACTATCGGCATTTTCTTCTAATTAAAATTTCAAAACTATTACCATTAATTAGAGTAAGTATCATATATAAAACAGGTCTTACAAAATTGAGTAAAAATGTTTCATTCAGTCGGCGAGAGTTTCTTGCTGCAACAACAGTAATAGCGTTATCGTCTTGTGTGCATAGGGCACGAGCAAGCAATCGTCAACCTAATATTCTGTTTGTTATGCCTGACCAGATGCGAGGGCAAGCACTTGGTTGTATGGGGAATTTAGATGTTAAGACACCAAATCTGGACCGTCTCGCATCAGAAGGGATTCTATTCAGAAATACCTTTGCAAACAGTCCTGTGTGCTGTCCTGCAAGGGGTATTTTACAGACAGGACTATACTGTCACAGAAACGGAATGGTAGCGAATGACCTGCGGCTGCGTGAGGAACATACTACTATTGCAGAAATACTTCGTTCTCATGGTTACCGCACTGGCTTTATTGGTAAATGGCATCTGGACGGTGGTAAGAGGCTACCCGGCTATATTCCACCGGGACCTCGACGCCAGGGTTATGAATTTTGGGCGGCAAATGAGTGCCACCATAATTACTTTGATTCTCAATATTTCAGGGATACACCTGACCCTATCCCTATTAAGCAATTTGAAACAGAGATATGGACCGATTTAGGACTCGAATTTCTCGAACAGAGTCATAAAGAGGAAAGACCGTTCTATCTAACAATACAGATGGGACCACCTCATGACCCCTACAAGGCACCACCCAAATATGGAGCCATGTATAATCCGGAGACAATACATTTGCCACCCAATTATATAGGGGGACCCAATCTTCCCGGACGCAATGAACTCTCTGAATATTATGCAATGATTACCTCCATTGATGACCAGGTAGGACGACTAATGAAAGCACTTGATGAATTGGGCATGGCAGAGGACACTCTCTTTCTGTTCTCGTCCGACCATGGAGATATGCTGGGTTCACATGGTCAGGTGCTTAAACGCAAGCCCTGGGAAGAATCCGTGCAAGTGCCGGGTATATTACGATATCCTCGTAAAGTAAAGGCAGGTCGGACAGAAGAAACCCTGCTCAGCCATATAGATTTCTTACCCACCTTACTCGGTTTATGTGGAATTGCCCCTAATGTAGAACTTCAAGGAACAGACTTGTCTCGGTTAGTTCTGGGTAAAAATAAAAATTCACCTGATTCGGTTTACTTCCAAATTTTTGGTCCCAGTCTGGCATGCAATACCCCGGAAGGCTGGCGTGGTATACGGACAAATCGTTATAAGTATGCACGATTCAAGGAGAAACCATGGGTTCTCTACGATTTAGAAGAAGACCCTTATGAAATGAACAACCTGGTAAATGAAACAACAGCACGCAAATTGATTGCGGAAATGGACAAAAAAATTGATGAATGGATGTATCGAACAGGTGATTCCTGGAATTACAACTGGACCTATCCAATAGAGGACAATGGTTGCTTATACAAGTCGGAGACATTCTACACAGTAGATGAATATTTTGCGTGGGCAAAGAAACACCCCTCTTGAACGGCAGTCTTGCCAGACAGGCATAATCGCCTCTAACGAACACCTTGCTTGAACAGCAGTTCTCTGAATATTTATATGTCATATAAGACATATATGTCTTATAAGACTTATTTTCCCACCAACTCTTATGGAGAAAAACTAAATATTTTACACTTCTATATCCAATGAATCTGTAACAATAGGTTTAGTATAATTAGTTTTATTTCATAGTGCTCTTTTTATATCTTCAGCAGGAGTTTGTCTATGTTTATAGATTTGCGGAGTGATACGGTAACGAAGCCATCACCCGAAATGCGCGAGGCTATGGCAAAAGCAGAGGTCGGCGATGATGTTTATGGAGAAGACCCTACCGTTAACGAATTGGAAAAATATGCTGCGGAATTGATGGGAAAAGAATCGGCTCTGTTTATGCCAAGTGGCACAATGTCTAACCTTGTTGCCTTTTTGACTCTTACCCATCCTGGCGATTCGGTTATCCTTGCAGAACAGGCACATACAATTCACCATGAAGTAGGGGGTGTGACACGCATAGCGAACCTTCTCCCGCTGACTGTTCCGGGAATTTTAGGAAAAATCTCAGAAGGGGACATTCGCAGCCGTTTCGATTCGGGTGAGGACATTCATCGTTCTCCGACTACTCTGGTTTCAATTGAGAATACAGTCAATCGGGGCGGAGGTGTCTATTACGATTATGAAGAAGTGGCTCATATAGGGAAACTTTGTCATCAATTGGGAATAAAATTACATTGTGACGGGGCGAGAATATTTAATGCTGCTCTGGCGTGTAATGTCGAAGCAAAATATCTTGTGGGTCCATGTGATTTGATAAATTTTTGTTTATCCAAAGGTTTAGGTGCACCTGCAGGTTCGTTGCTTTGCGGGACAAAGGAATTGATTCAGCGTGCACGCAAATTTCGGAAAATGCTAGGAGGTGGAATGAGACAAATCGGAATAATCGCTGCTGCAGGACTATACGCACTGAAATATCACATTGACGACTTACAAAAAGACCATGAGCGTGCTGCTCTTTTACGCAGGGCGTTGGAAGAAAAAGGCTGGAACTTTCCACTCCCTTCTCCAACAAATATCCTCTTTATCCTTTTTCCCAAAGCCCAACAACTTGTCCAAACCCTGCGTGAAAAAAATATTCTCGTTAATACTGTCCGTGATGACTGTATTCGTGTCGTATTTCACAGAGACATTACAGACTCCCAATTCCAATATGTGTTAGAGACATTTTTAAGCCTTCCCTGAATCAATCATTTGAAACTTCTGAAGAAGCCTTATTCTTTCAAATCTGTCCTTTGTTGCAATGTCTATGGTCCCTTTCCAAACTTTTTATTGGACAAGAACAAGGATAATACTAAAATTATGCTCTACTTTATTGCCATTCTTTATGATGATTCAGACTCAGTACCTTTTATCTTGTCTAAAATTTTGACTAACAAGTCGAACAATGAACCCAACATTTCAATACTGCTATTCCACACTTCTACTTGCTGTTGCTTTTGTAAGGTGGAATCTGCTTGTTGAGGAATGAACCTTAATTGTGATGTTTGTTTGATATGTTTCATGCCTTTATCCTTTATTAATATTAAAAATCTATTTGAAATCTTGTTTGCAAAATATTTAAATCCCCTTCATAGAGGTCATGTTCAATATTGGCTCTAACATAGTTTAGAAGAATTCGGGTATTGGGGTTTAGATACCAGTTTAAACCAAGTGTCCAATCTCGCTCTTTTCCTCCACGAATCATGCCACTGTCCAGGTCAATCCATGAATATCGTAATCCCAATTCCCATGCACCCCAATCTCCTGTTTTGGGCGAAAAATTCTTTTTAGGTTTGACACGATTCAGAATGCCTGTCTTATTACTGTATACTCTGTTTTCTCCAGTCAGGAAGTAACTTGTATACACATATCCTCCCTGAAACTCACGCGAACCGCCAAACTCTGTATCTACATAAGAGAAGGCTTGTTCCGCTTGTATGGAGAGAGGCCCATATATCCACAAAAATTCTGTTCCAATTAAATCCACATCATCGGCTACCGCATCTGTAATACGGAAACCTTCATAACGGTCTGTATCTGTATAGGTATTTGCCAGTGCACATTCGGGAGTTGTTTTGTATCGGAATGGTGCCCCATCTGGATTACGATGGCTATAGGCCAACCCCAGATGTAATAATTTGCGACCGTTCTCTTTATACCATGGCAATCCTACAATACGGCCTGTAACGGCATAGCCCTGGTCATCATCACTATCATCATCAGACGGAAAATCATCGGTTTCCTTAAACACCCCTACCTGCCAGAGAAGTCGGTTTTGTAAGTTGGAATTAAAAAGCATAAGTCCAACATTTCTTTTGGGATTAAAAACATCATTCAAACCACCTTCCATAAAAGTATTGTAATTGGGATTGGTCAATTGCTCCATACCGAAAGGCTCTCGGAAATGCCCAATTTGTATATTCCCGACATAGGGCAAATCAGAGAGTCCTAAATATACATCTGTAAACTTTGCCCTTCCTTCCATATCCTTATCCCCAGCAAAGTCAAATTCCATACGATATAAAATAGAATCATACATTTTTCCTGAAAAATCAATTCGAGCACGACGGAATTGAGTGCCATCATCCTCTTCCCCAAAGATTGAAGCCAAGCCCCCATCGTTATCAAAAAATGCCCAGTCCAATTGGACTCTTCCTCCTACCTGCAATTCAAAAGAGCCATCCTCACTTTTAAGGCTTAACCTATCCTTCCATTGCGGAATCAAGATAGGAGATGAAGACTCAGATTTCGTCGCCGTTTTCACTGTCTCTGTACTTTTAGAAGGGGTAATTCCTTCTTGTGGAGATGAAGTCATAGAATTATCTTGCTTTGCTGGTGCTACTTTCTCTGTATATGTATTCAAGATAGACTCTAATTCTTGAACCCTCTTTTCAAGGGTCTCAATCCTCTGGATTAGTTCTGTCTCCTTATCGGAAAGATTTGCCTTTACCTCATCAGAATAGGTATTTATTGTTGTGAGTATAAGTAAAGATAGAGAAATTACAATAGAAAAATTCCTTTGTATCCGAAGCATAGAAAAATTCCTTTTTTATTTTTAGTAAAGCAGTAAGCATACCAACTAAAAATATAAGAAATAGTCATTTTATAGACTTAACTTGCAAGTAGCAATAAAATAAGGAGATACAAAGTTGTAAAAAATATTAATCATAATATTTAGCAATTACATATCCAAATACCAAAGCATTAAACTACGATATTTGGTAGTAATAAACATAAAATTCTACCAAATATTATAAGAACTTTCAAAATAATTTTGCAGGGAGATTAAAAAATTTAATAACCCACCTATTTTTTGCAAATATTCTTGATTTACTATATTTTTATTATAGAAGGGCAGAGTGTAATTCTTTGACAGATGGGAAAACAAAATCGGGTTTCTTTTCAGACAGATTTAGTTGTTCTAAAGTTGTTTCCCCGGATAGAACGAGAATAGAGGTAACCCCTGCTCGATAAGCCATTTCCATATCTGTATAAAGTCGGTCTCCCACCATTGCAGTGCTTTGAGGTTGCATGTTTAATATTTTTAGTGCCATTTCAATCATTTCAGGGTTGGGTTTCCCGATGTATCTGGGTTCTCTATTTGTGACGGCATGCAGCAATCTTGCAATAGAGCCGCAGTCGGGAATGGGTCCATTTTCTGTTGGACAAACAAGGTCAGGATTTGTGGCTATATATGGCACGCCCTTCAATAACCAATAAGTAGCCCTCCGTAATTTCTCATAAGTCAGACTTATATCAAAGGAAATAAGCACGGCATCAGGATTATCTTGAACCAGATTAAAACCTGCCCGAACCAGTTCATTTTCAAAAGAAGGAGGTGCTACTGTTAGCAGATTTTTATATGAGGTGTTCCGCTTCAAGAATTCTACTGTCGCCATTCCCGATGTGAGAATGTGCTCTTTCGAAACATGAATCCCCAATCTATTTAGTTTGTCTTGATACTGTTCCGCATCTTTTGTCGGATTATTAGTAAAAAATAGAAACTTTCTCCCGGATTTTTCCATGAATTCTATAAACTCTTTTGCACCGGGCAAAAGGCTATTCCCAAGATATATTGTCCCATCCATATCTAGTAAGAAACACTGCAACTTTTTTATATCTACCATAACCTTAATTCTCCCTTTCCCTTTAGTAACTAATCTTAACAAATGCGAAGTGAGTTTATTATAACAAAGGGGAAAACTTCAAAATAGATTGGGGTAAATTCATTTTGTATATTTACGCTTATTTGATGTAACTGTATTAATACTTTTAAGAGATATACCCCATTTTTCGGGCTTCTTTCAATTGCTTTTGAATTTTGGCTTCGGCTTTTTGTGTTTCAACAATAGGGTCGCAAATAGAATAAAGGTAATCACGGAGTTCTCGAACAATCCCGGGCGAATTAGAAAAATCGTCCTTCATTAAATCATGGAGTTCTTCTGGGTCTTCGTCAAGATTAAAAAGTTGATGTGGTGCATCAGAATTCCAGACCCATTTCCAGCCGCCTTTGCGAACCATGAAACTACTGCCCCGTGCCCCGTGTCCGTGATATTCTGAAAATGCAAACCGTTCCTTATCCCTTCCTGTCAATTCCTGTAATGGAGAGCCATTCCAATTCCCGGGTCGTTTGCGTTTTGTTGCATGGAATAGGGCACTTTGCGCATCTAATAGCGTTATTGGGGCACTAATTCGCAACCCTTTGCCAAAACCCGGTCCGCAAGCAAGCACAGGCACACGAGCAGAGTCTTCAAACATGGAGCATTTCCACCACATACCGAATTTGCCCAACATCTCACCATGGTCAGAAGTGTAAATGAAAACAGTCCGTTCTTTAAGTCCTGTTTCTTCCAGTGCGTCCAAAATCTGGCCTATTACAGAGTCCACATAAGAGACACAGGCATAATATCCCCTTCGGAGACCTTTTATATCGTCTATCGGAAATGAGTCTGTCTCAAAGTGCCGTCGCAAATCCACTGCATACGGATGTTGTGCGGAGGGTTGTTCAGAACCATAGCGAGGTAAGTCCCCTTTATTATCACCATACATATCCCAGAATTCATGCCGAGCATAATGTGGAAAATGGGGTGCTTCTATATTGATACACGCGACAAATGTATGCTGCAATTGAGGGGCTTTATCTTTTAGCCAGGCAATTGCCTTATCCACGACTTGAATATCATGTTGCCAGGCATTTTCTCTGAGACCCCATTCTTTGCTTCGTGTAGAACTATCTTTGCGAATATATAATGGTTTCCGCTCAATACAAATATCTCCCGGTGTGCCACGATTTATTCCCAGCACAACCTCGTTAAAACCCAGGTCCTCCACTTTCCGATACACATCGGCTTTCCCAAAATAAACCGTATATACTCCCTGCTGAGATAAGACCTGTCCATAATCAGGAAACTCATCCAGAAACAAAGTGCAATTGCTATAACACTGTGTTTCATGATTATAAAGACCGCTCATAACAGAACTTCGACTTGGCATACATAAAGGCGACGGGCAATACGCATTCTCAAACACAACCCCTTCGTGGGCTATGCGTTCCATGTTAGGCGTCTGTATAAAGGGATGTCCATACACCGACGAATACTTCGGGTTATGCTCGTCCGACATGAGTAGAACTACATTATACGCTTCCTGTTCTGTCTGGTAGAACGGCAAGTTTGGCAATAGCAACCCCGATGTTATAATCCCTTGTAAAAATTCTCGCCGAGTTAAGGAAACATTTGAAGATAAATCATTACCCATCATAGAAACCTCTTTTTATTTATTCCATAATACTATATTATTATGAAATGCCGACATTATAAATCAATGATTTTATATAGTTTCTAATTTTACATATATTTGTTTATAAAAATTAATTTTGTTTCGTTAAAGGAAAAAGCATATTATTAAAAAAACTTATTTATGGGATTATTCATGTTCTGTCCAAATTGTAGAAAAGAAGTATTGTTGATAATGGAGTATAACGAGATAGAAATAGATTTTTGTCCCAGATGTTTAGGGGTATGGCTGGATACAGAGGAGTTGCAATGGATATTGAAAGGCGATTTTGATGAGCAGTCTTTGTTTAAGGAACTAACATCAGCGGAAAAGAAGAAGCGTTGTCCCCGATGTCGGTCAAAGATGCGTAAAGTCAGCACAAGTGAAGATGGACAAATTGTCTACGATGCCTGTCCAAACCGTCATGGATTCTGGTTTGACCGTGGCGAGTTGGAAAATTTGGTGCATAACCTGCCACAATGTCCTGGCACACCTGCTTTCCTACAATGGCTTGCAGATGTGTTCTCATATAATACTTATAATATAGGTAAAGGTCAAGATTAATTTAGTTTGGTTAAATCATAAATATATAGCGTTATTATAGTTGATAATTAAAAATATAATATGGAGATATTAATGGAAAGGCAAATATTAAAAAACAAGCCGTTATTAGAAGCAATCTTTGAAATTCGTTGGGAACTAAAAGAAATTTCAAAAGGGTTAAAGATAGACCCTCACTATAAAATATTAATTGGAAGTATCTATGATAAAGTTAAAAACGAATATCCATATCATGAACAACTTCCTACTTCTACAATTCCGGAAGAAATAGCAGGGTATATAATTCAGCATCGTTTTAGAAAAGATAAGGATAGTTGGCCCCTTATCCAAATAGGTCCGGGAATCATTACATTAAATGACACAAAAGGTTATGTTTGGGAAGATTTTGGGGAAAGGATACATTTTCTGCTTCAATCTCTATTTGAATCTTATACTGAATTGGGAAATAGTTTAGTTTTTAATTTCATTGGTTTAAGGTATATAGATGCAGTCAATTTTGATTTTGAAAAAAATGATGTATTTTCTTTTTTAAAAAATAATTTGAAATTAAAATTTGAAATAGATAAAGAATTATTCAATGAAACATCTATTAAGCCACTGCCTTCAGATTTTGATTTTAAAATATCATTCCCCATACAAAAACCTGATGGGTCTTTACATCTGAGATTTACTAATGGGAAAAATAAAGAAATAGATTCTATAATATGGGAAACTCAAGTGCGGTCTATAAATGAAGAGATCCCAAAAAATAGAGATTTTATTGTTAAGTGGATAGAGTCTGCACATGACTTGACAGATTTATGGTTTTTCAAAACAATCGAGGGTGATTTCATAAAACAATTCGAATAAATTAATATATAGTAATAATCAAATGAGATAAGGATAAGAAATATGGCATTTGTTCCACTAGCAAGTTATGATAGTTCATCAATATTACCATCTCTTGAAATTGTAACAGAAACATTTTTTGAGAGTAAGAAATTTAAAAAGCCAGATTTAGAGGAACAACTAGAAGAGACTGAGATGACATCTTTAGAGATAGAAGAGGACCTGGTGTTCAAGATGCCACCAATAATAAAATATACCATTTTAGCTGATGAAGTGATTTATAAAAAGCCTCAACCACCAGTTATACATTTTGAGGACATTATTGATTAAATATGGAAAAATATCCATGGTATGAAATCGTAGAAGAGGATAGTATACTTCAGGGGGACATTGTAAATTCATGCCCTGTTGCTATTCCACCAAGAACAATCGGTTCGGGTAAATGTCTAGTAGAAGTAATGGCGTTTAATGTAATTGTTATGAGCCAGTCCTGTGACATTGAACAAAAAAAATTAGAATTGGCTCTTGTTTGTCCAATATGGAGTATGAAAGAAATTGAAATAAAAAATCCAGATTTGCAACCCAAAAAGATGAAAGAATCTTTAAGGAAAGGGCACATTGTAGGTTATCACCTTCTGAACAAATGTGATATAAATGGGTATGAGACAGATTATCTGATTGTAGATTTCAGAAATGTTTATGGAGTTGACCTAACTTATTTACGAGGGTTAATAAAAGAACAAAGAAGCAGACTCAGATTATTGCCACCTTATCGAGAGCACTTATCTCAGGCATTTGCCAGATTCTTTATGCGAGTAGGACTGCCTGTGGATATTCCATCATTTTCATAAAAATTCAAAAAGAGGAGAAAAGATTATGACAACAGGAATCCTTATAGGTCTTTTGGTGGTAATTGTGTTGCTAATACTATTTTTTATTAGCACCTATAATCGTTTGATACGACTGATGAACGAGGTGAAGAATGCCTGGTCGCAGATTGATGTGCAGTTGAAACGGAGACATGACCTCATTCCTAATCTAATGGAGACAGTCAAAGGCTATATGCAACATGAGCGGGAGACTCTGGAACATATTACTGAAGCCAGGAATCTTGCCATGCGTCCCGGTTCTGTGTCAGAGCGTGCCCAGGCAGAACAACAATTGACTCAAGCCCTACATAACTTCTTTGTCGTCGTGGAAAATTATCCTGATTTGAAAGCAAACCAGAACTTTTTAGCCCTGCAAGAAGAACTGACCTCAACCGAGAACCGAATCTCTTTTGCACGACAGGCATATAACGATGCTGTGATGAATTTCAATAATGTGCTGCAAATGTTTCCGACCAATATTGTAGGTGGAATATTTGGCTTTAAAGGGCAGGACTTTTTTGAGATTCAGGATGCTGCTGAACGAGAAGTTCCAAAAGTCTCGTTCAAATAAAAACAGATAAAGTGTTACGAATTAAACATGTTTGAACTTGTCCGAAAAAATAGACATCGTTCTGTTCTTCTTGCGTGTATTATGCTGTTTTTTATGCTTGCGCTGGGTTATTTTCTTGGTGCTTTCATCTCATATTGTTGTTATTATGGTGAATTATCTCAACCCGATAGACAACATAGAACCGTTCAAAGGACTCCGTATAATTATCCACAATCATATTCGCAAGATTATCCGGGGACTATTTATAGAGACCAGGATATTTCACCGCAAGAGTTTAACAATTCTTTATCTCCCCAACAGATTTACTATTTTATATGGTTCTATTGGGGTCCGTTAGGTGCGTTGGTTACCTTCTTTATATGGTTTATCCAGATGATATATGCGTATTACTCTGGCGGAAACATGTTGTTATCTATCAGTAATGCCGTTCCTATTGAAAAGCAGGACTGTCCACAACTTTATAATATTGTGGAAGAAATGGCTATTGCTTCGCGATTGCCCAAAGTGCCTGAAATATATATTGTTGATTCGCCAGAGATGAATGCCTTTGCCACAGGTAGGTCGCCAGAACATTGTGCGGTCGCTGTTACGCGTGGATTGGTGAACAATATGAGCCGAGACCAGATTCAAGGTGTCATTGCTCATGAAATTAGTCATATTGTTCACCGTGATACATTATATATGACTATACTCGCAGTATCGGTCGGGACAATTATTCTTATTGTTGTCGGACTGCGCGAGGTTATTGGTGCAGGTATTCAGGGTTCTGCACGGTATACACGATATAGCAGTAGGAGAGACCGAGAAGGTTCAGGGTTAATACTCCTTTTTTTGGTAGTAATTTATATCTTTGCTTTGATTCTGTCTGTTATTGCCCCGTTATTGGCACAAATTATCTATTTTGCTTCCTCTCGTCAGCGTGAATATCTTGCGGATGCAGGTGCTGTGATTTTTACTCGCAACCCGGAAGGATTAGCCTCAGCACTTGAAACAATTGCCAGCGGATATACACATATCGCAAAAAAGGATGTGAACCGACTTGTGGCTCCGTTATACATTGTCAATCCACTTGAAGCACACAACTTTAATGCCTCCTCTATTTTCAGCACTCATCCACCTTTACAAAAGAGGATTCAAATCTTGCGTAATATTGCAAAAACACCTTCATTAACTTCTTATGAGCAGGCATGGCAACAAGTAGTTGGCAAAAAATGGAAACAGCCTTTACTATCAGAGACACCTCAATCTACTCCTGTTTCCAGCACCTCTCCGCAACCTCAGCCTACTGCACAGCAAAGTTTAGCACAGGCTTCTATCGCTCCAACCCCATCATCAGCCACACCATCTTCAATTCCACAACAGAAGGCGAGAATTACTGGCGATGCCCTTATGAAAGCACAGAAATTTACTTTCCTCAATTGTCAATGTGGCGTAATCTTGAAAATACCACCCAATTACAAAGGCAAAGTAGCATGCCCTCGTTGCCACACAGTTCATAATATTACAAAGTCATAGGGCACAAGACTAGATTTTGGACAAAGGAACAGGGTATATCTTCTTTACCTCTATCTATTCAAACCACTTTTTGAGGTCAACCTTTGTAAAAGGTCGGCGTGTAGCAGGAACAGGTGGATTGTTGCCTGCCACAGAAATGTATGCTATCTGATTTTTTGGGTCAAATACAAAGGAGTGCAGAGTGTTATCAGCAAAGACAGGACCATTTGCGAGAAAATCTATGGCATGGCGTATGTCTACTCTTTTTTCAGTTTTCGTAATTTGTTTTCCTAACCAGTCATACCGCTGGAAAGAATCATTATGTTTCAATATAGGAAGAATAAACTTTACTTGTTCCCATCTCTGCACATCTACATGGACATTGAATTCAGAGCCAAAATATTTTGCGATGTCCATCAACCCATCTTTGTTTATTGGGTGATTGGTTCGACGGACAGCATCAGGAATACTCCAATGCTCAGTCTCTTCGGACTCTTTCGGGTCATTATCCGTATAGACAACAACTCGTTTTGCATCAACCTCTAATGCCCTGCCCGCTGGAATTTTTCCATCACCCACGACAAAGTTCCAACCTGAGGTCTGAGGTCCTTTTTTCAATACCTCTACTGCCTCGTCTAATGTCGTCTGTTCCAGAACCCGACGCATAGTTACAAACAACGGCATACCGTCATAAGTGGCATTGGGACTGGGTAGCGTCATCTCGCCAATCGTCAGTTCTGTGGAACTCATACCGCTTACACTGCCAATACCACCTGCCCAACTTAACATCATATATGGCTTCTTGCCTTTAGGTCGCCAGACTATTATTACAGCGTCATCTTGCACATCTGCTTTAATAGTCCAATCCAGATTCCTACCATGAATGAGCCGACCGTCTGGTGTCCATCTACCCCAGCAGGCAAAATTAGAACAACTTTTTGGCATGCTGGGAGGCTCATTTGGAGGAAAATGTAAAAGTTCCGCCACGGCTGCACCTAATAGAATTTCATCATAAGTAATATCCTTTTTCCCTGCCGCCTGCACACCCTCATAAATACCTTGCACCTCTTCTAAATATTCCGCAGGAATATACTTTGCCATTCGTTTTGCCTGTTCAAAAGCATATTCTTTCGTATAGTTTCTATTCCATAGCGATTTAACATAATAGCCCACTTTTATAAGGTGTTCGACCTTATCTGCAAGCAGCTTGCCATGCTGAAAGCCCATCTCCTTATGTGTCCCTTCAAGAACACATAACAAATGGTCTCCTACTTGATACAATTTGCCTGCACCCTCCTGAGCAAGCAATTTAACCTCCGGATTTTCAATAATTCCTGGATGATACCACTGTGTTTCTTCTGTATCCGACACCGTTGGAGTATCCTGAGCAATAACAGGAAGCATCATCGTAAACAAAGCCAAAACAAATAGAAAGCACCAAAAGAAACTTCTAACTTTGAAAGAGTTCATAAATAAACCTCCTTATTTAACCAATTGCTTACTTATTGAAAAACATATAAAAATAGACACTTTCCAAATTAAATTTGTTTCGTTAATTATTTATGGTAAAACCTTATGAAGGAATCAATCTAAGTGATACGAAAAATATCATGAGAAAAATTATCTTAATATAAGGATAGATAGAAACCGGAGCGTATCCGATGCCTTCTTTATATATTCTTTGCAGTTAATCTCTTAATTAAAACCTTGCTCTGGGTAAAACCGTATATTGTTTAGAATGGCAATATTAAATTTATTTATCACAGAGAAAGAACATATATCCTACGATTTCTTTTTACTTTCTATAAATTAAATTTTTAGAAGTTTCAATTTATAAAAGAAAGGATTTTTTTGGTTTTTTTGACTTGACATTTAGGTTTTTTTGTGGTATAGTTTAGATGTGTCAAGGCTGTAGGTAGTCTTGAGGTATATATTAAAAGTTAAAATAAATAATAACCCTAACTATTAGGGAGGAGTAAACCCATGTTAAAAAGAAAAAGTCTGTTCGTCATGCTATTGTTCGTAGGCTTAGTCGTTGGGCTAAGTGGTGCCAGTTATGCGGTTCAGACACCGCCTGACCCTGCTACATTGGATTTTTGTGTCTTGTTAGATGAGGCATACACCCTCGTAACAACCAAGTTCGCATTCTTGTTAGAGTTATTAGGCGATGACGCCGCATTGCTAACGCAGATACAGTGCTCTGTGTGTGATATTAATGGTGGCATTGTAGATGACATGCCGGTTCCCAATGGAATGTTAGATGGTAACTATGAATTGCGGGTCATCAAAGAACTGGTTCAAAATCCTTCGAAGTATGCAAGTTTGGCTTCAGGCACATTACCAGGCCAGGTTAAACCAGGCGTGAATCCTTCGGCTGTTCTCGCTGCTTACAATGCCAACTATCAAATGTTATATACAGATGGGATGAATACATTTTTAACAATGACATTGCCCAGTTTATGGCCATTGCTTGCAGGATTCGGTGCACCTCCACTTTGCACAGCACCTAATACTCCCCCGGGATGCGTAGCACAGGCAGATATAGTAGCCTTGTTCAAAGATTTACTTACGGTATTAGCAGGTTTTGCTACTGTGGGTGATGACGCAAGTGCAGAGTCGGTTGCGGTAGTTGCAGGTTTACTGGCTCTCTGCGATGTGCTGTCTGAGGGCTCTTGCCTGGTTAATGACCTTGAAACAGACCCAAACAATTATCAAAGACTTCCTCTCTTCTTATCTAAGGATGGTGATGCTGATGGTGATGGCTATACAAACTTTGCTGAGTATGAAGAGTTTAAGGATAAAGGACCTGGCGATGCCTTTATTGCAGCCGTATTAGACCCATCGGTTTATCCGGGAATGGTTCCGCCAGCAGAAGACAGGGTAAAAATTTATCCAAGAGGTAATATTCAAATAGAAGAAGGTGGAACAATTGATTTGCGTGTGGAATTAAAAGGACTTGTAGAGCCATATAGTATTGAATGGACACATAATGGTGAACCAATTGAAAATGAAACACAACCTAGACTGATTATCAGAAATGTTACGCAAGCAGATGCAGGTATATATCAGTGCGTAGTTACCGACCAATCCGAAGATAAAGGAATATTTGCTTCGCCTACAGTGACTGTAATGATACTTCCTGAAGGTTCAATCCCTGTGGCAACAGGAATTGGATTAGGAATTGTTACAGCCCTTTGCTCCGTAGGTGGTGTAATGGTGCTTCGTCGCAGAAAGTAATTTGTTGAATATTATTTTCAACTAAAAACTTAATATTTGAAATTATAGAGGAAACTTCCGATGAGGAGTTTCCTCTTTTTTTCTTTTTATGTAGCACAGACAATTTCTGTTTGTTTCTTAAAAAGTTTCGACTTGTCTACATCTACATCTACATCTACATCTACATCTACATCTACATCTACATCTATGTTTATATTTTTCCTGTAGCACAGACATTCCTGTCTGTTTCTTTAAACCTTGCGACCTATCTACATTAGATATTTTTTGGGGTATATCTAAAAATCTTGAGATGTAGGGGCGTATTGCATACGCCCCAAAAAACGATACATCCACGAACAAACAATATTTCTAAGATACCGTCTATGATAAAGGTGCCCAAAAACATGTATTAATTATTTGTTATATACCATTGATTTTTTGCACAAAAAATAGGATTTTGGAACAGCCACCTTTAAAGCCCCATTGGGAAAAAGATTATTTTATTACGGAAAAATAAACGGGAAATAGGGAATTATTAAATTACTCTTATTGTTTTTTTGGTGTATTTTGGGTATTCTTTGTAGTTAGATAAAGTCTAACATTGTTCTGCATGAAAGATGTAGCCGATAAGACGATAAATCAGTTTTGCAATTGTAAACTGTGGATAATGCAGATAGGGGATGGGACTTAATTCACTTACATCGAATCCTACAATTCGCCTTTTATCTGCTAATACTTTAAAAAAATGATTTACCCAATCCCAACTTAATCCTCCGGGTTCAGGTGTTCCTGTTGCAGGGATAATACCTGGGTCAAACACATCACAATCGAATGTAATATAAACATTTTCAGTCACATTGTCTAATATTTCTTCTATTACTTCCTCTTCTCTCGTTTTAATTTTATGTGCATAAATTGTAGATACTCTATCTCCTAAGGCTTTCAGAATCTCTGGTTCTTCAGGTGCTTCACTCCTTATGCCGATTTGAACTAAATTGCCTTTATGCCGGTCCAGGACTCGTGCCATTGCGCATGCGTGATTCCATGTATCTCCTAAATATGCACTTCTCAAATCGCTGTGGGCGTCAAATTGGATAATAGTAAGCGGTTTGTATCTTTCTATATGGGCATATACCGCTCCCACAATGCTTGCATGTTCTCCGCCTATTGTGATTACAAATTTTTCCTGCTCTAACCAATGCAAGATATCCTTTTCTAAGATACTTGCTAACTTTGCCCCTGATTCATTTTTAATCTTTAGGGGAGTTAAAGTTGCGATACCTCCACAAGTCCGATAGGGTTCATAGCCTAAAACGGTATCATATAACTCAACTTCATGCGAAGCACGAATAATCTCTTTCGGTCCTTTATTTGAGCCTTTTCCAAAGGTTGAAGTTTTTTCATAAGGAACAGGTAAAACCACAACGCGTGCTTGTTCTGGATTGGAAAACTCTGCTGGCAATGCCAAAAAATTTCTGTACTCATCCAGGTAATTTTTCTTCCCCTTTGCCATAGGAATCCCCTTACTTATCGCTATCTAATTCTTCAAAAACACCTTTTATCAAAAGTGGCAAAACGATGGTAGCGTCGGCTAACACCTCTGCGTATTTTCCTCCTTCTTCTATTGGCACAAACTTACCCCAACTCACACCTTCGGAATAGGTGCAACCTGAGAGTCCTCCCCAATGTGCAGGTTCAGGACATATACGCACCCCGTATTGGAAACGGGGATGTTTGTTAATATTCACATTCAATCTCACTTCTGTAATATCATAATAAGGACCTACTTGCTGAGCCCAATTTCGAGGGACACCCCCACCAATCGTCAAGATACCTAACCGTTTTGCTCTACCTATCAATCGGGCATAATGTTGCAAATCTAAAAAGGGATTATAATTAGGGATTGCCTGAAATAATTCTTCCGAGTCCCATTGGTTGTCCTGTTTCTGAGATTGTTGGATTGTTTTTTTCATTGCCCAGGTGGAAAAGTCCAATCCTATTTCGCTGTCCGTAAACGCAGGGATATACACGGGCACATTTTTGCTGTAAGCACTACGCAAAATACCGGGTCCATAATTCAAAGTTTCCAATTCTTTACCGACCGCGTAACAGAACCGATGTGAACACCAGACGCCGTTTTCAGGCTCAACAAGGTCTAAAACCCTTCCCACAACTTCGCATACATCATTTAAATTTGCTTCCATCTCTAATGTGTCGTAGACCCGATTGTATCCCTTTTCAAACAATTCTTTATCGTCAATATTCGGGTTTACTGCATAGTGGGTCAAGCCAATGCTTTCCGTTACCCCATGGGCAATCAATGCACCTGTGGAGATAACGGCTTGAATTAGTCCACGGTCTATTAACTCACAGATAATCATTCCTTGCTTTGCCACGGTCATAGCCCCGGAAAGTGTCAAGATAACGGCGCAATCGTCATCACGGAACATTTCTAACAAAACCTCAAAAGCCTCTCCTACGGTTCTACCACCGAACGCTGTCTTCTTCATGGCTTTTATAAGGTCTGAAAAATGTTCGACCTTGGAGAGGTTTAAACTTTCCAATGGCATTAAACCATCATGTCGCCCATCGTGCAGTTCCCGATTCATAGATTTTCTTTCCTATAAATAGATTTTTTTCTTCATGATAGAGAGTATTACATAAAGTTATATGTGTTATAAAACTACACTAAGAGGGTAAAGGATAAAAAAACACCTCAACCCTACTCAGGATGTATATTGGGTCTTCCTATCCAGGAAAAAAGAGAAAACACCTTCACACTTCCGATTGAACAGGAATAACTATCACCTTTTCTGTCAACGGGAAAAATGAAAAATGGACACTTCTCTTGTCCTGGTAAAAGACTCAACCTAAGCCTCATTTACCATAAATTATTATTCAGCCATTGCAAAGGACTCTATCTTGCTAATGGTGGACGAGGTTTCTTCCTCAACAGGAAACCGAGGCAATTCGCGAATCGTTACATTACCCAGATTCAATTCTTCCTGGATGTAACGAAACACGATACGGGGGTCAGTTTTCCCACAGGTGAAAATGTCCATAGCAATAAGTCCGAGGTCCGCATAAGTATGCGCTGAGCAATGACTTTCATCCAGCATTACTAAGGCGGCAAATCCGGGTGGTGAATCACTGCCAAATTTGTATCGAACTTGCGAAACTACAGTCGCGCCGGCTCGTTCTGCCGCACGAGCCATTGTATTCAAGACAAGTTTGTCATTTAAGCATAGGTCGCGCGACACATTCCGACAATCGATGATAAGATGCATGCCCTTGTGCAATTCATAAACCCTCCTATAGAGTTTATTGTTCTTGTTGGTTACCGCGTGCCGCCTTACGCTGGTCGCCTCACGAAGCTTAGGGCTTGGGGTCGGCTTGTGTCATCTCCCATATCACACGGAGATACGGAAAATATCATCTTTTTAAATTTTAATTGCTATGAATGTTACAAAATTTAATACGAAAAATCAAATCAAAAGTTACAAATTTTTTTTAATTTTTTTTCTACTACAAAATCTTTTTGAAAGCCCCAATTTATGAGGGTTTCAAACAATATCTCGTCTCATTAAATTATTAATAATTAAAACATTTTTTCTTTTTTGCAAAAAAAATAAAAAAAATAGATTAAAAAACATAATTTTTTAATTTAATACCAGGATTTATTTAGACAGAATTTAACTCTTAAAATCATTTAATTTTGTTTTACATAACATAAGCAAACAGGATAGAAAAAAATTTTTAGAAATCCAACTTTTTTCATTTAATTTCTTTAAGAAAAATTATGTTCTTTTTCCCATTCCTGAACTTGTTTAATCTTTTCTCTAAATTCTTTATATTTTCCTCTTGCCTTTTTCTCCGTTTCATCTCGAATTTCTTTTGCTTCCTTATAATTTGAAAGGATGAAATCTATCAGGTCCTCTTGCAATTTACTTGAATTTTCTGGTGAGCCTTTTAAGGAACTGATTATTTTTGCAACCTCGTTTTCGGGCATAGTACCCCGATAGGGACGATTTTCGGTAAGGGCAGTGAAAACATCAGCGATTGCGAGTGAGAGAGCATTTTTGGGAATTTCCTTACCCTTCAGTCCAAATGGATAACCTGTCCCATCTAATTTTTCATGATGAAGAGGTGCGCATTTTAATTCTGGATATATGTCATATAACAGTTCCAGAGCCACATGAGAATAATAGGCATGAGAACGCATGATACTCCACTCCATGGGGTCTAATTTTCCGGGTTTTTCCAATATCTCCAGAGGAATAGCCAATTTGCCAATGTCATGGAGAAAACCTACAGGAAAAAGGTTCTTATTTTCAAGCCCGGAAAGTTCTTTTGTCCTTTCCACAAGCCAATAATTTACTGCTGCGACACAATGGCTGTGTCCCGCTGTATATGGGCTCTTAAAGTCGATTAGATATCCAATAACCTCAGATAGTCCAAGAAAGTCATGCTCTGGGACATCTATGATAGATTCCTGTAAAACTTTTTCAAACAATTTTTCGTGTGGAACGGAAACCCACTCTAACCATATATAATCGTGTGCAAGGATATTTTCAAAAGATGACAATACTTCTGGATGAAAAACACCTTTTTTGTAAGCAATTAAATGGGGTATATCTGCTTTCTGGGCTAGAATGGGCTTATTCTTGTCTATCCATGTAGAAATGCGGTCTGCAAGCCGTAGAACAAAACTACCAATAGGAATCTCTTCTCCCCTTATTTTTTTTTGCCTTTCTGCTTTTTCGTAATTAATATGATGATATCGCACAATTCGAGATGGCTCATAAAAAGACGGCAAAGAATTAAAAAGAAAATACATGGTCAAAGAATGTGTAATAGGAAATTCATCCTCTAATATGAGAATATCATTCTTCTCTGAAAATGAAAGAAGCCCAACATCATGCAGCGATGCTGCTATAGCAATATCTTGAATGGTCCTATCATCAAGCTTCATTGCCTTCGCTATTTGTTGAGAAAGAAAAGTAACCTGTGCATGGTGAGCCGATAACTCTGGGTTAGCCTGATTCACCATTCGCCCCAGAGACAAAATCGTATTTATTAATATTTTCTTTTCCATAAAAGGTCCCCTACTTTATATTCTACCTACAATAAAATTTTCACATTTAGAAAAAAAGACTTAAACGAACATCTTTACTCTATTGTTAGAGACATAAACTTAGCATAACAATTATAACAAAGATGTATAATATAGCAATTAAATTATAATGGTTTCTTTGTTAATATAAGTATGACACCATTTTTTATGGTGAAGTGTCTTTTATAGAGTTATTTTAATTACTCTCTTGCTATTAAAACCCAACAAAAAATTGGAGATTTATTCTATGGAAAATGACAAAGTTACTCGTCGTGTATTTTTAACAGTATCTACTTGTGCTGCTATGGGTGCTGCTTTCGCTCAGAAAACACCCAACACGGCAAAAGTTGTACCCCGTAAACTTTCCCCTAACGATAAACTGAACCTGGCAGGAATTGGAATTGGAGGCAAGGGGAAGGAAGATATTCTTTCGTGTTCGCGTGAAAATATAGTAGCCCTATGTGATGTAGACCTGGGCTATGCAGGTAAAACAATCCAGAAACTTTCCCAGGCTAAAGTCTATCAGGACTATCGCAAGATGTTTGACGAAATGGGCAAAGATATAGATGCTGTTACCATCTCTACTCCTGACCACACGCATGCAACGATTGCCTATGCGGCTATGTCTTTGGGCAAGCATGTATATGTGCAAAAGCCAATGACACACACAATTGCAGAGGCAAGATTGCTTCGTAAAACCGCACAAGAAATGAAAGTTGCCACACAAATGGGTAATCAAGGGCATTCTGGAATAGGAGCCCGAGAGGTCTGCGAAATGGTATGGACAGGTGCAATTGGACAGGTTAAAGAGGCTCATATCTGGACAAATCGTCCTACCTGGCCTCAGGGGATACCCAATCCCTTACCAGAAGAGCCTGCTCCTACATCAATGGATTGGGATTTATGGTTAGGTCCTGCACCTGCACGACCCTACAATCATGGCTATGCTCCCTTCCGTTGGCGTGGCTGGATTGATTTTGGCTGTGGTTCTCTGGGGGATATGGGCTGTCACATCATGGACCCCGTTTTCTGGGCTTTAAAATTGGACAAGGCAAAGGAAACAACTATTGAAATAGTTCAGATAGAAGGGTATAACACGCAAACTTTCCCTGCTTCGTCTGTAATCAAATATCATTTTTCTGAACGCGAGGATATGGGACCGGTAGATGTTTATTGGTATGATAAAAAGAACAAACCTGAGCACCCGAAAGATATTCCCGCAGAAGAGGTCCTGGGCGATGGAGATAATGGTTCATTACTCATTGGTACAAATGGTTATATTACCGCGGGTGAATATGGTGGAAAGCCTCGACTTCTGCCTGAAAGCCGCATGAATGATTACAAAAAGCCTGACCCCATTCTTCCACGTGTTAGTGGTTCCAATCATTACAGAAATTGGATAGACGCATGTAAAGGAGGCGAACCCGCCTGCTCAAACTTTGAATATGCGTCCCCACTTACAGAGGTCGTATTGTTAGGTTGTGTTGCTCAGCGGTTAAATCGCAAAGTTGTATACAATATGAGCGAAGGTAAATTTGGAGACGACGAAGCCAATGCACTGTTAACAAAACCCTATAGAAGTGGCTGGGAATTGCCTGCCTGATATTTGTTCCTCACAATCCTCTAAATTGGGGATTTTATTATATTCGAACCGCATATTTTGAACCTTCAAATATGCGGTTCTTTTTTTACTCTGCTAATGTCTCTCCCTTTATATCGGACTGTGTAAACAGAACGAAGATACAACCTATAAGCAGGATAGATGTTCCGAGCCATTGAACTGCATTCAACTGCTCATTTTTCCACAATAATATGGCAAAGAAATGGGTAATGAGTGGGTCTAATATTAGCAGGGTATTACAGAAGGCTGCGCCTAAATGCAATTGTGCATAATGGAAAGCCGAATGTGCCACAGCAATAGGAAGTAATCCGGAGAATATGGCTATGGCATGGACCGTCCAATCCACTTGCAGAACCTGTGCAGGTTTGCCAAATAAAAACCCTAAAAGGAGTAGTCCAATCGTTGTATAAATTGACACCATGCCAAACATAGGAATAGGATGAAGTCCTTGTTCTACTGTGTATTTACCATAAACACTGTATATCCCCCAGAAAAATGCCGATATAACCAAAGACAGAACAGCAAGGTAAAGATTAGGAAAGTCGCCAGCAGCAGACGGTTTATACACGAGCAATACAGAACCGAAAATACCAAGTAATGTGCCAATAATAAATCGAGGCTGCTTGATTAGAAAACGCTCTTCAGAAAAAAACAGAAAGGAGAAAATAGCCACGATTGGAATTTCTATCTTTTGTAAAATTTGTCCTAAACTTGCAGTAGAATAGTAAATTCCGATAGTCCAGGTCGCCTGCATAAGAATATTAGCCGCGGATAGTATTAATATTGGCAGGGGCTTTGATATTGCCGATTGGAACCCGTTACGATAAAATACCAAACAGTAGGGAACAAGAAAAAGAACGGCACCCAAATACCGTATCCCTGCTTGTGTAAACGGGTCATAAGCATCCTGAAGATAACGAATAAATATGGGAGAAAAAGACCAACCCAATATGGCTAAAAAAAGGGCTACACCTGCCCCCTGTCTACGAGGCATAAAATATCCATATTAAACAATTAATAAAAATTTATGCTGTTTGATTATTTGTTAACGCAAACTAAAAGCAGTTTATATGGTTGCAACATAATTTGCAATAGCATCGCCAATCTTTGTGGTAGACCAACCCGATTCCTTAATCTCTCTTGCAGATAGTCCGGGCAATACTTTCGATTCAAAAAACTTTACAACGGCTTGCTCTAAAATTTCAGCACCTTTGGTCTCACCTATATGTTCTAACAGCATTTGTCCTGCCAGTATACATGCAATAGGATTGATTATATTCATACCCGTATATTTCGGAGCACTTCCACCAATTGGCTCAAACATAGAAACACCTTCCGGATTAATATTTCCACCTGCAGCCACACCCATTCCGCCCTGTATCATGGCTCCTAAATCAGTGATAATATCGCCAAACATGTTGTCCGTTACAAGCACATCAAACCATTCCGGATTTTTTACCATCCACATCGTTGTAGCGTCTACATGAGCATAATCACGCTGAATATCAGGATACGATTTTTTACCCATCTCATGGAAAGCACGCTCCCACAAATCAAATACAAAGGTAAGCACATTTGTCTTACCCACCAGAGTCAATTTCTTATCCTTGTTCCGTTTCTGTGTTAATTCAAAGGCATATTTCAAACAGCGGTCAACTTCAAACCGCGTGTATATCATCTCTTGAATAGCCACCTCGTTAGGAGTCCCCTTCTTTTGTATTCCACCACAACCTGTATAAGCACCCGCAGAATTTTCACGAATTACTACAAAATCAATATCTTTGGGTCCCTTGTCTTTTATTGGTGTATAAACATTTGGATACAACTTTACCGGACGAAGATTGATATATTGGTCTAATTCAAAACGCAAACGGAGCAAAATCCCTTTCTCCAAAATACCTGGCTTTACATCCGGATGACCAATGGCACCTAAATATATAGCATTAAATTGTTTCAAATCATCAACGGCTGAATTGGGAAGAACTTCACCCGTTCTTAAATAACGGTCTCCACCAAAATCATATTCCACCGTATCTATTGTAAACCCTAACTTCTTTGCAACCGCATTCAATACCTTTACGCCTTCCCTCATCACCTCAGGGCCTGTACCATCGCCCGGCAACAAAGCAATACGATATTTAGCCATAAACAAATCTCCCATCAATTATAAGGTTTAAATCACGGGACACTATAAAAACAATGATTTCTAAGATTTAAGTCCCTATTTTAGCATATATACCACTACAAAAACATCTTCCTGTGTATGTACAATACTTCTACAACATATTATATTTTTTCATACACACTTCTAAAAGGGCTTTTAACTCTAACAATTATGTTTTTTTGAGGTTATTTTAGAAAAATGGTAGGATAAACACCAAAAAGATATTTTTGTAGTCTTAATATCTTAGAATGAAGATATGAATATTATAATAAGGAGTTAGAAAGATATGTTTACTCCCTTATTCTTCACAATATTGCTATTACACTTTGTAGGTGTTGAAGATATTCCTTATGAGCATTTTTTTCACACACCCTATCCTATTGCGGGATTGCCTTCGCTGTTAGACTCTATTTCTGTTCCTCTTACCATTGTAGATGGGGATATAACAAAGGTTTATGTTGGCACCCATGAGGGTTTGTTTGCCTTTTCAACAGGTGACCATAAGTGGAGAGAGGTGCGATGTACATCAGAGAAGGGACCTGTCTTTGACATTGAGAAGGGACAAGAGGGCAAGTTATATATTGGGGCGTGGGACGGACTTTACGAACTTGTAGATGACAAATCGTATAAAATTAAAGAGGTCGGCTCAGAACCGATTACGGTGGTAAAGTGTCTTGCTGAATCTATTATAGCAGGGGGATATGATGGCATCTATGTTTATTCCCCGGATAAGGGCTGGGAAAAGAAAAAAGGAGCGATTCCGAGGAGCATACATGATATTGCAGTAGATTCTTCTGGTCAGATATGGGTTGCTACGGAAGTCGGCCTTCTTCGAATAAAAGGGGATGATAAGAAATATTATAAGCATAATGAGGATTTGTTCAGTTCTGAGAATGAAGAAGAAAGAATGGTCTCTAATAATTTAATCACAGTTTGTGCTCTGCCAGAGGACGAAATATGGGTAGGCGGATTAGGTGGTATTACTGTATTGAAAAATGGAAAAGTTATCAAACATTATCTTTATAGTGAGTTTCCAGGGGAACAGATAAAGAAAATAGTCTATGATTCTAATTCAGATAAGATTTGGATTGGAACAAATAACGGATTGGTCTATATGCCTCGAGGGAAAGATACTTTTAAGAAAGTTTTTAGAAGTCGCAGATGGTTGTTAAAAGATAGCGTATTTGATATTGCTTTGTCCGACAATAATATATATGTGTCTACGCAGGGGGGAATAAGCCAGTTAAAGATAGAAAACAAAACCCTAAAAGAGAAGGCAGAATATTTTGAAGAGTTGGCTCGAACACGCCATACACGCAAGCCGGGCATTGTAGAAAAATGTCTGTTGCGTGTTCCTGGTGATGTATCTACCTGGAAGCCATTAGACGACGACAATGATGGCGGATATACGAATATGTATCTTGCTGCCCTCTCTTTACAGTATGCTGTGACGAAAGATGAAAATGTCCGTCAACAGGCGAAACAGATATTTCAGGCAATTCTATTTTTAGAACAGGTAACCGAATTACCGGGGTTCATAGCGAGAACAGTAGTGCCTCATACCTGGACTCATGTCTTTGACCCGAATGAGGATTTAACCCCACAAGAAAAGGTCCTTTTAAAAGTACAGGACCCACGATATAAACCCGTTGAAGAGCGATGGAGAAAATCGAACGATGGCAAATGGCTCTGGAAAGGGGACACAAGCAGTGATGAAATTACGGCCCATTTCTTTGGCTGGGCTATTTACTATGACCTATGTGCCGATGAAGCAGATAAAAAGGAACTGGAACAATTAGTCCGTCGCGTTATGGACAAAATTATTGCAGATGGGTATGTATTAAAAGATATAGATGGGACACATACCCGTTGGGGTGTATGGGCACCAGAGCGATTGAAGCATGACCCGGATTGGGCAAACGAAAGAGGGATAAACGCTATAGAGGTCTTATCTTATTTGAAGACTACCTATCACATCACAGGTGATAGCAAATATCAGCAAGAATATGAAAGATTACTAATTGATGAGGATTACGCTTCATTAGTAAAAAAGGCAAAAAATTACGGTCCTTCATCAAGAACCCACATTGACGATGAACTCCTCGCTTTTACCTATCCTGCCTTGTTCCGATATGAGACGGACGAAAAATGGTTGGAATTGTATCGGGCGAGCATACAACACTGGCATCGTGGAATTGAAAATGAATATAGTCCATTATATAACTTCATCTACGCCTGGTGTATGGGGACTGACCCAAATTTGAACGAGACTATAACCACTTTAAGGGAAATACCCTTTGACCTTATCAATTGGACAGTTGATAACAGTAACCGAGAAGATATTCGTCTTGTTCGAGAACCCATTTTGGAGCATATCCAGACTTCACGATTGTTGCCGCCCGGTGAAACAGGAGTGATACGCTGGGATAAAAATCGGTGGCTGGCTGTTCAGGGAGATGATGGTATGACTGAATGGGCACCGACTTTCTATCTGTTCCCCTACTGGCTGGGCAGGTATTTAGGATTGATAGAGTAAAGATTTTTCATTTTCCTTACCACAGAAAACACAGAAAGTAAACAATAGAAAATATTGTATAATACCTCTTTCTTTCTTATAAGACCTATATGTCTTATAAGTTCTATTTCCAATATCTTCCATTTTTAGTTTAGAATACAGCAATATCTTTAATTCTATTAATATATATTAGGCATTTATAGATGACAACCTTTTTTACATGGAGTTTCTTCTGGCAGACAATTGGTATTGTCGGTGCGGTAATTTTCTTTGGGCGATTTTATGTCCAGTGGATTTGGTCAGAGAAATTGGGGCGAAGTGTTATCCCTATTATTTTCTGGTATATGAGTGCTGTGGGTTCTATTATGCTTCTGGGGTATGGGGTATTCATTTTATCCCCTGTGGGTGTATTCAGTTATGGATTCAATTTGCTGGTATATGTCCGTAATTTAATTCACATCTGGCGGGAGCGGGGGAAACTGACGCCCTTTCGATATTACTTTGCCCATACACTTGTGGTGGTAGCCTTTATTGTTTCTGCAATAGTGATAATCTATGTGTTCTATCAAAAATTTTTCCATGTTCGAGGAATGGAGCGACATTTAGCAATACAGCACAGTTTCTGGATACTCCTGGGTCTTTTGGGTCAGGCTCTTTTTGCTTTGCGATTTCTGATTCAATGGTTAGCGACAGAAGTAAAAAAACAGAGTGTCATTCCACCCATTTTTTGGTATATCAGTCTCTTTGCTTCCGCTCTGCAGATTATATCCTATTCTTTCCAGAGTGAGTGGCTATACGCTTTGGGATTATTGACAACGCTCTTTGTATATTTCCGAAATATATGGCTACTCAAAAAAGGACAGGGAACCTTACCCACCCCCAATAGCAAAGCAGAACTGTAAATAACATACTTGCCTATAAAAGAGGTAATTTCTATTTATTTATTTTCAGATGGCAAATCCTGAATGTCGCCTTCCGCCAATAGAGCATCTTCTGTATACATTTGTCTATTTGTGGAATTAAATTCGTGTTTAATTTGCCCCATTAAATTATAGGCACTAAAAATTTTCCATGACACAGGGACAAATAGTTCTTTTTCGTTTCTTGAAACTTTTTCAACTTTGAAAATCTATATCAAGGGCTTGAATCTCTAACTGGGCAAGAGCCAATTCGTATATAAACTGCACATTATCTAAAAGCACTAACACTCCTTTTTTATCAAGTGTCCCTTTCTTATATGCCCAGAAAGTATTAATGTCTTGTATCTCTGAAACCATTTATTTACCTTCAATGAAGTGTATTATATTTTAATATCATACATTAAGTAATTTATTAAAAGCATGTTAATTCTTTATAGCTTAAGCATATTTGAAAGACTTTATATGTTCTTTTACAACTGGATTGAAATAAAAAATAGGAGGTTTGTTTTATAATTTTTTTTACAATTTTCTTTTCAGGACAAATATAAAAATAGTAAATCAAAAGTGAAATGAAAAATTTCAATCCTGTTCTCTTCTTACAACAAGGAGGCAAAGATACCCACTACCCAATCATACTAAAAATGGTGGAGTCGAGGAGGATCGAACTCCCGACCTCATGACTGCCAGTCATGCGCTCTCCCAATTGAGCTACGACCCCACTTGTTATATTATTATAACCAAAGTTGTTTGTTGTTGTAAAGTAAGAGAATGTATTAGAATTTTATAGTTTATTTGAATTTAGAAAAAATGAAGGGATGAATTTGTAAATGGAAAAAGAAATAGGGAAAAGGTCATACCCAATAAAGTGGGTGCTACTGCTATCTTTAACATTTTTAATTTCATTTTTGTCGTATGCTCAGTCAAAGGGGAAAGGAGAGGATACAGGTTATCTTAAACCCCCTTATTTAATTGATAAATTTGGTAGAGTTATTATCTATCATGGGGTATCTGTTTCCCATTCTGTAAAGAAGTCAGAGGATTTTCTGCCGTGGCAAAAAAAAGAGGACTTTGCTCGATTAAAAGAGTGGGGGTTCAATCTGGTGCGATACTTTATTCTCTGGGAAGCAGTTGAACCTGCCTCAGGGCAATATAATGAAAAATATATGCAAAGGACTTTAGAACGATTACAATGGCTGGATGAGTTAGGTATTGATGTTCTTCTGTGTATTCACCAGGACTTATTTAGCAAGCGTTATGGCGGGGGTGGTTTTCCTCCCTGGGCTGTGGATGATGATGATTTGCCCTTTACCCCCGTTTCACCTCATTATAAAAATTATTTTACGAAACCTGTGATGGTTTGTTTTGATAATTTTTGGCGAAGTGAAGTATTGAAGAACAGTTATGTTGAAATGGTCAAGTATGTTCTCTCCCATGTGCATAAACAACCTAACCTTGTTGGTCTTGAAATGTTTGACAATCCCTGGCCCCATGTCGGGTCTGGCTTTGAACAGACTATTCTGACAGAGTTTTATCAGCGTATTGAAAAAATGAAAGTGAATAATAATTTTCAAACACCCCTCTATTTTCAACCTATGTCAATTGTTAGTGTCGTAATACCTACAGCATTGCAATTTCAACCTGTAGATTTTGCAGTATATGCTGTCCGCTATTTTGACCCTTTTTTTGAAAGTGAAAATAGCACTTATGGGAAAACTAATCGCTGGTTGATGTCAACTACTATCTCACAGCGTGTCCGCGAAACGCGTCGCTGGGGACTTCCTATGGTAGTTACGGATTTCAGTATTGGACCCAATATAAGTGAGTCCTTAAAATATCTGAATGATTGGTTCGCAATTATGGACCAATATCAATTAGGGTGGATATATAATTCCTTTGACCGTGATACAGACAATCCCAGTGGAATGTTGGACAGCGAAGGGAACACAAAGCCCATGTTGAGCAAGTTAATTCAGACCTATCCTCAACGAATTGCAGGCAAAAACCCTATATGGTTCACCAAAGGAAATCTTTTCAAATTGACTTATGAACCCGAGGGAAATACTGCTGCAACGGTTATCTTTATCCCCAAGAGCGATGTTGCAAGACAGGTTGCAGTAAATAGCAAACCCTATCCCTATAACCCCTTTAAGGACTTGCGTTTTGAATACAAAGCAAGCCCCACTGAAAAAACGGTTACTATTGTAGTGCAATGGTAACAATTGCAAATTTATCCAAGGATAAAAAGAGTCGTGTTTTCTTTTAATATTCAAGACTATTTTCACAATCGTTCATCATGTCCTTTGATTAAATCTCAAAACCAGGTTCTCTCTTTCAAAGAGGTATGGGAGTCCTCTGAAATTTATGCAAGACATTTATTGCATTATGAAGGATGTAGAGTTGGCCTTTTACCTGTTCCTTCCATAGAAACACTTATCTTGATAGGCTCATTGATAAAACTTCATTCGGAAATAGTCCTGTTTTCTTTACATGAGCCGTGGGAATCTGTTTCAAAAAATATGGAAGAACTAAAAGTTCAGGCACTCTTTTGCCCTGATGAATATCTTAATAAATATTTGGATGTGCCTATCCCTATTATTCCCATTAAAGAAATAGAAAAATTAAATCTAACAACCTCGTCAAAAATAAAAAATACAAAAAGGATTTGTGAAGAATCTGTATTTATTATTATGACTTCTGGGAGTTCGGGTTCCCCTAAAAAAGTTGTGTTGACATTAGAAAATGTGTTGACCAATGCTCAGTATAGCAATCAAAATTTGCCCTTCCAGTATGGTGATACCTGGCTTCTGTCCTTACCTTTGTTTCATGTCTCTGGTTTATCTACATGGTTTCGTGCAATAGAAGGTGGGGGAAGTGTATATCTGCCCGATGAAAATCATCGCTGGTGGGAGGAAGACTTACCTGCTGAGATTACTCATGTATCTGTGGTCAGTACCATTATGAAAAGATTATTGGATAAAAAACACTTACATTTGCATAGCGGCATGAAAGGTATTCTATTGGGAGGGGGACCCATACCTAACGGCATTGTTAGAGCATGCTATTCTATGGGTTTACCTTTGTATACCACCTACGGTTTATCAGAAATGGCTTCTCAAACAACTACTACATCTGCAAATGATACTCTGGAACATTTGTTGACTGCTGGAAAACCGCTAATCCCGAATACGGTACGAATAGAAAAAGATGGAACAATATCTGTTCGGGGACCGTGCCGATTTCTGGGGTATTTGAAAGATGATGAGATAACTCAGCCGTTTGATGAACAGGGCTGGTTTAATACAAAAGACCTTGGAGGATGGACTTCAGATGGCTATCTTTGTATATTAGGGAGGAAGGATAATGTATTTATCTGTGGAGGCGAGAATATCCAACCTGAAGAAATTGAAAATTTTATTATGTCCAGCGAATATGTGGACAAAGCCGTAGTGATGCCTGTGGAAGATGAAGAGTTCGGACACATTCCCATAGCATTTGTAAAATTTACTGAGAAAAATAGGGAAGAACAACTAATGGATTATCTAAAAAAGAAAATTTCAGGACTGAAAATACCGCGAGCCTTTTATCCCCTTCCCAGAGAATTGGAGGGAAAAGGGATAAAAGTATTACGAAAAGAATTAAACTATTGGATAAATCATGTTCAAAAGGAAAAACATTAATGCAAGATTTAGAAATGAAAATGAGAAAGCCACTTTTGTTTTTTGTCCCTATTATAAGTATTGCATTGTTTATTGGTTGTTTCTCCATCAATTGCGATGGATTAGAGCCATCTTTGACCTTGTATGTAACCTCAGGAAAAGAAAATACTGGCAATGGGACACAAGAATCGCCATTTACTTCTTTGAAACAAGTTCAAGAACAAATTCGTAAGATAAGAAGCACAAATGGATTACCACAGGGTGGCATTGAAGTAGTTTTGAAGGGAGGAGAATACTCAATAAGGGATACTATCCTTTTACAAAAAGAAGACAGTGGAACTTCTGAATCTCCTATCATTTACCGTGCTGAAAAAGACGCCTTAGTTATATTCAATGGGGGTGTTCATCTGGATAAATTTAAGAAGGTAGAGAATGAACCCGGCTCTGAACGACTTCGCCCTGAGGTAAAAGATAAAGTTTATGTTACAGATTTAAAAAATTTTGGGATAACCTCTTTGCCTCCATTGGAATTGGCAGGTTTTGGAAGTAAAAAGGTGCGAACACCTGATAGAAATTATAAAAATTACAATACCTATCCCTGTCCCGAATTGTTTTATAACAAATCACCCATGACCATAGCCCGTTATCCTAATAAAGGCTTTCTGAAAGTGTCTGGTGTAGAAGGTGAAAAAGATGAGCCATCCAGTCCGGACTCAAACCAATTAAAAAATGTAAAATTGAAATTAGATGGCTGTCCATTACTAGAATGGGCTAAAGAGCCTAATGTTTTACTCTATGGTTACTGGTTTTATGATTGGGCAGATTCGTATGAATCTGTTGTTTCAATTGACACGGATAAGGAAGAGGTGTATTTGGAAGGGCCAGGCTCTGTCTATGGTTATCGAGAAGGTGCTCGATACTATGCACTGAACCTTTTATGTGAATTAGACCAACCCGGCGAATGGTATATTGACCGCGAACATCTTTTGCTCTACTTTTATCCTCCTTCGTCTATTGAAGGAGCGGTGATAGAACTTTCTCTCTTTGATAAGCCTCTACTTATTATGGAAAATGTGGATAATGTTTCCTTTGAACGAATACATTTTCGATTGGGGGCTTCCAACCTGGTCCAAATTTTTGGTGGTGAGAATTTGCAAATGTCAGGTTGTAGTTTCTGCGAATCGGGGGGATATGGCTTGACAATGGATAAGGGTAAAAACCATCGAGTCCAATCTTGCGATTTCTGCAATTTAGGTAAAGGTGGAGTTTATATGAATGGCGGAGACCGCAAAACGCTCCTACCCAGTGGTTTTGTCGTTGATAATTGCCACTTCTCAAATCTGGCACGCATTGACCATACCTACAATCCTGCGGTATATGCTAATGGCGTAGGGCATACCCTTTCACACAATTTAGTCCACCGCATTCCAAGTAGTGCCTTCCGAATAGACGCCAATGACTGTCTCATTGAATTCAATGAAGTGTTTGATGTGCTGTTGGAATCCGATGACCAGGGCGGTGCCGATATGTGGGGAGACCCAACCTATCAAGGAGTAGAATATCGTTTCAATTACTGGCATCATATCGGTAGTTGGCAGGAAGGTGCTGAGCAACCTGCTTGTGGTCAGGCTGGAATACGATTAGATGACGCCATCTGCGGGGTGCGTATCTACGGCAATATCTTTTATCATTCTTCTTCCGGTCTATTTGGTGGAGTCCAGATTCATGGAGGTAAGGACAATCTCATCGAAAATTGTATCTTTGCCAATTGTCGTACAGGCATTAGTAATAGCCCATGGGAAAAGGAAAGATGGGAAAATTTTGTAAAAGATGTACTAAACTCACCACAAATTGACAAAGCACTTTACCTCGAACGATATCCAGAGTTAAAAAACCTGTTAGAAGACAATAACAAAAACACTGCACAAAAAAATATCTTCTGGAATTGTGATAAGAGTATTGTTAGAGCCGCACCTAACTTCGTTTTTGAAAATAATTTAGAAACAAAGGATGAGCAACTTTTCCCTCAGGCAAAGCAAGGCAACTTTTCAATAAACACTTCCTTGCTCAAATCTCAAAACTTTGATTTTACTGCCATTCCTTATGAAAACATTGGCTTATACAAAGACCCCTATAGAGTAGAATTACCCATAGATGTCATTCAATCAGGCAGGGAAAGATAATTTACCTAAATACCCTGTGCTGCTGTAATGGCTATTCGTCTTATAGGTCTTTATAAACTATCTATTAAAGTTATCACATTGGAATAGTTCCTTCCCACAAAAAAACAATAGTATTTTTTTAAATAAAATTTTGGAAACTATTTTCACTCTTTAGCAGTCATTAAAAACAAATAAATCCATAAAAACTCGCAGATAAGGAAAGGAAGGGTACAATGAATAATAGTAAAAGAAACAAAGTAGGGTATCCATGGCTGTGGTTCGTAAATTTCATATATCTAATCTTCTTTTGCATGTCAGCCGTAGTTTTCGGTGAAGAGGCAACGACACAAAAAACATCTGATTGGTTCACGCCGCAAATTATTGAAAATCCTGAAGTGAAAGAACTTGACCATGAAGGCAAGGGGACTTTATATCAGGTTGGCGATTTGAAATTATGCGTTCTGAAAGGCTCTTATTACGAAATGGGCGTTCAACAGGGTCGAATGCTTGCACAAAATATTGTTCATGTGTTCAAGACGGGCTATATCAAAAAGGCGTTGTGGGACCGGGGCTATACACCTGAATATGTATATGCCCAATCTGCAAGGATGGTAAAAAATATTCCAGAAAGATTTATTGAGGAGACACGAGGTATAATTGATGGATTGAAAAAAGCGGGGATAACAGACATTACTTTTGATGAACTTTTATTAGGCACGACTGTTGCAGAAATTCTTCATTTTCCTGCAAATACCCCACCGGAAATGGGTAAAGGCTTTTCACCGGATTCTTCTGAAGTGCATGCTGTCGGTAAAGCGGATTTGAGTGCTGTCCCGCAGTGCACCAATTTTGCTTTCTGGGGTAAATGGACGGAAGATGGTAGAATCCTGCATGCACGCAATCTGGATTGGAGTACAAAACGAGATGTGCAAGACGATGCTGTAATTTTTGTGTATCATCCTGTGGATACGAAACCGTATATGCTTATGGGTTGGACAGGAGCACTGGGCAGTCTAACGGGGATAAATGTTCACGGAATATCTGTGGGTCAAGCCACACTTCCCACTATCAACAGCACCTTTGATGGACGCCCCTGCTTTATCACAGTTCGTATGGTATTAGAGCAGGACACTCTGGAAAAGGCAGTAGAGGTCGTCACGAAAGGACCAGAATCTACAGGTTGGAATTACACAATTACAGATGCCAACACACATTCTGCAAGGGCAATTGAGTCCGACCCTATTATAAAGAATGTTTATGAAGCAAATGACCCAAAGGAGAATGAAGAGACCAAACATTATGCCCTTCCTGATATGATACGGCGAACAAACCATCCCGCAAGCAAAGAAGGTTTAGTCGCATTAGCCAGGCGTGTAGGTCCACTTCTTAAACCACCATTGAAAGTTGAGAGTTGGGAACAATTTCGTCTAATACTTGTTTTGTTCACGAACCATAACACTTATCAGCGTTATGACTGGTTAGGCAAACAATTTCAAAATCAAGAAGGGAAAGGACCCATTACTATCCAGATGGCTCTGGAATGGCTTGCCAATGGGCCTGTATTGAATACAGATACTCTTCATTCTTGTGTATTTGACCCTAAAAATCTAACTGTGTATGCGTCCATTGCAGGTAATAATCCACCTGTAACTGCATCCCATCGCCCTTATACTAAAATAGACCTGAAACAGTGGTTTTAATATTTCACACCGTTCCTGTCCGATAAAAAGGTAATAAAAAAGAAGGCGTATGCAATACGCCCCTACAAAATGCAAGTTATGTTGAATCCATAATTTGTAGTGATGATGAATCTACCAACATACAGTAATATATTCTGGATAAACCCTTACATGACTCAAAAGAAAGCATTAAA
>CAZJTZ010000020.1:0-58358 GCA_964549105.1 uncultured Nitrospirales bacterium
ATTTATCGAGGATATTTGAAGAGGCGGCTATGGATATAGTGAACATTATAGACCTATTATCCTGTAAAGACTATTATAGGTTTAGAACCCGTATTAGAGAACCTGACCAACAATTAACCCTATTCTAAATAAACTACATCACTCCAATTCTTTTAGCGGACAGTAGTGTATAAAAATATATAATCTGGTTAAGAACACTCTCATAATTAAAGAGAACTTTTCCTGATTTTTTACGGGACAGGGGTAGGCACTATTGTATAATGGATTAAAGTTTGTGTGAACCTTAATTAGGGTGGAAGAACATGTATGTCTAAGAAGAAAGGGTTGAGGTCGCTTCGCAGCACGGTTATTTTATTTGTAACGATTTTATTCTTGCCTTTAGCAGTTCTACTTTTTGTAAGAACCTTTTTCTCCGTACCTCCGATATGTCCTGAATATAAAGAACTGATTAAAAGAATTAATTCTGATGAGAATAGGGACATCTATTATAAAAAAGCATCAGATATGGCGTGGAAGATATGTTATGGATATTTTACACCTCTGGGATTGAAATCCTATACGCCAGAAAACATGGATAGTGCAGAGGACAAAAATAGTTCTGTTAAGGTAAAAAAATTTGACCCTTATGGCGTAGAGGATTATTTCCATGATTTATTCTATTACAATCGTATTTTAGCGATGGAAAAATCTGTTTGGGATAAGTTTAACTTTTATTCTGAAAATTTTAAATATACAGAGCCCCCTCCTGAGATGGCTCGATTTGGTTGTATGTTTCCAGGGAAAGAATGGAAATCGGATTTACTCCACGATTCACAGGATATTTTGAGCAACCTCAAAAAAATAGATGAAAAGCATTTTTTTCTTCCTTATGAGGATTCATTATCTATTAGAAGTATGCGTGAATTGATGTTTGTAGAATTTGCAAATGTTTTTTTGTATTTAGAGAAAGGGGATTATGAGAATGCTCTGGATTGGCTGGATACCTTTACACAAGTGGGTATCCTGCTTAAAAATATAAATTTTTATTATTCTTTTTTCTTAACAAAACACCTGTCCTATGTAGTCAATTCTGTGGTTCTCTGTCCATCCCTTGCAGATACCTTCTATGAGCATATAGTAAATTCTCTTATAGAGGCAAAGGAAAGATGCAGATTAAGAGACTTTAAGATAGCGTATAAAAATTTGTTATTTGAAATTGAGAATATTTTTATAATTATGCAAAAAAATATTGCAAAAGAAAATTCCAATAAAGTTATCCCTAATCTGGTACTGGCACTTTTATATAATGATATAGCCCGTCTATTGAACAAATATAAATCGGATTTTGAGTCAGCCACATGGAAAGACCTTGAAGACGCAGTAACATACAAGAAAGGGAAACTTTCCATACCTTTAGGTAAAATGAAATTGCTTAAAACATACGGGGGACTTTATATGCGTGAATTTAATGTATATTGGTTTGGTGAAATTTGGCAATATATGTTTGTGAGACACAATTATTCGCTATGTGCTTTATATAGTTCAATATTAATTACTTTGCTGGAACAATATTATGCTCATTATGGAGAATATCCTGCTTCGCTGGAGAATCTTATAGAAGGATGTTTCTCGGAAGAGGAGTTAATCTGGATGGATAAGCACCTGAAAATATACCTTTCACCTCAGAATTATTGTATAGATTGCAATCCAAATCCATCAGACAAAAGATTTTATGCAAATTTATATTGCAACTATAATGGAATAGAATAGAATAGAATAGATGACATATTTTAATATATCTGTTTTGCCTTAGAATTATTGTATAGATTTCAATCCAGACCCACATCCGCAGAGAGTTTATAAAAATTTGTATTGTCATTGGAATATGGTAGAGTAGTTGTTTATCTAATATTTTTCTATATAAAAGCATTACTTAATGAATAAGACAGGATTTCTTACTTGCTATAAGTAGTTAAAAACATGTAAAGTTATTGAAAATATTTGTTTAAAAATCCTTTATAATTAGTAGAAAATAAATCCAGATAACCTGTAAAGGAGATATAGATGTCACAATTTACCTTGTTTGATTGGATTGTTTTGATTGTTTATTTTTTAGCCATGTCAGCGATGGGACCTTTGTTTGCACATCGCGGGAGAAGCACGGAGGGCTATTTTTTAGGTGGGCGTTCCTTTCCCGGCTGGCTTTTAGGCTTATCCATGTTTGCGACCAGTATTAGTTCCATAACCTTTGTAGCATATCCGGCAGATGCTTATAAAACGGCTTACCTTCGCTTTTTACTCTGCCTTATGCTGCCTGTCGGTGTGTATCTTGCAAGTTTGATTTTCTTGCCTTTTTATCGGCGTGCGGGAATTGTATCCGCATTTGAATATCTAGAAGGTCGTTTTGGACCTGTAACGCGTATATACGCAGCCATAGCCTTTGTAATAAGTCAGTTGGTTCGCCTCAGTTTAATATTATATCTTGTTAGTCTGCTGGTTTATGAAATGACACATCTGAATCCGTATGTATGTGTTTTAATTGGAGGGATTGTTACATCGTTCTATACGGTTTTAGGAGGGATTGAAGCAGTCATCTGGACGGACTTTATACAATCGTTTTTACTCTGGGCAGGTGGCTTTATCTGTCTGGGAGTGGTAATATGGAGTGTGCCCGGTGGATTGGGGACAATCATAAAAGAAGCAGTTGCCGATGGGAAGTTTATGTTGGGTGATTTGAATATGGCAACAGGCAAACTTGAACCTGCAAAATGGGGATTTTCACTTTCAGATAAAACGATACTCATGATGCTTCTCGTAGGGCTGAACCAATGGCTTACAGAATACAGTAGCAATCAAAATGTGATTCAGAAATATGTAGCGGCGAGAAGTCCCAAAGATGCCTTCCAGGCAATATGGGTTTGCTGTTTGTGTAGCGTTCCTACCTGGGCATTTTTCATGTTTTTGGGAACCAGTTTATATGTTTATTTCAAATTTTTCCCTGACCCACAGGCACATGCAATGCTTACAGGTGAATTAAAAGCAGACCAAATATTGCCCTATTTTGTCGTGAAAGTTCTACCCAGTGGACTTTCGGGTCTGGTGATTGCAGGGGTGCTCGCAGCCGCGATGTCATCTCTTTCTTCCAGTATTAACGCCATCTCGGCAGTAAGTATAGTTGACATATACAAGCGACATATTGCCAAAGACCGGTCTGACCAGCATTATGTATATGTTGCTAAAGCAATTTCCATTGTAAGTTCTATAATAATGATTGGAGGTGCTGTGCTCTTATTAATGGCAGAAAGTAAGACTTTACAGGATACCGCTACAAAACTGTCTTCCATCACAGCAGGAGGGCTTTTAGGACTTTATGTCTTAGGTTTCATGACAAAGCGTGGTGATGGAAGAGCCGTATTCAGTGGGATTGTTGTTACTGTAATATTTTGTACTTATATTTCATGCATCGAATTGGGCTGGATTACAAAAGACTTGTTCTTAAGCATGGGATTGTCTGAAAGTATAAGTAAATTCCTTGCACAACCCTTTGACACCTATTACACAAGATTAATAGCGGATGCTCTATTGTTTGTTATTGGATATGTTCTCGCTATAACATTTCTCCCTGCAAAATCGAGAGACTTGAAAAATCTGACAATCTGGACAAGGGATTAAAACTAGACTTGTTCTATATCATAAAAAAGATCAATTTATAATATTTAATAGGTTTGTATAATGGGAAAAACATCCTGTTCAAGAAGAGAGTTTATTACAACAATGCTACTGGTCCCATCTATCGGACCACTGACTTTAAGCACAGGGCAAGGGATAGAAGCATTTAAAGGGTTTTTAAACCCAGATAATAGCAGTAATGTGGAACATTTGCGAGCAGAGAGATACATAGCCTCTATGCGTGTCTATGCCAATTCTTACGATACAGAAACATTTATTGTCTGGAAACTCTACCAGAGTGATGGAAAACTACTGTTAGAAGAGGCAGATAAACCTTGTATATTGGACAAAGGCTATAATAAAGTCTGTTCCCTATTTGAAATTCCAAAAATTTCCGAAAGAGAAATGACAAATAATAGCAATTTGCAAATATTCGTTTCGGCTGAAAGTGTGTTTCGCAATACAGGTGAAGGAGTTTGTGTGGAACAGTTGCAAATTGAATTAGATACACAAAGCAGTTAATAGTGGAAAATAATCAAAATATAAGATTTTACTAAATTTATTTGTCCCTTTTTGTAGCGTAAATATGTATGTTCTTTTAAACTAAAAAAGTGAGGACATTAAAGGTGGAACAAGATAATATCTTGAAAAAGATGAGTGGCTTTTTTAATAGAGTAGTAAGGGTCTCTAATGAAAAAGGTTTTTCTCACATAATTTATGTTGCATTCAGAGTATTCAAAAAAAATAATTTGACAATCTCTAAAAATTAAGTTATTGGTATAGCTTTACTACTGTCTGATTAAAAGACAAAGGGAAAGATTTCTCGCTTCGCTCGAAAAGACAGAAACGATGTCTGAAATGACAGGAAGGGGTTTTAGTTTTATCGTAAAGACAAAAAGAAAGTAGGGTATTACTGATGGGGGTATTAGACAGGGGGTGTTTGAGGGGACATGACCCCTCCGTCGCTAACGCGACACTGCCCCTTCGCAAGGTGAGGAGTCTTTTGGTTTATATCTATTTATATATTCGAGATGGGTCTGTTTAAAAATTTCTGGAATGTAGGGGCGTATTGCATACGCCTTCTTCTTCTTACTCTTTCAGCAAGGTAGCGGTAGAAAAGAATATGACATTTATAAAAGGATAACTCATAAGAGGTTTTAAAGGGTATCCCGAGCGTCCGCGCTCGTGGGAGTTGCCACTTGGGCAAAGTTTTAAAGGTATGACAACACGCTGTTTGCGATATTCTTATAGTTCCCTACATGATTTATCCCAAATCCATCGTCAAGTGGGGCTCAATTCAACATTCAAAAAAATTAACTACCAGGGACACTAAAAGAAGCAAGGAATATTACAATATAGCAACATAATTTTAAAATCTCCCATTTCTATTTTCTCTCGTATTATATCTATTTCATAGAAATTAAAACATAGCCCATCTTATTTCTACCTCTATTCATAGTTGTTTTACTTAATTTATGGAAAGTTGGAAATTAAAAGAATTTTTGATTACCGATAAGATAGTATATTTTTGTGTATGTGCCTGATACTAATGTAGCATTTTTCCTTGAACAAATACGGCATGAGAGGAAATAAAAAGAACCATATCAGGATGTTGAAAAAATGCGAATGTATTTTCTACAAAATCAGTGAACGGATTTTGTGGCTGCTACTAAGGGTCTTATGTATTGGACAAAATCTTTTTCCCATTGGGGATTGTTGATGTGTTCGTTCAGGTATCGAACAAATGCAGAGCCGACTATAACACCATCGGAAACTGAGGCAACAAATGAAGCATGTTCAGGTTTTGATATGCCAAACCCTACAAGCACGGGCAAGTCCGTATATTTTTTTATTTTAGCCACATTTTGGGACATATCTGTTGCAATGTTATTTTTTTCGCCTGTAACCCCTAAACGGGAAACATAGTAGACAAAGCCAGAACATTTTTGAACAATGTTTTTAATCCGTTTTTCTGGGCTATTGGGTGCAATTAAAAATACTGTGGACAGATTATTTTTTTGTGCCTCTTCTTTGTATGTATCGGCTTCTTCTATGGGTAAATCCACACAGAGAATTCCATCTACACCTGCCTGGGCTGTTTTTTGCAGAAAAGCAGGGATACCCTGAACCAGGATAGGATTGAAATAGGAAAATAGAAGAATGGGCAGTTCCGTTTTCTTCCTTACATTAGAAATCCATTCTAAAACTTTTGGTGGGGTGGTCCCTTGTTGTAATGCGTGAGAAGAGGCTGCTTGAATAATGGGACCGTCTCCAACCGGGTCTGAAAATGGCAAGCCAACTTCAACAATGTCAACACCTGCTTCATCTAAAGCCAGAATAATATTTTCAAAATACTGGGGTGAAGGGTGTCCAGCAGTAATAAATGCTACGAAAGCCTTCTCATTCCTTTTTTTTAGGTCTTTAAATTTATTTTCAATTCTATTCATGTTTATTTGTCCAGTTTAATAAATTTTAGGACTTGCTCTACATCCTTGTCTCCGCGACCCGAAAGGTTGACCAGAATTATCTGGTCAGACTTCTGATGTGGTGCTTCTTTTATGACATACGCAAGGGCATGAGCACTTTCCAGTGCAGGTAGAATCCCTTCTAATCTTGCACATAATTGAAAGGCTTCCAATACCTCGTCATCCATTGCATAAGTATATTCTACTCTGCCTGTGGAATGTAGCCAGGCGTGTTCCGGACCTACACTGGCATAGTCCAGACCTGCGGATATGCTATGAGTACTGCCAATTTGACCAAACTCGTCCTGTAATACATAACTTTGTGCACCGTGTAGCATTCCGAAACTTCCACCAGCAAATCGTGCTGCGTGCATACCCGGAACCAATCCTTTTCCACCGGCTTCCACGCCGACCATCTTAATATCCTTGTCATTCAGAAATTCGTAGAACAGTCCGATTGAATTACTACCTCCACCTACGCATGCCACCAGCATATTTGGCAACCTTCCAGCCTGTTGTAGGATTTGCTGTCGTGCTTCAATGCCAATAATTTTTTGAAACTCACGGCACATCCACGGGAAAGGATGTGGACCATGCACCGTTCCTAAAACATAGTGGGTATCCTTTACATTGAGCGACCAATCGCGTAAGGCTTCGTTAATAGCATCTTTTAATGTTTTGCTGCCTGAGTCTACACCTATAACCCTGGCACCCAAAAGTTGCATACGAAACACATTTAGCCGTTGCCGTTCAATGTCCTCTGTTCCCATATAGATACAGCATTCCAAACCTAATAAAGCGGCAGCAGTCGCAGTTGCAACGCCATGTTGTCCTGCACCTGTTTCCGCAATTACTCGTGTTTTACCCATCCGCTTTGTCAATAAACATTGACCTAAAGCATTATTAATCTTGTGAGCGCCCGTATGAGCCAGGTCCTCACGCTTAAGGTAGATTTGTGCACCACCTAAATGCTCGGTTAATCGTTGTGCAAAATACAGAGGGGTAGGTCTGCCGATATAATTCTGTGCATAATATTGGAAAGTTTTTTGAAATTCCGTATCTGCCCATGCAGAACGGAAGGCTTGTTCCAACTCTTCCAGAGCCGTGAAAAGCGTCTCTGGCACAAACCGACCACCAAATTCCCCAAATCTGCCTTTCTCATTGGGATAAGGCGTTTTTTGCTCTGTAAATAAATTCTCGGACAAGGTTTTCATCCTTCTTTCCCGGGTATTGTTCTACCCCTGTGGACACATCAACCGCATAGGGTCGAACAGTTCGAATGGCTTCTGAAACATTATCTATATTTAACCCACCTGCAAGTATAATCGGTTTCCCTGTTTCAACTGCCTCTCTCGCTTTATCCCAGTTGCAAACAGAGCCTGTGCCTCCGTGGGCTTGTTCCGTTTTCACATCCAGCAGATATCCTCGCACCTTATATGCAAGCAATTGTTGAAGTGTAAAATTTTCATCAACTCCAAAAACCTTTATAATGGATTGACCCACAGGTATATCTTCAGGCGACTCTTCACCACACATCTGGATATAGTCAAAGTAAGTTAGATACTGCACCCACTTTTCCATCGGCTCATTTACAACAACTGCAACTGTGGTTATAAAAGGGGGTATAACCTCTAATATCTCTATGGCTTCTTCAAAGGAGACATAGCGATTCCGGACTTTTGCCTCTGGAGCCAGGACAATACCCATAGCATCTGCTCCATGTTCGCAGACCATTAAAGCATCTTCTTTATTTGTTATGCCACAAATTTTAACTTTCATTGGATTAGCGCACCTTTTCCTAAAAGCCATGGGATAAACTGTTCAGGGTTGCGGCTATGCAATACAGATTCGCCAATTAAAAATGCTTGAACACCTAATTCATAAAATCGTTGTATAGTTTGAGGCTGGCTAATCCCACTTTCACTAACTACAATATAGCCATCAGGAATATTTTTTTTCAACCGGACAGTAGTTTCCATGTCCACAACCAGGCTATCCAAATCCCGATTGTTAATGCCGATAATCTTTGCACCCGCAGATATAGCACGCTCAACCTCATTTTCATTATGAACCTCTACCAACGGTTCCATACCTAATTCATGACTTAAACTTATATAATCCTTCAATTGCTCATCTGAGAGAATTCGGACAATAAGCAAAAGGGAATCTGCATTGGAAGCACGCGATTCATAAATCTGGTATTCATCTGCCACAAATTCCTTTCGTAAACAGGGGATAGATACCGCTCTATAAACCTTTTGTAAATCTTCTAAACTTCCATGGAAGAAACGAATATCGGTTAAAACTGAAATACTGGCGGCTCCTGCTTGTTCATACTGTCTTGCCAATTCTGAAGGGTCCAAATCCTCCCAGATAGGTCCCCGTGATGGCGAGTGCCGTTTTATCTCTGTGATAATAGAAGGTCCTTTTGGCGTTAAGGCATGGATAAAATCCCGAGGCGGTGTTAAATGCTTTATCTTTTTCAAAAGCAAAGATATAGGCTTTATTCTCTTTGCTTGTTCTACTTCTATTATTTTGGCTTCAACAATTTTATCCAGTATCATTTAAAAAAATCCCGTTTTAAATAAAGAATATAGAAGGATATAATAGTATATCTTATATCAGGGTTAAAAGACATATTTGAAGGTTTATTTGCTGTTTTTAACTTATAAATCATTCATTTTTAACTACAGATTAATTATTATGTTGCTCAAAAGGCTGTGAAATTGATAAACTTGTTTTTGAAAAGTAATCGAAAAAGGTAATTTTTTGGAAAGGGCTTCTTTGAACAAGAAGGACAAAAATTTAGACTCATACTCTCCTGAGTTTGAACAGGAAGTTGTGAAATATCTTGACTTGATGTTGGGTGTGGCATTTCAACTTACCCGGAATCGTGAAGATGCAGAAGATTTGACACAAAGCGCGCTGGTCAAGGCATTTCGATTTTATGGACAGTTTGAAAAAGGCACCAACTTAAAAGCCTGGCTACTTACTATCCTCCGTAATACCTTTATCAATAATTACCGTAAGAAGTCGAAAGAGCCAACAAAGGTAGAACTGCTTGGGAACGAGCCAGCAAAAAGTTCTGCTCCAGATAGCAGGGTCCCTGGGGTCATGGGAAAACCCCATGAATTTGAATATCTCCTTGAACTTTTAGATGAACCTGTCCGAAAAGCACTGGATTCATTACCGTCCGAATTCAGAGATGCAGTAATTATGTCTGATTTACAAGACTATTCTTATAAAGAAATTGCCGAGATAATGAACTGTCCGATTGGGACAGTAATGTCTCGCCTTTTTCGTGGGAGAAAACTACTCAGGGAATTTCTCGAAAAATATAAGAACACTGAAAATGCTGTTCCTGTCGTATCCAAAAAGGAAAAGAAAGGGCAACACTCTACCGTTTAGTATGGCATAATTCACAATTAATTTTGTGAACTCTTATTTATCCTCGCCTACCGTAGGTCAATTTCCAGCCGTTGTGATATTCACAACCAACGAGAGCATCTGCCTGAGGATTATTCGTTACTTTTTCTGCCACAGGGTCCCAGTGCACTTCTGCCTGCGTTCGGAAAGCAAGGTTTCCCAGATGCGCAACCGTAGAAACAAAGTGTGCCAATTCAATATTTTCTACAGGTTGTTCACGACTCTTTACACAATCCAGAAAATTACGGACATGAGGAGGCCTTGCATCTTTTCCGGGTTCGCCCACAAATTTTTCCAGACTTTTCTTTTTGGGTTCAGGAATAACTTCCCAGCCACCTTCATCTATGACCAATGTCCCTTCGGAGCCACAGAAAAGCATTCCATGCGGTTTGCCATTAGGCCCAATGCCACCTAACATTTGTTGCTCAAATACAAGGTTATAAGATGGAAATTCATACAGGGCTACCTGCGTATCGGGTGTCTCTGAATTATCATCTACGATAAACTTACCACCCATCGAACTAACTCGTTTGGGCATCTCCATACCCATCCCCCATAGGCAGATGTTGAGCAAATGCACTCCCCAGTCTGTCATCAATCCACCTGCATAATCCCAGAACCAACGAAAATTGAAATGGAAACGATTCTTATTGAAAGGTCGTTTTGGAGCCGGTCCCAGCCACATATCGTAGTCAACCCCTGCGGGAGGGTCGCTATCTGGCGGATTTCCAATACCTCCCACCCAATCTAAATATGCCCAGGCACGCACCAACCTTATCTTACCCAATTTGCCTGATTTCACAAAATCTGTCGCATCCTTATAATGCGTGCCACTACGCCAATGCGTTCCCATCTGTATAATGCGGTTATTCTTCTTTGCACATTCCAGAATGGCTCTACCCTCGTCAATAGATTTGCCTAAGGGCTTTTCGCAATACACATCCTTCCCTGCCTCGCAGGCATAAATCGTGGGTAATGCGTGCCAATGGTCGGGGGTTGCAACCAAAACCATATCCACATCTTTCCGTTCCACTACCTTCCGAAAATCTTTCTCTGTCTCGGGTTTATGCCCCCTCTGGGCTTCTATCAACTTAACAGCATCTGCTAACATAGCATCATCTACATCACAGATAACACCGCAATCTACTTCCGGATTTAGAAAAAAGGTAGAAAGGTCCACCTTACCAATACCACCACATCCAATCAAAGCAAGATTTATCTTTTCATTCGGCGATACATTCTTTGCTTCTTCCCTGGCTTTTTCTGTCTGTTGAGCAAATAAAGTATTTTGTAAAAGACCCACACCCATTCCTGTCGAAATAAGCGTATTTTTCATAAACTCCCTGCGGTTTTGTCTTTTCATAACTTGACATTCCTTTTAATTAAGATTATCTTCTTTTCAAAACAAACATTATATTTTAAATATTACTTTTATGTTATTATACTCTTTTCATTAATAAATCATATCTAAAACTCATGAATTAATCCAAAATTAAATTTAACGAACGATATGTGTTTCTCAAAAGTTAGAAATGTCTTACTTCATCTAAAATGGAGATATACCCGGTATGGGTTCCAGTCTATGTGGACTGCAACAAAAACTTACTTTTTAAATACAGTTCGCAAATTTCAAAATCGTTTTTTCTCTCCTCGTGTTGAATGTCCATGTTGCGGCTGGAAAGGTTATGGATTTCGCTATCTGGATTGTGGTTGGTTTATTGTTCCACAGGTAGAGTGCCCTTTATGCAGAGCTCATGAACGGCACCGCTTTTTTACTCTTTACCTTAAACGCATACCACCGTTATTCTTAAACGAAGGTCAGCAAAGAAAAAAAATCCTCCATTTTGCCCCAGAACATCATTTCCGAAAGATTTTGAGGAAAAGTGGAAATTTACATCTTTTCTCAACGGATTATACCCCTGAAGCATTATCCGCAGTAGAGCCACCTCGATTTGTTGCAGACATTCACAATCTACCCATAAAGGATGGCGAATTTGAAGGGATTGTATGCTTGCATGTTTTAGAACATGTGTTTGATGACAGAAAAGCCCTAGATGAACTGGCTCGGATTTTATCAATAGGCGGAGAATTGCTCCTTATGGTCCCCTTCATGATGGACCAAAAGGAAACCATTGAATATGGAGTCCCCAGACCAGATATTTTTGACCATGTTCGGGGTTATTCCCCCCTGGATTTTAAAGAACGACTTTGTAAATTTGATTTTGAAGAAATCAAACCTGAAAAGATTTTATCGCAGGAAGAAATTAATAAATATAAAATCCCCGACAGCCAGGTCCTATATGTCTGCCGTAAAACAATGGAGCAGTGAGAACCAATTACTTTGGGGGATTCAAATGTTAGCAGAGAGAAAGTAATTTTCTCCGGAGGACAATTCCAGAAGGGGACTTAGGAAGTTCGTCTATAATCATAATCTCAATCTTTTCAGATTGCCCATTTACTTGATTTCTCAAATAATTCATTAACTCTTCTTGAGTCGTTTTTGCATTATCTCTCAATACGACAAAAATCTTTGCTTCTTTTGTCTTACTCGGTTTGGGAACTGCAATAGTGCATACCTCTATTACATCAGGATGGGTTAAAAGAACTTTTTCTAATAAACTATAATCCATACTAAAACCTTCCTTAAATCTATTAATACATGCAGATATTCTAAATGTAATAATAATATTAAATTAGTTGTCAATAACCAACTCATCTATTCCATATATATTATATAACATTTATAAAATATTTTTCAATTAAAAAACATTATAAATTAATTTATTGAATTTATTAGTGGACTATGGCGGGTTTTACAAGTATTAAAAGACAAAAAATCCCTTGTCAGGGATTTTTTTTGTCTTTATTTTCAATCGAGTTTGAAGTCTTTATATTTTTTAACCGCGTAAAAGTTGTAGAGCGGTTTGAGGGACTACATTTGCTTGAGCCAACACAGAGGTTCCTGCACTTACCAATATTTGATTCCGAGTGAATCTAACCGTTTCCTGGGCAATGTCTGCATCACGAATTTGACTTTCGGAATATGAGGCATTTTCTTTTTGAATTTCGAGTGTATTAATTGTGAATTCAAGGCGGTTCTGGAAAGCACCAAGATTGCTCCTGAGGATATTAATACTCTTGAGTGCATTGTCTACAATACTCAGAGCAGAAACAGCACCTCCCTGAGTTGATATAGAGATTCCACTTACACTGAGGTCACTTGTTTTTGCTCCCTGAATAGTAATTACTAATGTTTGTCCCGCTTGAGCACCTGCCTGGATAATAATGCTTTGAGTGGTACTTAATATGTAAAAGCCATTGAACTCGGTATCTTTTGCTATAGAATCGAGTTGAGAGAGAAGTTGGGTTACTTCGCTGTCCAGTGCTGTTCGATTTTGTCCGCTATTTGTTCCATTTGCAGACTGAACAGCCAACTCACGAATACGCTGTAAGATGTTTGAACTTTCTACGAGAGCACCCTCTGCTGTTTGAATCAGGCTAATCCCATCTTGCACATTTTGCACTGCTACTTGAGCACCTCGCACCACAGAACGAAAACCTTCGGCAATAGCTAGACCAGCAGCATCGTCAGCAGCACGATTTATTCTTAAACCACTGGAAAGCCGTTCAAGAGATTTGTTTAGGTCCTGAGTATTTTTTCTAAGGGTTCGGGTTGCATTAAGGGCGGGGATGTTTGTGTTAATTCGTAAACCCATCGTTTTTTCCTCCGTGATTAAAGTTTCCTTTGCATCCTTGCATTGGTGAATCTTTTACTAAAAGGTTCAATAATATGTATCGGCTTCTTATCAAAAAACTTTAGAACAAAAAATAATAAAGCAAATTTAGTATGCTTATTTGCAAGAGTCTAAATAGTCCAGAACTCTTGTATTTTGGGAATTTATACGCGATAGGAGAAGGAAGTATTCTCGTGCTTTTTCTTTTTCCCCTTTTTTTAACAAAATTACACCTATAGTTTCAAGAATTTCAGAATCATCAGGTTTAATTCGAGTTGCCTGATATAGAGCCTCTAAGGCTTTGTCCCATTGCTGGGATTTTATATAAAACAGTCCTAAATTTCTCCATGTAGGAAAATGGTCTCCATTCAATCTAACCGCAATAGAAAAGGCCTGTTCTGCCTCCTTCTCTTTTCCTAATATCAACAAGAGGGAAGCAATTTCTCCCCAACACTCTCCATGGTTAGCATCCTTTTCAAGGGCTTTCCGATAATATTCTAATGCTTTGACAAACATCCCCATCTCAGCGTATTGAGATGCCAGTTCTACATAAGCCTGTGGATTATCTACCTGTTCTTGAATCTTTTTTTCGCCGAGCAATAAATATAACTTTTGTTTTGCAGTAAGCCGTTCTAACGGTTTCCGTTCTCCGTAATGATGAACTACAATATTTGTTTCATCAATAATAGAGATTCCCAAACGATTCAAAGATAAAAGCACAGTTTCATGGACGGGTCCTTCAAATTGAATATCTTTGCGGTTTGGAAATAAACGAATTTTTGCACTTGGAAACCATCCTAAAAATTCTTGCCTCCACGGGTCATCTTTCTCTGCGTAATGGAAATCGCTTCGGTCTGTCCTACGCGTATAGTTCCTTGTCCATATCCGATAAGCGTATGTGGTCTCTCTCTCTGCTAACTGTTGTAATTTCTTCCCATCTTCGGTAGATATTCGTTCATCTGCATCTAAAACAAAAATCCATGTTCCTTTGCACAATCTTAATGATTCATTTCGGGCGAGAGAAAAATCATTATCCCACACACACTGTTTTATCTTCGCTCCCTTTGACTCTGCAATTTTTAAGGTATTATCTTGAGAGCCTGTATCCACGATACAAATTTCATCGGCAAATTGTTTGATATTATCCAGACATCCAGGGAGTTCTTCTTCTTCATCCCTTACAATCATTGCGACAGAAAGGCGAAGAGATGATTCGCTCATGAATTATTCTCTATTACAGAATCGTCCTCTATTTGTAAATTTCCCGAACTTAAATTTCTCGGTTTAATATCTACACCGGGAATAGGAATTATAGCACCGGCTTCTAAAAGTGCTCCATACACATCGCGGTTTACCTGTTCACCGCTTGTTACAACATATACAGCACCATTAACCATAACAGCAAACTGACGAATAATCTTATTTCCACGCGGAACATCAGTCCCTTTCAGCATCATCTCACGCTCAATTAAAAAAGTCTCTCTTTCCGATGTAGATTGAGACTTTTTTATTTCTTGATTTCTTAGTAATTGTGTAAGCCAAGAAGGCCGTTTCTTCCGAAACAGCATAAAATTATTTCTCCTTATGTTTCTTTATATTATACACCAAAGAATTTATACATTCATTTTTGATTTTGGTTCAGGGCAAACTTTGAGAAAGAGAACTGCTCTGAAGTCGTGCGTTTACTGCATCCAGAGCACTTTGCGCCAACTCTTTTAAATTGGCTTGTATTTCTTTATCAACAATGGACTTCAAGGTGTCAATGTCTTCTTGATATTTACCATAACGACCTAATTGAGTGATTGCTTCTCTTCGAACGGTTGGCGTTATCTGCTCATCTCTGGCAGCCTCACGGAAAAAAGGTAGAAAGTTCTGCACCTCAGAAGGAGGTATAGACAATATAATATGCTCTCGTTTTTCAGGACTATCTTTGGATAATTCCCAGAGTTTGCCAATTTGTTGAATACCTTCGGGCTCTCCTCGTTTTGCTAAAGCAGTTAAAACTTCAAACTGAACACGAGGTTCCGGGTCATTCACCATTTCCTTCAAATGGGCTGTTACCTCCGGGGTTGGAATAAGACTTAAAAGGGCTATTGCGCATACCCTTGTATTGACTTCTTTGTCAGGTCCCGTCAAAGAACGCAATCTATCTGCCCAATTTCCCTTCAAATAGGGAGTCAAAGACATTACAGCAAGATACTTCCCTAATGGCTTCTCTTGTGGATTTTCAAGAACATTGAAAATTTTATTTATGGCTTCCTCTCCATAGAGAGAAATCATTTGAGAAGATATTGTTAATGCTGTCTGGAAATCTATATTTTCTTTTTGAAGCGTTGTCTGGGTATACCATGCTTGATATAAATCGTTTAATGACGGCTTGACTCCCTGTGCAGGTTGTTTCTCTTTAGAAGTGCATGAAAAGGTTAAACAGAGAAAAACTACAATTAACGAAAAAATTAATCTGGATAAAATCAATCTATCCTTTTTATCATTCGTTTTCCAAGAAATATACATATTCGTTATATTTACCTCATATTTGTTTTCAGTTTAACGATAGTATACTACTGTATCTTCATTCCTTTCTACACCGATTAGACAAAAAATTGCCAAATATCTGCCATTCTGTCAATTAATTTTACTTTCTTAAAATAAAAGTGACAGTAGTCCTTTCCTTAATTATTTCTATAAGTTTTGTGAATTTAGAGACTTAAAGAACGCTGAAAAAATATATTTTGTTGGTATAAATATTGCTACTTATTAGAAGAAAATTGAATAAAAAATGTAGGGTAAAAGGAGTTAAATCATGAACATACTCAGCATCTCCCCCAAAACTACTAACCCACTAGAAAAAATAGGAGTATCCGACCATCCTGTGCTTTTACGAATTCTTATGGAGACATTTCGGGAAGACTATGGGACAGATACCTCTCAAACGCGTCCTTTACACAGGGCTGTCCACTTAGGTATTACAGAAGCCATCCAGAGTCTGATAAGATTTGGAGCGGACCCAAATGAAAAGAACAACCTCGGAGAAATCCCTCTTCATGTGGCTGTTCGGATGAATAGAATGGATGTAATAGACATATTATTGCCTATATCAAATATTAATGAGCCTAATTATTATGATTTCACTCCTCTGCACTGGGCATGTCTTTTCGGTTACACTCCCATTGCAGAATTGCTTCTTCTTCACGGTGCAAATCCATACATTCATGCAAATGAGGTGGACGGGCTTACACCCAAGGATATCGCTGTGTTAATGGACTATAAAGAGATTGTTTCTCTTATCGAAAACCTATATCCGCTCTCTTAATATCCACTCTCAACAAAGTCAATTTAAGCCAATTCTAATAAGCCAGGAAGAAATAAAAGCGAATAAAAAAATTATATAAATGTAGACATTGATTTTTTACATAACTTTTTCAAAAATTGACTTTCGGAATAGTTTTCTACATAGACTAAATTATACTATCCTGTTAGAAAAAGATAAAGAAGAAGAATTGAAAACTTGAACTCTTACAATAAAAGCCTGCATAAGTGGCAATTTTCTATAACGGTTGTTTTGTTCCTTTATGATTTCTTCCGGTAAATATGTGTGCTTCTACCAAGCAGGGCACCAGCGGCTTCCATAATTGTTTCGCTTAAAGATGGGTGAGGGTGAATAGTCAAATCAAGGTCTTCTATGCTTGCACCCAGTTCCATAGCCAGTGTCGCTTCACCAATAAGTTCCCCAGCATTTACACCCACAATTCCAAAGCCGAGTATTTGCTGTGTCTCTGCGTGTGTAATTATTTTTGTTAGACCTTCACCACGGAATAATGTTGTTGCTCTACCTGAGGCAGACCAGGGAAATCTGGAAACTTGAATAGGCATGTTCTTTGCCTTTGCTTCCCCTTCTGTGATGCCACACCAGGCTATTTCTGGGTCTGTGAATACAATGGCAGGAATGGCTTGTGGTTCGAAAGCCACATTTTTTCCAGAGATAACCTCTGCGGCTATTCTCCCTTCGTGCGTTGCCTTGTGCGCCAGCATAGGACCACCTGCAACATCACCAATAGCAAATATAGCCGGGTCGGCTGTTTGACGCTGCTCATCTACACAGATAAATCCTTTTTCATCTACTAATACCTTTGTATTTTTTAAGCCTAATCCACTACTATTGGGTTTCCTTCCTACACATACCAGCACCTTATCAAAGTTTTGTCGGGGCTTCTTAATTTCGGGTCCTTCAATTTCAACAGAGATGTCTTTCTTTTGTGGTTTTAATTGTTTAACCAAGGTTTTTAAGTGTATCTGATAAAATAGTTTTTCTAAATGTTGTGCAAGAGGGCGAACTAAATCCCTGTCTACCCCGGGAAGTAAGCCATCCGTAACTTCTACTAATGTTACCTCTGAACCAAGAGTCGCATAAACAGAACCCAATTCCAATCCGATATATCCGCCACCAATTACGAGAAGGCGTTCTGGAATTTCTTCTACATTCACGGCTACATTAGAATTCATAATGTCAGGTGAATCAATAGGTTGTCCGAACAAGGCAGGGCGTGAACCCGCAGCAATAATAGTGTATTGGGTTGTAATTCGTAATTCTTTGCCATCAGAAAGAAACACTTCTAATGTGTTGGAATCTAAAAAACTTGCTCTACCTTGAATATAGTTGATATTCCTTAATTTACAAAGTTGTCCCAATCCACCTGTTAATTGTTCTACAACACCCCGCACATTTTTCCTAATCTCATCCATATTTAGTTCTGGCTTTTGAAAATATACACCCAACTTTTTTGCTTCTAATGCGTTGGAGATGGTGTGAGAAATGTGAAGTAGCGTTTTCGTCGGGATACAACCTCGATAAAGACAGGTTCCTCCGGGATTTTTTTCTACATCAATCAAAACTGTCTGTATACCCAAATCAGCACACATAAACGCTGCACCATAGCCGCCGGGTCCTGCGCCGATAACTGCTACTTGTGTAGTTAAAGATTCTGCCATGTTTATCTCCTCATATATTCTTTATTTATTAAGGTTATTCTAAAAACACATTCCACGGATTTTCAAGGGCATTGCAAATCCAGCGAGCAAATCGTGCGGCTTCTGCACCATCTATAATACGATGGTCATAAGACAAACTTAATGGAAGCATTAATTGAGGCACAAAATTGCCATCTTGATAGACGGGCTCCATACTGGAACGGGACATGCCTAAAATGGCGACTTGCGGTGCGTTTACAATTGGGGTAAAACCCGTTCCACCCAATCCACCTAAATTGCTAATGGTAAAAGTCGCTCCTTGCATTTCTTCCAGAGCCAGTTTCCGTTGGCGAGCTTTCTCTGCAATTAGAGGGAGTTCTATGGAAATTTCTTTAATAGACTTTTTATCAACATCACGAATGACAGGAACTAACAGCCCATAGTTTGTGTCTACGGCGACTCCGATATGGTAATATTTTTTAAAGACAATTTGTTCCTTTTCCATGTCTATGCTTGAATTAAACTTCGGGAATCGTTTCAAGGCTTCTGCAACAATTTTCAAAGTAAATATGAGCACACTTAACCTACCCCCTGCTGTTTGTATCTTTTTTGACCAGGCTTCGCGAATTTGTTCTAACTGTGTGATATTGGCTTTATCAAAGTGAGTTACATGTGGAGCAGACCAACTTCGAGCCATTTGTTCTGCTGTCTTTTTGCGAATAGTGCTCATGGGTTCGATTTGCACAGAACCCCAGGAGTCCGATGACGAGGTGAGCCCTTCCTCTGTAATAGACTCCGTTGTCTTTACTGGGGTAGATATTTCAGAGGCTATATTGCTCACACCTTCTAACTTACTCTTATGATATGCCAGAACATCTTCCGCAGAGATTTTGCCCGAGGGGTCAGAAACGGGAATTTCTTCCAGTGAAACACCCAACTCCCTTGCCAATCTGCGTACAGAGGGAGGTGCAAGAATAGGAAAATTGGATTTAGGTCGTGGAACGGATTGTATAGGAATGGTGGGTTGTCGGAGTGGAGCCGGTTTTTCAATTGTTGGAGAGACAGTAGCCTTTTCAGGAGAAGGAACAGGAGTGCTTTCGACGGAAACTGAAGCAGATACAGAAGTAGTGGTTTCTTCCATGGTGAACACAAGAATTCCAGGTTTCACCTTTTGTCCTTCTTTCACATGAATTTCCAGGATACGGCCATCAAAGGCAGCAGGAATTTCAGCAACGGCTTTGTCTGTCTCTATTTCCAGAACAGATATCCCTTTATGAACGGTATCTCCCACCTTTACCAAAATTTTTCCTATGGTCGCTTCGGTAACATTTTCACCTAACGAGGGTAATCTAAATTCTTTTGGCATATTTTATTCCTTATAATTATTTCCTATATTTTGAACTTTAATTATATGTCCCGCGGACTTTTTTTCGTAGCAAGGATGTCAACATCACGCATATATTTCTTTACTGTTTCTGCGGGTATTTTCCCTTTCTCTGCTAATGAGGAAAGGACGCCTAATGTAATGTAGCGATTGTCTACCTCGAAATAATCGCGAAGTGCTTCCCGCGTGTCAGAACGACCAAAGCCATCTGTCCCCAGTGCAACAAAACGACCGGGAATCCAATGGGCTATGCTATCAGGTAGAAACTTAACATAATCCGAGACGCTTACCGTTGCAATAGCCCCATTATCCAGACATTCTGTTATATAGGGAACACGCTTTGCAGAGGTGGGATGAAGCATATTCCAGCGTTCTACTTCCAGAGCGTTTTCATGTAACATCTTATAACTTGTTACACTCCATACATCCGCACGAATATTAAAATCTTGTTCCAAAACGGTCTGTGCTTTTAATGCCTCATTGAGTAACGAACCACTTCCTAATAGATTAACTTTTAACTCTCCTTTATCAAGTGAGGAAGGACGGAAAAGATACATACCCTTAATAATCCCTTCTTTGACCTTCTTCCCTTCGGGTATAGGTGGCATGGTATAGTTTTCATTACCCACGGTGAGGTAGTAGAAAACGGGCTCCTGTTTTTCATACATGCTTCGAATACCTTCTTGGATGATAACGGCTATTTCATAAGCATAAGCCGGGTCGTAGGCTCGCACACAGGGCACGGTCATAGCAAGGAGGTGGCTGTTCCCGTCTTGATGTTGCAATCCTTCACCGGATAGGGTGGTTCTTCCTGCTGTTCCTCCGACCAGAAATCCACGTGCCTGTATATCACCCGCAGCCCATATCAAATCGCCAATTCGCTGAAAACCAAACATGGAATAAAAAATAAAGAACGGAAGGGTATTAATCCCGTGAGCCGTATGAGCCGTTCCCGCTGTAATAAATGAGCACATAGCCCCTGCTTCTGTAATACCTTCTTCAAGAATCTGACCATCAGTTGCCTCTTTGTAATACAGAACAGACTCAGAATCCACAGGTTCATATTTTTGTCCCTGAGAGGAATAAATTCCTACCTGTCGGAACAAACCTTCCATACCAAAGGTGCGTGCTTCATCGGGAACAATCGGAACAATGAGTTTGCCAAAACGCTCATGCTGTAATAATTTCCGCAAAATAGTAACAAAAGCCATCGTAGTTGATACTGGTCGAGGCGTTCCTTTATAAAATTCTTCAAAAACCTCGTCCTCCGGTGCTTCTACCGGTGGTGCCAAAATTTCACGACGCGGTAAATATCCTCCTAATGCTTTTCTCCGTTCTTGTAAATATATCATAGCAGGATGGTCATCCGGCGGTTTGCAAAATGGGGCAAAAGCAACATCATCATCAGAAATGGGGATGCCAAACCTTGCCCGAAACTCTCGCAGTTCGTCTTCATTCAATTTTTTCTGCTGGTGGGTCACATTTTTCCCTTCACCACTCTCACCCAATCCATACCCTTTTATGGTCTTTGCTAAAATGACCGTGGGAGCCCCTTTTGTCTGCATGGCGTGATGGTAAGCAGCATAAACCTTTACAGGGTCATGTCCACCTCTCCGCAATTGGCGTAATTGTGAGTCGGTAACATTTTCTAAGTAAGGGGCAAGTCGAGGTTCGTGTTCAATCATTTTCTTGCGGATATAGTCGCCTGATGAGACAGAAAACTTTTGATATTCACCATCTACAATATCTCCCAGAGCATTGGCTAACAATCCCTGTTCATCTTGCTCAAACAAGGGGTCCCAATCACTGCCCCATAATACTTTGATGACATTCCAGCCTGCACCCCGAAAGATGGCTTCCAATTCCTGTATAATCTTCCCATTACCACGCACAGGACCGTCCAATCTCTGCAAATTGCAATTAACAACAAAAATTAAATTATCCAGTTGTTCACGACTGGCTAAACCAATTGCACCTAAAGTCTCTGGCTCATCTGTCTCGCCATCTCCCAGAAATGCCCAGACATAGCCACCGTTTTTGGGTTTCAATCCACGGTTTTCAAGATACCGATTAAACCGTGCCTGATATATTGCCATAATAGGACCTAACCCCATAGAAACGGTAGGAAATTGCCAGAAATGAGGGAGTAATCTTGGATGAGGATAAGAAGGCAGTCCCCCTTCTTTACTCAGTTCCCTGCGAAAGTTTTTCAGGTCCTCCTCCGTTAGACGACCTTCAAGATAGGCTCGTGCATATATCCCTGGTGAAGCATGACCCTGAAAAAAGATTAAATCGCCTCCATAATCTTCAGTCTTTCCATGGAAAAAATGATTAAAACCCACCTCGTATAATGTAGCAGCAGAGGCATAAGTAGAAATATGTCCGCCAATACCGTCTGCCTCACGGTTTGCACGCACAACCATTGCCATCGCATTCCAACGAATATACGATTTACAAATCCGTTCCAATTGGCGATTACCAGGATATTCAGGTTGCTCAGGTACAGGTATAGTATTGATATAAGGTGTGGTAGCAGGACACGGCTTCCGAATTCCTAATAAATAGGTATAATCCTGCAACTTTCGAATCAAATTCGATGTGGCTTGCGGACCCCGTTCTTCCAAATATGCTCTTAAAGCGTCTATCCATTCCTCATCAGGGAATACATTTTTATATATATCGTCAGGCAACTCATTTGTGTGCTCGGGAGTAGTCATCATCCATCCCCTATCCTATCTTTCATTTTTTATAATTTTTTATAATTTATTAATTGAACTAATTTGTAATGAACAACATATTTTATTTAATTAAAGTAACAATTATCTACCAACTTTTATTTTTCTAATGTAAATATTTTTTAGATTATAGTAATAAGATAAAGCCCAAAATGCAAGTTTCCAAAGAACATTACAAAAACAATCAATCCTTTATTATTTCAAGAGGAGCAAAAAATCTTAAAATCATAGTTTTCCCGGATACATTTTTGTTGTTTTATAATAAATCAAAAAAAGAATTATTATTTCAAATGTCTCATTTCGGCTGAAAATTATTTGCCTTATTAAACATCAATTTTTTTATTTAACACAAATAAACTATGTTACAAAAAGCAATAGCATTTAATTTAGTATTATTATAATTCAATAATTTATTTGGTGTCTTGACTTATATTATTATTATTTATATAATTGATTAGAAGTTTAATTGCAATTTTTAATAAAAAAATACTGTAAAACTATGGCTAATGTATCGCATATAGAAATAGTAAAACAAGGTCCTGAATCTATAACTCGTTGGCGAGCGTTAAACCCAAATACTACACTCGACCTCACGGGATTAACTCTGCCCCATTTTAATCTTGCGGGCTACGATTTAACAAAGGTAGACCTAATGGATGCCGATTTAAGATTTGCAAATCTAAAAGGCACATGTTTTATGGGAGCAAAACTAATCCGTGCTAATTTGGAGGGTGCAAATTTAGAGGGAGCGAATCTCATTTCAGCCGATTTAACAGATGCGAACCTGTCGGAAGCCAATTTAGAAAAGGCTATACTCAGACATGCCAACCTGACCGATACCACGATGAAAAAAACACGGCTTATTAATGCCGATTTAATGAATTCTGTACTGTTCCGTTGTAAACTTTCCGAAGGAATCCTGAGAGGAGCCAATTTGAAAGATGCCGATTTCACTACGGGAAAACTTAGAGGAGCAGACCTTCGTGAAGTCAATGCAAGTTCTGCAAAATTCTCAGGTGCAGATTTAACAAATGCAAATCTGAAACAAGCATGCCTCGTTCGTGCAGATTTCCATCATGCCAAATTAATCGCTGCCAATTTATCCGCAGCAAATTTACATGAGGCTTGCCTTGTAGAGGCAGACTTATCCGGAGCAAATCTAAGTGCCGCTATCTTAAAACATGTGCATTCCAGCGAAGCAAGTTATACCCACGCTCAACTGCAACACACAGACCTTACAGGAGCAAATCTTGAAAAAGCCAATCTAATCGGAGTGAATTTGTCTAATTCAAAAATAGAAGGTGCCAACTTAAAAGATGCACATATTTCACTTATCCAAAAAGTAAAACTATGGTCCTTCTTTTTCTTCGAACCTTAGTTCCTATCTGTATAGAAATAACCCATTTATACTACTTATTAGATTAAGCAAGCATAACTCTACGGATAATCTTTTGTGTCTCCGTTGCGTCCAGAGTCCTTTGAGCCTTATGCAATTCTGGCGAATCTAACTTCTCCAATTTCTTGTCCAGTATGGCTATATTCCCAACTGCAATTTGCAAAGCATATACCGCTTCCATTCGGTCAGAACGCAAATCAAGATTGATATATCCCTTATATTTGGTATACTTCAAATAAAAAAGTGCTTCGAGTAATTCCCACAAATGATAACCACCCGGAACAAGTAAGTCATCAGATAAAGGTGTAGTATCATTCAGATACACTTGAAACAGTTTTCCTGCACGAGCAATTTGGGATATAGATTCCGCAGGGATTTCTCCCGCCATTAATGAGTGCGAAAAACTTAAAGCAACGCCTATATTCTTCATCGCAATTTCCTGGCACATAGCAAGAGCCCTTCCCGCACAAGACACCGACATAAACTTGCGAGGTTCTCGCGGCTTATATAAAATGGACACATTAATATCCGGAGACGCATACTTGGCAATCGTCTTCACAGATGAAATAATCGTGCTCCACTGATTCAAATAATCTACTTGAAAAGGATAATCTGAGCCATCTGTATATAAACGAATTACTACTTCCGTTGTTCCCAAGCCTCTCGCTATTTCCACTGCTTTACGACCTTCATCAATGGCTGAACTCCGCATCTTCGGATTAGGATGTCCTAATGCACCCAACGCATATTTTCTGCTTTCCGAAAAATCCACAGATACCGCAGAACATACAAGCCCATAATCCTTTAACATCCGTTTCACTGTCTTCACTGGAAGGTCATTTGTAACATCTGTCTGACGAATTTCTACTGCCTCAATCCCCTTCAATTTAGATAAAACCACTAGTGCCTCAGTAAATCGTATAGGTTCACGATAACCCTCCTTACAGTAGCCGTCATAAACATTATCAAAAACATCCAGAGTCGTTGAAAAACGAAACGCCGTCATCTTATCCTCCTTGCTATTATTATTAAATTAATTTATTTACGGTTAATTAACTAAATAGAGACAAAAGAAACCTCATTATACACTAAATTTAATTTTTTGTCAATACCCTATATGAGTCCAATACTTATGCGACATTTTATAATTTTTATACTATTTGACAAGCATTTTTTAATTTCTAAAAGACAAATCTATATGATAAGATAAAAACATAATTAAATATAGTGAGTAGCAATCTTTTTACTCATTGTTAAAAAATTTAGAGATAAGTAAACATCTGGCACTCTCCCCTTGTCTCTCATTTACAATAAGTAATAGTTTTAAATTCCAAATTTTAAAAATAAAATGTTCAGGAAAAGGAGTTTATCAATGGAAGATGGTAATGGCACTATTTTTAGTTTTGATTTGGGAACGGGTAGTCTGGCTACCTGCGTTCGGGAAGGAGAACAAATACCCTATATCAATGTAGAATATTTGCCCGGTGAGTTTGGAACACTTAACGAACGACGCAGTAGAATACGACAAATCCGCACCCGTATCGCGCATAAGCAGCGTGAAGAGTGGTGGAAAAAGCATGCAAAGGAGGCAGGCATTGAAGTATTAGAGACAGGACACCTTGACGAAAATGGAAATTTCATTTCTCCCGACCCGCGTATGTCTTGTGAATTTTCTAAAGACAATGACTCTATAATCTACAATTCCTTACTGCTCCGAATTGCATTGCTTCAAGGTAAACAATTAGAAGGCTGGCAAATCTTCAAGGCTATCTGGAACGCTATTCAGCGCCGCGGCTATGATGCTGAACTTCCATGGAAACACAAAACTGAATATAGGAAACAAAATGAAGACGAAACAGAAGAAACAGAAGAAAGAGTAACTCGGAAGAGAAAAACCAAAAAGGAAAATGACGATAAGGAAAATGATGAGGAAAAAGTAAAACAGGCAGTAGAAAATTACAAATTAAAATTAAAAGAAAATTTTGGCGACAAAGAGGAATATTTTTATCCTTCTTATCTCGAAGCAACAATTTTGGGTATATGGTCTCCTGATGAACCAAATAACTTTTCAAAAAAGGTATCTGAAAATTCAGCACCGATTAGAAACAAGGATGGAAACATTCAACACATTGCCCCTGCCGAGTTAGTAGAGAAGGAGTTGAAAAAACTTCTCGAACAAGCAGGAAAGCAGTATCCATATATTGAAAAAAATCTGAGTTATATCCTTTATGGTCCATCAGGCTGTAAATATGGAGCATATAAATTACCTGAATATCGCCGATTTATGGGTAGAGATTGGGAATGGCAGGGACTTCTATCTCAAAAAACACCTCGCTTCGATAACCGCATTATATATAAATGCCGACTCATTCCCCGTCTCAATGTTTGCAAAAGGAAAGACCCATTATGCCAACAACAAACCTTCCTGATGAAATTAAAAAATTTCCGATATGTTGATGGTGAAACAGGTGAGGAAAAAGCACTAACCCCAGAACAAATCCAACAAATTTTTGAGGAGTTTAAAAGTTCTCTAAAAATCAACAACCGCGAACTAAAAAAATATATAAAAGAAAAAATTAGAGGATTTATGCACCCTTCCTTCACGGTGATTGAACCACCTAAAACCGATGGAAGAGGCTCGCTCTCCAGACCTGCTTTGAAAATCTTAAAAGAGATTATACTCACGGGGAAATCACCTCATGCCTTATATCAGGAATACACATCCAACAATACAAACACAGACCCTAAAAAAGGACTTGTCAATGATGATTATAAATTCTTGTTGCGAATGCCTGAAACATGGGACAATTTCCATATACCTGATGAAAGAGAAGAAGAAGCACAACTTAATGAGGAAGAACGATTAAACAAAATCGTTGAAATCCTTTCTAAAATTACCAACCCTGTGGTAAGACATCGCCTCTTCCTTTTCTATAAAAAATTGGAAGAACTCAAACAAAAATTTGGCACACCAGATAAAATAATGCTTGAATTTGCAAGAGACCCCGAAGAACTACTCGCAGGAGAAAAGAAAAAGCAAGAATATATACAACTACAGAGAGATAATAAAGCCAAAAAAGATAAAGCATCAAGAATATTGCAAGAGTTACAAAGTGAAAGCATAGATTTCAAAGGTCGTTCCGCTCCACTAAAGATTCAACTATGGCAAGAACAAAATGGCATAGACCCTTACTCTGGCAAAGAAATTGCCCAAACCGAAATAGTGAATTGTGAAATTGACCACATCGTGCCCAGAGAAATGGGTGGTTCGGATGCGTATATAAACAAAGTGCTAACAACTGCTGAAATGAATAGAGAAAAGAAAAAAAGAACCCCTTATCAATGGTTTGGAAACAATCCGTCTGAATGGAAAAAATATTTAGATAATATTGAAAAACTTAAAAGTTTAAGTACAAAGAAAAAAGCCTTACTTACATCTGAAACTCCTGAGGAATTAATGGAAAAATATACCCACCTGGCAGAAACCGCTTATATTTCAAGACTGGCTCAAAAGATATGTCATCTCTTCTTCGGTTGGGAACAACTTACAAAAGGCTCTGAACGAAAGGTGTTCGTTGTATCTGGCGCTTTCACAGAAAAGGTGAGAAGGATTTTCCAGTTAGACAGCATTCTATATCCAGAACTATCTGTTGAACAATATAAAGAATTGATTCAAAAAGGAGAGATTAATAAGAAAAATAGAAGCAATCCGCGCCATCACGCATTAGACACCATTGTTCTATCTATCATTCCCGAAATTAAATATAATCCCGAAAAAGGCAAGGATGACTATCCTGTCTGGTTTAATAAAGAATATTGCAAGGACTATATAGAAAACTGTTTTCCTAAACCCATTCGATTCACAAAACCAAAATTAGCAGAGACCATTTATGGACTCCGAGAATTACCTGAAAGAGATAAAAACGGAAAGAAGCAATATGTCTTCGTCACCCGATTTGGAACAGGAACATCTTTCAAAGAGTATGAAGATTTAAACTTTGCAAAGAAAAATGTTAGCAATATCTACAGTCTGAATATACGCAAGGATTTTGAGGAAAAATTAAAAGAAAATCCAACTTCTGAAGAGTGGAAAGTTTTTGTTTATAATTATCGTGCAGGTGGAAAACCAAAAAAACTTCTTGTAATAGCAAGTAGTATCTTTGGTGAAGATGAAGTGCAAAAATTCCTCAAAGGTGAAACTAAAAATTTAGGCGAATTTATCAAAGGTAAAATGCCAGGTCAATTCCTTAAACAAAGACAAGAGTCTCATGGATACTTTGTTTACAAAAATGAAAAAGGAAAATGGCAACGAGAGGTTATCTATGCCTTTGAATCACCCTACAAAAAGAAGAAAGAGATTTTGTCCAGGTATAAAGGCTCAAAAGAGGATATATATTTCTTTAAGAGCGGGATGCTAGTAGAATTGGAAGAAAGTACTTCTGTAAAAGGTGAGGAAAGGCTGAAAAAAGGGTATTATTACCTAAATACAATTTTAAATAATAATTTTTGTAAATTAACCTCTATTGATGGACAACATAGTGATGTAATAAGTCTAAATACTTTAATGGAACAAGGGAAGATGCGACCCGCATAAATTGATAACATGTCTTATCATATTATCCACATACTTCATCATAATAGTTTCCTATCTGTGGATAGAGGTTTTCTAGTGCTTAAAACAGGAGAAACGGAACGAAGAGCACCTTTATCTGAAATCATCATTGTAATTATTGCTGCACGCGGCGTTGGGTTTTCGAGTAATGCTCTATCAGAAATTATTAAAAACGGGGGAATTATTCTACACTGTGACGAGCATTACAAACCCATTGGGAAAACTGTGGGATTTTCTACTGTCATTCATGCCCAAACATTTCAAAGACAAATCGAAAAGCCAGAATCCTTTAACAATAAATTGTGGAATGAAATTATCAAAGTAAAGATTGAAAATCAGGCACAGGTGCTCGATATTGTCAATGAAAAACATAAATTGTGGGACTACATCAATGCAAACAATTACGATGAAGGAAACTGTGCTCGGCATTACTGGAAACATTATTTTACCTACTTCGGAAAAATTGCTCCACATGAGAGGGAACGAATGGGTGCAGAAAATCCTATTAACCAGATGCTTAATTACGGCTATGCCGTTCTGTCGGCTCTATGCCATCGTTCACTCGTTGCACATGGATTGCATACCTCACCCGGCATACATCATAAATATCGTTTCAAAACGGACCCACTCCTTTATGATGTAATAGAACCGCTACGACCCTTCTGCGATTTGTTGCTGCTGAATATTTTTAGTTCAAATCCAGAACTAACAATAGACATATTCGCAAAGGAATTTTCGAAAAGACTAATCAACCTCTCCCTCTGCATACGGAAGAAGAATATCAAACTGATTTATGCTATTGACCAATATATATCCTCAGTGGCTCAATGCTTCTACACGGGATATGTTCGTGTGCTACACATACCACGAATTGAAGACATTGTTGTCCATTAAAAATATGAAATTTCTAAAAAATCAATTTGATTAAATCGTTACTTGCCTCGACTAAAAATTTTGGGCGAATAGTAGACCAAAGGCATATATCTATGAGCAAACAATCCAAAAAAGAACCGGGAACAAAAAGAAAGGAGGCAAGCGCATATCGTATGGGATGGTTAATTGTTATTTTTGATTTACCCACAGATACAAAAGAAGAGCGAAGGAAAGCCGCAAGATTTCGTGGAGACTTATTGCATGATGGCTACCTTATGCTACAATATTCTGTGTATGCTCGACCCGCTGTAACATTGGACAAAAAGGAAAGATGTTTATCTTACCTGAAAAAGGCTAATCCACAGACAGGAGACATCCGCTGCATATTTATTACTGATGCCCAATGGAAACAAATCATCTCTATCTCCGATAAAGCCCGCCCTTCGAAACGAAGGATAGATAACCAGCCAAACATAAGTGAACAACTCCAATTCTGGGAGTAAAAAAAGGAGAGGACATACTGAGACGTGCATGCAAAAGCATACAGAGGTCCAATACTCCTCTTTTTGTTAAGACGCCACAAAGAGAAAGTTATCATATTCAATTGTAACTCTCACCCTATTATAGGGTTTTAAATCCTATTATAACAAATCCTGAATCTTTGTGGCGTCAAAACTGAATCTGTTTTTTATTATTATTACAACAAATTATAACAAATCCTGAATCTTTGTGGCGTCAAAACTAACATGTCAATCATGAAAGAGCAAGAAAATTATAACAAATCCTGAATCTTTGTGGCGTCAAAACTACTTATTCAACGCTTTTTCGATATACCGTATTATAACAAATCCTGAATCTTTGTGGCGTCAAAACTCCAAATACAATCGAAATTCAGTAGCATTTATTATAACAAATCCTGAATCTTTGTGGCGTCAAAACCAATTCAGGATCGTTTGTATCTATCTTTGTATTATAACAAATCCTGAATCTTTGTGGCGTCAAAACCTACATGCCTGCGATAATCTCCCATTACAGATTATAACAAATCCTGAATCTTTGTGGCGTCAAAACAATTTCTTTCGATACAGGCAAGTTTCAAAAATTATAACAAATCCTGAATCTTTGTGGCGTCAAAACTACAACCAATCATATTGTTCACCATATTTAATTATAACAAATCCTGAATCTTTGTGGCGTCAAAACCGATACCACACAATATTGCTACCCACATGGATTATAACAAATCCTGAATCTTTGTGGCGTCAAAACAAGACAAGATGCCAAACATTGAACTTATTTAATTATAACAAATCCTGAATCTTTGTGGCGTCAAAACGCCGTATAGGGACAAAAAATATAATAACATATTATAACAAATCCTGAATCTTTGTGGCGTCAAAACTCGAAAAATCAAATATAGAGCAAATTGGCGATTATAACAAATCCTGAATCTTTGTGGCGTCAAAACATCTCCAACGACTAAACCTGCAGTTGTAATATTATAACAAATCCTGAATCTTTGTGGCGTCAAAACGTGAAAATGTTGCAAGTGATAATGGTATAAATTATAACAAATCCTGAATCTTTGTGGCGTCAAAACGATACCACCAATTGACACAGTCCAACTCCTATTATAACAAATCCTGAATCTTTGTGGCGTCAAAACATAAGATTGATAGTATAAACATAAAAAATAATTATAACAAATCCTGAATCTTTGTGGCGTCAAAACATTGTTGTTGGTTCATTTTTGAATCTCCTTATTATAACAAATCCTGAATCTTTGTGGCGTCAAAACCAATCGCAAAATTGAGGAGTTTATATATTTATTATAACAAATCCTGAATCTTTGTGGCGTCAAAACATTTTTCAACCTGAACGATTTTTAACAGTTATTATAACAAATCCTGAATCTTTGTGGCGTCAAAACGGTTAAGAAACAAAAAAACCCTGCAAGGTAATTATAACAAATCCTGAATCTTTGTGGCGTCAAAACAGGTGAGCATATTCACTGTCATCAATAGAAATTATAACAAATCCTGAATCTTTGTGGCGTCAAAACTATTATAAAATGAACCTATACATCCATTAAATTATAACAAATCCTGAATCTTTGTGGCGTCAAAACTGTGTTCATAATACAATCTCCTTACCGTTAATTATAACAAATCCTGAATCTTTGTGGCGTCAAAACTGTGTTCATAGTCAATCTCCTTCTGTTAGAATTATAACAAATCCTGAATCTTTGTGGCGTCAAAACATTAACTGCTCCTGTGCTTTTTTAAGTTGAATTATAACAAATCCTGAATCTTTGTGGCGTCAAAACAAAGTAATGCAGTTATTACTATTGATACAAATTATAACAAATCCTGAATCTTTGTGGCGTCAAAACGGCGTGGTATCCTGGGGCAAGCCGTTATGTATTATAACAAATCCTGAATCTTTGTGGCGTCAAAACAAGTTCTACATCACTCACCCCGCTTTGAGGATTATAACAAATCCTGAATCTTTGTGGCGTCAAAACCGCAGGTTAGAAAAGGTGGTGGTGCGTGCGATTATAACAAATCCTGAATCTTTGTGGCGTCAAAACACTGGAGATGACGACATTGTTTTACATTTCATTATAACAAATCCTGAATCTTTGTGGCGTCAAAACACCTATAACAACAATACTTACAAGGCTGTAATTATAACAAATCCTGAATCTTTGTGGCGTCAAAACAGAAAATAACCACAAACACTTCTCAATTTAATTATAACAAATCCTGAATCTTTGTGGCGTCAAAACGATGTCGTTCTTATGAATATCTGCCGAATAATTATAACAAATCCTGAATCTTTGTGGCGTCAAAACGTATCGGTTAAAAAGAAAGTATTTAAACAAATTATAACAAATCCTGAATCTTTGTGGCGTCAAAACCGAGTATTCTACGAGCGGTGGCATAGTTGAATTATAACAAATCCTGAATCTTTGTGGCGTCAAAACACCAGCGAGATACTTTTAGAGAAACTGAAAATTATAACAAATCCTGAATCTTTGTGGCGTCAAAACGCATATGCACATTTTTTCTTAATTTTTCTAATTATAACAAATCCTGAATCTTTGTGGCGTCAAAACACGCGAGAAGAGTGTAGAACTCCTTTTGAATTATAACAAATCCTGAATCTTTGTGGCGTCAAAACTTATATTCTTATCTTCTTTATTTTGTTCTAATTATAACAAATCCTGAATCTTTGTGGCGTCAAAACAACCATTTTAACCGTTTTTTCAATAAAATTATTATAACAAATCCTGAATCTTTGTGGCGTCAAAACCGATTATGATTTGATATCCTGGGAAATCGAATTATAACAAATCCTGAATCTTTGTGGCGTCAAAACATCAAATAAAGCCATAACTATCTCCTTATAATTATAACAAATCCTGAATCTTTGTGGCGTCAAAACCTGCTCGAAGTGCACCGACCCGTATGTCGAATTATAACAAATCCTGAATCTTTGTGGCGTCAAAACAGATGTTACAGCATATCTGGGGGCATTTGCATTATAACAAATCCTGAATCTTTGTGGCGTCAAAACGAAAGATGGCAACCGTATATAGCGATGTCAATTATAACAAATCCTGAATCTTTGTGGCGTCAGCCTCTAACAGGCTTTAAACTCGGTTTATCCGCTTTATTTTTGTCTTTTATTTAAGGTAATATTCTCATATCTTTTTGTTTGTTTAATTAAAAATATTTTTGGTGATTTTGTATGAATAGGTTTAGACATCCCAAGACGATTCGACGGTGGATTTTAGAAATGTTGTATGAACGGTATCTGGAAAATCCCACGGAGATGTTGGGTCCGGAAGATTTTCTTGAAACGGGACAGGTAGATAAAAAGCAGTTGGCTGTTAATATTCATTATCTATTTGACAAGGGATTGGTAGAACTTATTACTGGGTATCAGCCACCACTTTTTGCGGCTACGCGAATTACGCCTAAAGGGATTGATTTGGTAGAAAATCCGATTGCGTTTAATTTGCTGTTTCCGTCTCATCCTGCGGGGATAGAGGAGGAGACGGCGGAATTGTTGGAAACGATGGAACAACTTGTGCTTGAAGCGGATTTGACACCTCTGGAAGGTGAGGTTAGAAAGAACCTGCTTCGGGATATTCAATATTTGCGGGATGAACTTTCTCGTCCTGCGAAGCGATGGAGGCGGCATGTAATTGAGCAGGTGATACAATGGATTGAGGAGTCTGTAAGTGGTCTGAACAGGGAGGAGTTTATGCCGTCGTTAAATTTAATGGAGGAACAACTACGCAAAATTTTCCCATAGAAAATGCTTTGTGTTAAGGATTAGAATATATCATTATTTTATTCAGGTGGTTTAAGGTATGAACAAGCAAAACGAAGTGGATATTAGCATCATAATACCTATCTACAATGAGGCAGCGAATATTTCTTCTACGCTGGATGAGATTATTGAGGTGATGGAACCGTTGGGACGTCCGTATGAAATTATCGCGGTAGATGACGGGAGTAAGGACAATACCTTTGAGATATTGAAGGGCTATCATGAGAAGAAACCGCAGGTTCAGGTAATTCGCCTTACTCGCAATTTTGGACAGCACCCAGCTCTGTATGCAGGTTTTAATTATTCAAAAGGGAAGATTGTTGTTACGATTGATGCCGATGGTCAGAATCCACCGCAGGAGATACCTAACTTGATAAAGGTGTTGGAGGAGGGTAATTATGATTTCGTCCAGGGTTGGCGACAGCATAGGCAGGATAGTTTTTATCGAAAGTTTTTTTCTAATATTGTAAATTGGATTTTAACGAAAATTACCCATGTCCAATTGATGGATATAGGTTGCGGTATGGCTTGTTTTAGTCAGAATGCAGTAAAGAAATTACTTCAAGCAACACATCATGCTCGTTATATACCATCAGAAATTGCATGGATGGGGCTGAAGGTTTCCTCTTATCCCATAATTCAAAGAGGCAGAAAAAAAGGTAAAAGCCGTTACCGAATCTGGTCTCTTTTCTGGGTCAATTTTGATATTATCGTGAGCATTAGCACTTTGCCTGTAGAGATAATGGGGGTTATAGGGCTTTTATTTTCACTTGTTGGATTGGGAATGGGTTTTCGTATATTGTTACGGCGAATTTTATGGAACATGACCTATAACGATATGGCAACTGCTACTGCATTGTTTTTTATCCTTGTGGGTATACAGGTTCTTTGTACAAGTGTTTTATGTGCCTATATAAGTCGGACTTATCGTGAAGTACAACATCGTCCCTATTTTATCGTAGAACAGGTTTTATCTGATGATAGCAATGAAAATTCTACAAACTGAACATATTGAAGAAAATGAATTATTACAATTAATCGAACTTCAAGAACATTTCCCTTATGATTATATTCGGGGAATTTCAAAAGATAAGTTTATTGCCTATCTTTTTAGTAACATCAAAAAGGCATTGATAAAGGGAGGTATAGCCTTTGCTTCTTATGACAACAGAAGGCTAAATGGCTTACTTATACTTCAACCTTTAAAATGGGATTCAGAGATTTTTAGTTTTTCCTGTGCTCGGATAAAGTATCTACTTTCGGATGAATCTGAGACTTCGTATGAAATTAAAAAATCTTTAGTTACCTTTACGCAGACATGGGCAAAGGAACAAGGTTTCCAATTTGTTGATATTTCTCTATTGCCACTGAACTTAACTGGCATTGATGCCATAACTGAAAATTCTTTTCATCTTATTGCCACACATATTCATCATGTCTGGGATTTCCGTAAAAAGTTTACTTTATCACGAGAAGTAACAAATTCTATTAGAATTGCAACTTTGGCTGATATGCATTATCTGGAACAACTTGCAGAGGAATTTATCCCTGCTCATAATAGGTTTTTATTAGATAAAAAAATAAAGGAAACAGGGAAAGTGCCTTTGTTCTTTCGTGAGTGGCTAAAGAATTCATTACTAGGTAGAGCAAGATGTGTTCTGGTTGCAGAGGACTCAAACCAACTAATAGGTTATACAACCATCACTGTAGATGAAGAATCAAAATCAACACTGGGAATTGTCATTGGAGATGTAGAATTAACTGGGGTATTGCGTTCACATCAAAGTAAGGGTGTTTATTTAGACATGATTACTATGGCAGTTCGTTGGGCACAAAAGAATAACATGGACATTATGGAAGGGGTTATACATATAAGCAATTCGGCGGCAAATGTGGTACCTCCCAGACTAAATGCAAATATGATAGGTGCACATCATAATTTTCACTGGCATGCGGATTAGGTCAGTGAAACTCGGGTAGCCAGTTTTTGTGTGCCTCTAATAATTCATCGCACAAGTGAATAATCTCGTCAATGGTCAGTTCGGCTGCGGTATGTGGGTCTAACATTGCTGCTTGATAGATATGCTCCTTTTTGCGGGTCAGAGCCGCTTCGATGGCTACCTCCTGAACATTTATGTTTGTCCGATTCAATGCTGCACACTGAACTGGCAAATTGCCCCAATATGTCGGCGTAATTCCGCTACGGTCTGCTACGCACATTAACTCGACACAGCACCGATACGGCAAATTTGGGATAAGCCCATAATTTAATACATTCCCACCAAAGGTAAACGGTTTACCTGTTTCAATCGCCTCGAGAATATACGACGCATACTCCTGCGTCCGCTCATGAGGTAAAGGTTTGTCCATATTAGTCAATTCATCCCGCAGATATTCCCATGCCTCAATCTGGGCTATACATCGCTTCGGATATTCATCTAACGGAATATTAAACTCCTCTATTAGTTGTGGAGCACGATTTTTTATGAACCACGGCACATACTCCGCATTGTGTTCGCTCGACTCAGTTACATAATAGCCAAACCGTTTCATAATCTCGAACCGCACCGTATCCTTCCAATGATATTCTGGCAACTCTGCTCGCCTTTTAATTTCTGGATACAAGTCCTCGCCATGCCGTTTTATCTCCAACAGCCATGCCTGATGATTTATCCCTGCAATTCGCCATTGCAAATCATCATCAGGTAGTTCCAACATCAAACACAACTGCGGAGCACATACCTGAACACTATGGCACAGCCCAACCGTCTTTACAGAAGTCGCCTTCAATATTGCACCTGTTACCATTGCCATCGGATTGGTATAGTTCAAGAGCAGTGCATTTGGAGATACCTTCTCAATAATTTCACAATACTTCAACATTACAGGTATTGTCCGCAAGGCACGAAAAATACCGCCAATCCCCAATGTATCACCAATCGTCTGTCGCAATCCATACTTTTTAGGTATCTCAAAATCAATAACTGTGCAAGGTTCATACCCGCCAACCTGAATAGCATTGACGATATAATCTGCGTCCTTAAATGCCTTATCTGCATCCTCAGCCAGATACGATTCTATCCTGGCTTGTGCCCCCAATGTCCGATTTAGATTCTGAACCATCCGTTCTGATTCACTCAATCGTGTCGAGTCAATATCCAGGAGGGCTATAGTCACATCACGCAAAGGCTCTACATAAAAACAATCGCCTAAAACATTCTTTGCAAAAACGGTGCTCCCTGCTCCTAAAAAACAAATTTTACTCATAAACATTCCCTTTTTATGTTTAGTTAAAAAACAATAAATCAATAAAAACTGTAAGAAAAAGAATATATTTCTTTATCTCATAAGTTCAAAAGTAAAAGCAAATAGCATCTTTTTTGAAACTTTCTACAAACCCTTTCGTTATATTTACGATAAAATGTTTTTTCTGTATGAAAGTTTTGTCCTTATCATGGTAGAATTATAATCATCATTAAAAGAGAAAGGAATATGTTATGAATATGAAACTTATTTTTTTGAAACTATCAAGTTTATTGCTCCTTATAGTGGGCGTGGTGTTACTTGCTCAATTTGTCAGTTGCCCCTATGTGTGTTCATATCTGGCTAAAATAAATGACGGTTCTTTTGATGCTCTTTTCCCGGGTTCTTTTCGATTAGCCTTAGGTATTGTGCTTATCCTGATTGGAGGTTATTCTTTTCTCCCATCATTGCCGCGTAAAAAACCTGCAATTCGAGTTATCAAACAAAATCTTGAAAACGGTGTTTCAGAAATTAATCTTACAACATTAGAAAAAGAATGTGTAACGATGCTAAAAAAGGTAGCACCATTAAAGCAGGTGTCTGTAACATTTACTCCGAGCAAAGACCAGAAAAAGGTATGTATAGAAATAAATCCTGTGGTTATTTTATCTGAAAATCAAAGTTTACCCGACATTCAAGAATTACTTATTCAACGCATTGAAGAATTTATTAATACCTATTTTGGTTTATCCATTTCTACCCCTGTCATCATCAAATTGAATGACATCCAATTAGAAGGGGACAAAATTTATTCTTCCTTAGGGAAATCTGCTTTCGACTTATCACCCCAACATTTTGAGAGTTCATCAACCATAGGGAAACAAACGGAATCTGCTGAAGCCCCCTGTTCTGCTGAAACTTCAAAAACAGAAGAAGTATCTTCTGAATCTATTTCTCCTATGAATTCAGAAACAAATGTAACCGAACCAGAAGATATAATAGACGAATCCGAAATGGATGTTTTGCCTCCTTTAGGTGAAATTCAGGAAACAGAAAAAACAAACGATACAAATACTTTACCTCAAAATGACAAATCCTATCTCTCTGACTTGATGAAACAGATGGAAGAACAAGACAAGAGAGATGAACAACCACCGAACCTTTGAGGAGTTTATTTGTGCTTTGTAAGCGTATTATCCCGTGTTTAGATGTGGCAGAGGGTCGCGTAGTCAAAGGTGTAAAATTTTTAGGGCTACGCGATGCGGGTGACCCTGTGGAGATTGCTCGCCGTTATGATGAAGAGGGTGCTGACGAAATTGTATTCCTCGACATTCGTGCCTCCACAGACAATCGCAAAACGATGTTAGATGTGGTTCAAAAAACGGCAGAACAAGTATTCATGCCACTATGTGTCGGCGGAGGAATTCGCACCATAGAGGATATTCGTCTTCTACTCAGTGCCGGTGCCGATAAGGTTTCGATTAATACCCCTGCCATATTTAATCCGGATTTTATTAATGAATCTGCAAGTCGCTTCGGTGCACAATGTATCGTCGTAGCCATTGATGCAAAAAAAGTGGGCGACCGCTATATCGTAAAGAGCCACGGGGGACGGGATGGAGGTAAGCCTACAGATTTAGAGCCCGTTTCCTGGGCTATAGAAGCCGAGCAACGCGGTGCGGGCGAAATTCTGTTAACTGCTATGGATGCCGATGGTACAAAGGAAGGATATGACATTGAACTGACATGTGCCGTTGCGTCTGCTGTAAACATTCCGGTTATCGCCAGTGGCGGTGCTGGCAACTTAGAACATCTTCGTGCCGCTTTACAGGAAGGCAAAGCAGATGCTGCTCTTGCCGCATCTATTTTCCATTTTGGCGAATATTCTATCCGTGAAGCAAAAGAATTTCTTGCAAAACAGGGTGTACCTGTGCGATTATAATAGGAAATAGAGTATAATTCCATGAAACTAACAGGATGATTTCATGAACAAAGCAACAACTCAAAATAATGTTCCTCTCACCCGCGTTTCCTTCCATTCTCATCCTGGCTGCATATTTCGATGGTGATATCTGCATAACTTCCTATAATTCACTATCCTCTCTCTTTCCTTTTCCTAATAATCTACTTGTATTAGAAAATTTTTCTATTATTTCTATACAAAAAAAACAACCAAACCATAAGGAGGCAAGCAAATGCAATTAAACAAATTAATCAAATTTGACGACAAAGGTCTAATCGTTGCTGTCATTCAACATATAAAAACGGGACAGGTTCTAATGGTTGGATACATGAATTCAGAATCACTACAAATCACCCTGAACGAAGGTATTGCCTGCTTCTGGTCTCGTTCACGACAAAAACTCTGGCGTAAGGGGGAAACCTCTGGAAACATACTTAAAGTCCACGAAATTAGAATTGATTGCGATGGCGATGCACTATTGCTTCGTTGTGACCCTGCAGGTCCTACCTGTCACACCAACGAGACTTCTTGCTTTTATCGCAGAGTAGAACCCGATGGAACAATTGTTTTAGACGGTGACGATGTCGCAAAAGAATAAAACTATTATAAGGAGATTTAGAAATGATATACCCAGATTTTGATGAATTCCGTACAATAGCACGACAGGGTTCTATTGTGCCTGTGTATAAAGAATTATTAGCCGATTTAGAGACGCCTGTCAGTGCCTACCTAAAAATATCGCGAGGTTACCCTTACTCTTTCCTGCTTGAAAGTGTAGAACATGCCGAGGTTATTGGCAGATATTCTTTTTTAGGTGCTAATCCTTCCGTTATCTTTCAAGCACGCGGAAATAATATTAGCATTACACGCAATGGTATCACAGGTTCCTATACTTCCGACCAGCCATGGAACGAATTGCGAAAATTAATGAAAGAATACCCACCTGTAATTGTTCCGGGGCTACCCTCCTTCTTTGGAGGTGCGGTGGGATATATATCGTACGATGCAGTTCGTTACTTTGAAAACATCCCAGACAAAAATCCAGACGCATTAAACCTGCCTGACCTTTACTTCATGATAACAGACACTCTACTCATTTTCGACCATCTCAATAACCGTATTATGATTGTGTCTAACGCTCATGTCCATTCTAACGCGGAACATGCCTACAATGAAGCCTTGCGCAAAATTGGTGAAATTGAGGCACGCCTGCGTGGACCTCTTTCTGTATCCACAGAACGGTTACACCAATTTAGTGAGGCACCTGTAATGAATTCCAACTTCTGCAAAGAGGATTTTTGCGATGCGGTTATCAAAGCACGGGAATACATTTGTGCTGGAGACATCTTTCAGGTAGTATTGTCCCAACGCTTTTCCAGACCTGTCTATGCCAGCCCGGTGAACCTATACCGTGCGTTAAGACGAATTAATCCTTCCCCTTATATGTTGCTTATGCAATTTCCTGAATTAGCCCTCGTCGGCTCCAGTCCTGAGGTTATGACACAAGTGAAGCAACGGCGTTGCTTGCTTCGTCCTATTGCAGGGACTCGTCCTCGTGGAAACACCCTTGAAGAAGACGCCGCACTCGAAAAGGAATTGATAGACAACGAAAAAGAGCGGGCAGAACACATTATGCTTGTTGATTTAGGTAGAAACGATTTGGGTCGAGTCTGCAAAATTGGCAGTGTAAATCCCGTTCCCAATCGTTTTATGGTTATTGAAAAATATTCTCATGTCATGCATATCGTAACAGAAGTAGAGGGTGAACTTCGTCCAGAATGTGATGCCTTCGATGCTTTACAAGCGACATTTCCTATGGGCACTGTTTCAGGAGCCCCTAAAATCCGTGCTATGGAAATCATTGACGAACTGGAACCTGAACGACGCGGACCCTACGCTGGTGGTGCAGGCTACATCAGTTTCGTCGGCGATATGGACACATGTATATTAATTCGCACCATGATTATCAAAGAAGGGGTAGCCTATCTACAGGCAGGTGCTGGTATCGTCTACGATAGCGACCCTGAACAGGAATATATAGAAACTGTCAACAAAGCAAAAGCCCTATTTAAAGCGGTTGAATATGCTGAGAAAGGATTAGAAACATGATTTTACTCATTGATAATTACGATTCATTTACATACAACCTGTTCCAATATTTAGGTGAAATGCACCCGGACATGAAGGTTTATCGCAACGATGCTATAACGATACCCGAGATTGAAAAAATCAATCCTGACTACATTGTCATTTCACCCGGGCCTTGCACCCCACAGGAAGCAGGTATCTCTGTTGAAGTCATCAAACAATTAGGGCATAAATATCCCATTTTAGGGGTGTGTCTGGGACATCAGAGTATCGGCTATGCCTTTGGTGGAGAGGTTGTGCGTGCCGACCGTATCATGCACGGAAAAATTAGTCCAATCTACCACAATAACGACCCCCTGTTTCAGAACATTCCTTTACCCTTTGAGGCAACTCGTTACCATTCTTTAATTATACGCCGGGAAACATGCCCCAGAGTATTACGAATCATAGCCGAAACAAAAGAAGGCGAAATTATGGCAGTTGCCCACAACGAATTTCCCATCTGGGGAGTTCAATTCCATCCCGAAAGCATTCTTACCCAACATGGGAAAACATTATTAAAGAATTTCCTTGAATTAGGGAAACGATTCAACAAGACAAAATAATAAAAAATTATAAACCTATATAATAGGGGACTTCTTACCTTCTTTACATAATCGGAGGTCCCCTTATTCTGTTCTATATGACTTATAGGCCGTATAATTTATCCATTACCTATACTTGTGCCATCTGAAACAACCGCATTCTTATGTACCACAATCACTCCATCACGAATAGAATAACCTTCAAAATCACCATCTTTTAGGTTATCCCCACCACGAATAACTACATTCTTCCCTATCCTTGCATTATGGTCAATAATCGCTTTTTCTATTATTGTGCCGGGACCAATTCCCATTGCTATCCCTGATGAATGTCGAGTTTCTCCCATTTCAAAAAAGTCCGCACCGCATATAATACTATGGTCAATAACAGCCCCTTCGTGAATTAAACTTCGTATGCCAATTATAGAATGTCTAATCTTTGCTGTCTCAATACGCACACCAGAGCAAAGGATTGCATGGTCTACTTCTGAGCGAACAATTCTGGCACCGGGTAAGGCTCTACGATGTGTATAGATAGGCTGTTCGGGGTCATGGAATTCAAATGGGGGATTATCGTGGGTCATTGCAATACTCACATCGTAATAAGAGCGAACTGTTCCGATATCCTCCCAGAAGCCGTCAAAGATATGTGCATAAACTCGATACTTAGACAATGCCCCGGGTATTAACTGTTTGCCAAAATCAACCCACTCTAAATGTTCCCTTAATAGTCGAATCAGGACATCTGCGTTAAATACATAGACACCCATAGATGCGAGATAAGGTTTCTCTTCCGCTGAAATATCAAATTCATCAAACAGAGAAGGTGGTTTGACTAATTGATTGAGCACCTCATCATCTTTGGGCTTTTCAACAAATCGGTGAATCATCCCTTCTGAATTAAGTTGCATAATACCAAATTGGGAAGCGGAACTACGCCCAACAGGTAGTGCAGAAATCGTAATCTCTGCCCCTTTTGAGATATGTGTTTTTAATAAATTGCGATAATCCATGCGGTATAACTGGTCCCCAGAAAGAATCAGGTAATATTGTATATCGGGGTCAAAAATGTGAGATATATGTTTGCGAACTGCATCTGCCGTACCCTGAAACCAATCCCCGGTCTCATTTGTTTGTTCCGCAGCCAGTATGGTTACCCCGCCACGATGAAACTCGTCAAAATGGTAGGTATTCATTATATGCCGATTTAAAGAATGACTGTTGAATTGTGTTAAAACGACCATTCGCATAAATCCGGAATTAATACAATTGCTTAGTGGAATATCAATCAGGCGGTACCGACCACATAACGGCACAGCAGGTTTGGAACGCAGTTTTGTTAAGGGATACAACCTTGTCCCTCTACCTCCTCCCAAAACCACAGCCATTACCTTTTGGTTCAATCTCTGGAAATCAATTTTTACCGAACTCATGAAAAAACTCCTCTTTAAACACAGTCCTTATTAAAAATGAAGTGAAGAAAAAACTTTACCACCATAAATAAGTCCTATATTTGTCAATGCCCACAATACCACACAAATTGCAATCGGTTTGTCCGTTAATAGAACTTTAGTTGGGTCAGAACCTTCCCCCTGATAGCGGACTAAGTAAAGATAACGGAACAAACCGTAAATTACAAAAGGCAAACTTAAATACAATTGGTCTGTATGTAAACGCATGACTACTTCCTGCGAGCAGGTATAAATAGTAAAAGAAATCAAAGCCCCAGCCGACACAATCAATAATAATTGGTCAAGATACTCTATCGTATAATAGACCAATACCGAACGATGGTTTTCTGCATTATCTTTAAGCAGTAATAATTCACCCCGCCTTTTTCCCAAACTCAAAAACAACGCTAAAAACAAGGTGCAGACAATTAGCCAATTTGAGAATACTACATGAATAGCCACAGCACCTGCTACGGCTCGGGTTACAAATCCCAGCGATAGTATGAGCACATCTACTAAAAAGAACCTCTTCCATAACAAGGAATAACTAACTGTTAAAAACACATATACAAGGAGTATGGCAATAAATCCTGGACCCAATATATAAGCGAGAATAAGGGATAACACAGCAAGAACGAGACTTAAAACAACGGCTATGTGAATACTAACTTCCCCATTGGCTATGGGTCTTTTTGATTTCTCTGGATGAAGTCTATCCTTTTCTATATCTATTAAATCATTAAGAATATAGGTAGAACTCGCTGCTAAACAGAACGAAACGAACGCAAGAAGAGAATTGATAATTGCAGTTGTATTCAATAGCTCGCCTGCAAAAATAATTGCTGCAAAAACCAGAAGGTTTTTAGCCCATTGATATACCCTCAAAGTCCTTACTGTCAAAGCAATAATTTTCATCTATTCTTATTCTCTTCCACAATACGGGTCCTCACAAAAACCACCTTCTAATTTATAATTGAGTCCGATAAAATATAAATCGGGGCAAATGTTTAATGATAAGCATAATATATCGCCAGAACCACTTTACATAGACAACCTGTTTTTTCCGTTTCCATGCTTTGTAGATAATGCTACCTGCTTCCTGTGGACTTGCCACAAGTCGTTCGGGCAAATTCAGTCCATAAGTCATGGCTGTATCCATAAAGCCCGGCTTAACAATAAGGACACGAACCTTCGTTGAACTTAACCGATGTTGAAGCCCTTCCAGATATCGTGTCAAAGCACCTTTTGAAGAGCCATAAATATAATTGCTCTTCCGACCTCTATCTCCTGCCACTGACGATATTGCGATGACAAAGCCATTATTTTGTTCCTCAAATTTTCCAACAACCCGCTCTAACATAGATACTGCACCCAGATAATTAATTTCTATTGTTCTTCTGATTAAATTAAAATCTTTTTGTGCTTCTTCTTGAACGGGCATATAACCAAAACAAATAACCAGTCCCTCGGGAATGCTGCATACTTTCTCTACCACCTTCTCCAAAAAAGCAGGATGTGAATCAATATCCCTCGCATCAAAAAATAATGTCTCACAAAACACATTATATCGTATTCGTATATCCTGAGCCGTCCGTTCATTTTCTTCTGTCTCAATATCTGCAAGTAGCAAAGAATATCCTGCATGGGCAAATTCGTGGGCAATTGCCTTTCCCACCGCAGAGACACTACCTAAAATAAGAACCGATTTTGAAGTTGGTTTTTGTTGGCTTACATTTAACATATCGGTGCCCTCCTCCGTTCTGGAACCAGCCCAATTCTTCTCGCCATGGTTGACGAAAAGTAAATGTTCGGGTCTATTTTCATTTTAACCTCCTGAAACTTAGTCCAATGGGGATAGGTCTCCTTGAACATTGTATCCGTCATTAATTGGTCTTTCGCCAGGTATAACCTTCCGCCATATCGCATAGTTATAAAATTCAAGTCCTCCACAAAATTTGCCAATCCCGCATGATTGGGTATATCCAACGCTAATGTATACCCTTCCATCGGGAAAGACAACAAGCCATCATTTCCGGGACCAAATCGCTTCAACACCGTCAGGAAAGAAACCCGCTGGGAAGAGACCAATTGTTCTAATAGAATCTTCAACCCTTTCACTTCTTCTCCCGGAAAAACTACCTGATATTGAATAAAGCCTGTTTTGCCATACATTCTATTCCATTCTAAGATACGGTCTAATGGGAAGAAAAAATTCTCTATCGGCACAATCGCATATCGTGTCTTATTCAAATCGTAATACCAGGAGTTGAAAATTCCTACCGTCCTCTGATTCAACATCCAGGTAGGTGCATTAAAAGGAAAGGTAATATCCATCTTCTTCCTGGGTGTTAACGGAGCATTCCTCCAACGCGTAGGCAAATCATCTACCTCTGCCATACGCCCCCCCATCAATACACCTCGACCCATGCTCTCCTTTTGTGCAAGACAATCCAGCCACGCAACGGTATACGGATACTTCGCATCATAATCCTTCATCTTCTCCAACAAATCGTCCAGATTCTTTGCCTGATAATAATCCACATGGAAATAGGCTGATTTTACTTTCTTCAGTCGTATCTTTGCTGTCCGAATAATCCCTGTTAACCCAATTCCTCCGAGTGTTGCCCAGAACAAATCTGCATTCTCATCTCGCGTGCAACGCACAACATTTCCATCAGCAGTGATTAAATCAAACGACAATACATGATTTCCAAAACTTCCCTCCTCATGATGATTTTTCCCATGTATATCATTGGCAATTGCACTACCTACCGTCACAAACTTTGTCCCCGGACAGACATAAGGCATCCATCCCCTTGGCAAAAATACATCAAGAATCTCCTTCAATGAAACACCGCCTTCACATTCCAGAATACCATCTTCTTCATTCCAATCAAGAAAACGATTCAATCGCAACATATTTACCAGTGCCCCGCCATCGTTCAACGCCGTATCCCCATAACTCCTACCCAGACCGCGTGCAAGAATATCCGGAACACGGCTATCACCAATTACAGCGTTAAGCATTTTCCATTGCTCGGGACGAAACACATAACTCTCAGCAAAAGAATACCTTCCCCAACCACTCAACTTCTTCTTTTCCGCAGGAACTAACATAAACATGTCCTTTCCCTAAACATAAATTTTGGTAAATATACAACCTCGTCTTCTTATATTCATCACGATAACCCTAACATTCTATACCATTATCACATAGAGGGTTTAACAAATTAATATCCTTCTTAAATAATAGCAAGATTGTTATTCTCTAAACGGTTTTAGTAGTATACAAATTATCACAAAAAGACTCAAATTATAGGGGACACTCGAATAGTTAACCTGAATCAAAATTATGCCAAAACAAAACATAGTAAAAAAGAAATCGGTTTATTACCGTTTACTATAAAAGGAAAGGCGTTTGCAACAAAGTGTTGATTGCTGTAATAACAAAAAAATAGGAGGAGAGAAAATTATATGTTTAAGACATTTTTAATTTGAAGACTTCTGAAAATTGAAGAGAACCCTCTAATAATTTATCAACATAGTTTTTATAATCTTGAGATGATGGAGTTCCCTCCATAATAATCTTAGCATTAAAGCCTAATTCTCTACCTATCTTTTCCAAAGTATAATTCAATCTATGAATTATATATTCTCTTAATACGGCTTTAGTCCACTCAAATTTCAAATATCTATAGTTCTGATAAAATTCTAACACCTTTTTATTAAACATTTTACGTGCAGTCCAGCCTAATTGACTTGTTTCCTTTGCTAAAAAAAATTCTATATTTTCTTCTTTAAGAGTATTATACTTACTTAACCATTGAAGGTGTGCCACCAGTTTCCTAAATTTTCTAACACCTCCCAATTGTTTTGGAATACATAGGACTAAAATATTATTTTTAGGTATCCAATTAAATCTTTTTATATTTATTTTTTGCTCTTCAATTTTTGGGGGTATATATTGCCAGTAGAAACCAAATTTTTCTTTTATACAATGATTAGGAATATTTTCAAATGCAAAACTATCTATCTTTTGCTTTTTTTCATCGGTATAAAAATATACAATTTCATAATATGCTTTGCCATAACAGGCTAAATTATGTGCTGCTATTTTTATAAAGTCACAGACTACTTCTGTAATATTTTGTAGTTTAATATTTTGTGGTTCTTCATAAGGATTTGACAAAGCTAATTTTATAAGTTCTTCAACCTCATTAGAAGAAGGTTCTATCCTAATATCAAAATTAGCTCTCATAGGCATTATATTCCGAGATAGGTCATCTATAAACATTTTGGTATATAAAGAATTATAAAAATCATAAAAGTAACCTATATCTTCTTCAAAACATCTAATTACTTTCCTAGAACTTTGTTTTTCATTAGGATTTTCTCTAAACATCATCATCTTTCTTACTATTTATTTCTTCTTCTTGCTCTATTGCTTCTAATAATCCCCACCTATCATTAAATTCTATGCCAGCAGATTCTTTTCTTTGCAACAAATAAGTGATTATAAAAACTTCTGCTGCCGGGACCTCGTATCCAACTTTACATATTGCTCTGATTAAAGGACTTAGATGTTGAACTTCAGTGCCCCTGCAATGATAAGAAGGAGATTTAATTAAATTCATCTCAAACAGTTTGTTTCGAAAGTCCATTTGCCATTTTAACCGCAAATCTCTTGGTTCTATTTGAGGAGAACTTTTACGAATATTATATAAGTTAATTAAAGCTTTAATCTTATCCTTTGGTAAGTCAGGTGGTAAGTCAGGAGATTCAAAATAACCATCCCATATTGTTTTACACATATTCCAAAAATCGGGAATATTAAATAACTCTGAGTATATTTTTGCATAGCCGCTTAATTCCATAATATCCATTAGCGGTTCTGTAGTAATGATTAGTCCTACTTCTGGCCTCCAGTCTTTAATTTGTTCTACTATTTTTTTAGGCGCACTCAAGGCTCCTCTAAAAAAAGGAGGGAACAAATCAATAAAAAATTCTGCATTTTTAAAAATCAATAATTCATAACATTTCTGGCAAATGATATAATAGGTTTGCCCAAACAAATCTGGAACATTTTCTTTATATCGGACTTGGGAAAGTTCTGGAAAACATCTAGCCAATATTTTAACGATTTCGTAATAAGATATATTTATCCTATTATTTATCTCATTCCAGTCTAATTTTGGGAAAGGTAATTCTTTAATAATCACAGATTTTTCAAACTCTCCCCAAATCATTTTCATTTTAGGTTCATGAAATTCAATTTTTTCCCATAACTCTAAACCTCTTAAAGAATGAAGAGTAGCAAAAACGAAAGATTTGTTAGAGAATAAAAATTTACTTTTCGAAACAAAAAAAGACTCGAATAAAGAAACTAATTCATTAATTGCTTCTTGAAACAACTCAGCATATTTTGTAATTACAAGTTGTCTTATATACCATTTGGGGCTAATAATTCTTCCTTCTACCACTTGCTCAAACTTCAAATTTTTATAGATGAGTTCCAAAGTTGGAAGTAATAGCGGTTCAAAATCTTTTTTGTAAATTCCTTTATTATTTGTCCAATTAATTGTATCTATTTTTTTTAATATATCTTGATTGTTAAATTTATTGACTGATGCTAAAAACCCTGAAGACAAATACATTGCATTTAATCCGTAGATATTAAACAATGCGAGTTCTATATTCTCATTACCTATCTTTATTTGTTCAACAGAATGTGTATCATAATATTGTTCTATAGAGGAAAATATTGTTTCGATAATATTTCGACCTTTTTTAATTTCTAAGTCAGAGCCAATAATTCCAAGATATCCATTGAAAATATCAATCGTTTTATAAATTACCTCAAAATTGTTTTTCTGAATAAGTGTCTCAAAGGTTGAAGATAATATTTTAACAATCTCATCTTCAATCCAATAATGGTTAGGTACCTTTTCTGTTTGTATTGAAGTTTGTGTTTCTAATGCTAAATTTAACTCTATAGAATCACAAAGAAACCAACTTTTATACTGGGGTTTAAGTGGATACCAATAACTATCAGAAGGTATAAGTTTTCGTCGTTGTTCATAAATTCCAAGAATACCAATAGTGTTTTGTAAAACTTTTGAAAGAGATTCTCTTTGTAAGTAAATTTCGTCTAAACAAATATTTATAAAAGTATAAAGTGTTGAAATTTTTTGTGCCGCGGTTATTTGATAATAAAACTGAGAATTTGAGTCAGACCATCTAGAACTATCTATACTGGATAGGTCAATTAGATGTAGGATATCACGGTAAATAGTGTCGCTTAAATTTGTAGGGTCAAAAAAGAAAAAAACCCTTCTTCCTAAATTTACAAAACAAAAAATTCCAAAACACCCAAATAACCCAACAAATAAAATGTTTAAAATTCCTGGTTGATATCCGAACAATTTAGAACCAAGAAGAATTAAAGATATTACAGTAAGTGAAAAAAGATTTTTCATGTATGTATTACCGACAGTTTCTTTTGATAAAAGGTCTCTTATTTCGCTTGGAGCCTTCGCATATGTCGAACTTGCAACAACACTAATAGCAGTAAAATAAAGGGTAATGAAAACTCCAGATACAGAAGCAATTGTCGTAAGTAAGGTTTCAAAGGTTTCTTTAGAAGCAAAATTAGTATATAGTATCTCTATATGATTCAAAAGATTTTTAACAATAGATGAATTTGATTGCCTTAAAAAAGATATTAAGAATGTTTCTGCAATTTCTAACACAAAAAATAAAAAGAGAGCCCATAGAAAAGACCCAAAGACCATTCTAATTAATTCATAGATGATAGAAATAGTCTCCTTTTTATGTCTTTTCCCCTCTCTTATTCTATATAAGAATTTGTCTAATCTATTCTTAGCCTGTTTAAGATAGTCTTTTAATTTCCGAAATAATTTATATTGTTGAAATTTAAATAATAAAAACATATCACATTCTTTTTAATTCTCTATTATTTTTTATATTATATTTAAGGGTGACCTTTTATTTTAAATTCCTAATGTTAAAGATATTAAAAAGTGCATAATTTTTCATTAAAATAATTATATCTATAATTCTAAATCCATTAAGGTAATATAAAAGCATTTTATATGTTTAAGCAAAGATAGAAGTTATTTGTTAATTATATACGCTATCCTTTATTTTATAATAAAAATATATTTATAAAGTTTTGAATAATAAAAAAATTTTAAAAAGGAATAGACAATGATTCTTTTTTTGATTGGTCTTACACCGTTGTGTCTATTGAACGCAGTTGAAACGCTTCCGAATATTTATCCTGCTACACCTGTCCCTTTTACAGAGGTTGAAGTTAATGATGGATTCTGGAATGATTGGATAAATCGTGTTGGCACAAAGTTTCTACCTCATAATTTTCAATATTGTGAGAAAGAAAAGAAGATTGATAATTTTCGGGTAGCGGCAGGAAAGATGGAAGGCAAACATGTCGGCGCCTGTTTTGAAGATTCGGATGTCTATAAGGTGCTTGAAGGTGCGGCATATTGGCTTGCCCTGCATAAAGACGCCGCTATTGAAAAGCAAGCCGATGAAATCATTGATTTGATTGCAGGTGCTCAACAGCCCGATGGCTACCTGAATACTTATTATACACTGGTCAAACCCAATGAACGATGGACTAACGACGCTGAACACGAAACTTACTGTGCAGGTCATCTAATCGAGGCAGCCATCGCTTATGACCAGGCAACAGGGAAAAGGAAATTATTGGATGTCGCCACTAAATTTGCTGACCACATTGTTAATACCTTTGGTCCGGGTAAGGTGGAAGAAGTCCCTCAGCATGAGGAGATTGAATTGGCACTATTCAAACTTGCTTATTACACGCAAACAGAAAAATATGCAGATTTGGCACGCTGGTTTATTGAACAGCGTGGTAAACCTTATAAAGGCAAGCCAACTGGCAGATGGGATTCCCAGTGTCAGGACCACAAACCTATTATTGAACAGGATGAAATATTGGGACATGCTGTCCGTGCGATGTATCTCTATTCTGGTGTTAGCGACCTTGTTGCAAAGTCAGGTGATATGCGTTATTCCAATGCCCTTGACCGTTTATGGAATGATTTGACCGAACGAAAGATGTATATCACTGCTGGCATTGGTGATTCACTCCTGCATATTGAAGGTTTCAGCAATCCCTATTATTTACCAAACGATACTGCCTATTGTGAGACCTGTGCCTCTATTGGACTTGTCTTCTGGGCACAACGAATGTTTCTGCTTCATCGCGACGCTAAATATGTAGACATCATTGAACGAGCCTTCTATAATACCCCTCTTTCGGGACTTTCCCTTTCCGCTGATACCATTTTCTACTGCAACCGATTGGAGGGGTCTGACCAGCGTCCGCCATGGCAAGGTTGTGCATGCTGTCCGACCAACATGGTCAGGTTCATTCCTACTATCGGCGGCTATGCTTACTCATACGAAAATGACACATTATACATATTGCACTATATGCCAACAAAAGTTGCATTAAAAATCGCTGGTGGAAAATTCTCAAAGACAAAGGCTGATGACGCAGAAACCAAAAATCTAATCCAAATAGAGCAAACTACAAACTACCCGTGGGAAGGTGAAACGAAAATTCATATCAATACAGAAAAGCCACAAGCCTTTACTATTGCCATTAGAATCCCTGATTGGTGCTATCGCGGTGCAGGTTCGCCTGAACGATTATACCACTTCCCTGAATGTCCCGGACTTGAAAAGGTTCAATTAAGAGTTAACGGCGAAGCAGTCCCAGTCCAATCATTAGACAAAGGTTTTATAAAACTTCAGCGTGAATGGAAACAGGGTGATGAAATTACACTTATCCTGCCGATGGATGTTCAGCGAGTTTATGCAAATGAGAAAGTCGAAGCAGACCGAGGCAGAGTAGCCATACAAAAGGGTCCCGTCGTATTTTGTGCCGAAGATGTGGACAACGCCAAACAAGTTAAATTTTTATTCTTGTCTCGAACTGCGACCTTCCAGTCTAAATTTGAGCCTGAACTTTTAAGTGGTGTTGTGACTATTGAAACCACAGGAAAAGTAAAGTCCGAAACAAGTCCTGACGGCACAAACCAGCCTATAAAACTTATACCCTATTACACATGGGCAAATCGTCAGCCCGGATACATGCGTGTATGGATACCTGAATCGGCTGACCTCGTAGGTATCCCTTCCATCGAAACAAAGGCAACTGCTGAGGCTTCACATATCGGGTCTAACGATACTTTAAGTGCACTCAACGACCAGATTGAACCCAAGAAATCTGCGGACATGGGCATACCCCGTTTTACCTGGTGGGACCACAAAGGCACAAAGGAATGGGTGCAATATAACTTTGACAAGGAATACACATTCAAAGGTGTAAAGGTATACTGGTTTGACGATACAGGTTCTGGCGAATGCCGTGTCCCAAAATCGTGGGATGTTTTATACCTAAAAGATGGCAAATGGACACCTGTTCCAAACCCTTCCCTGCGAACCACTACACGAAATAGATACAACGAAATCACATTCGACCCTATCACAACCACGGCATTACGCCTTTCCGTTCAACTCCAGCCAGACTTTTCTTCTGGCATTCTCGAATGGAAAGTTATAACGCCTGACTAAAATCCCTTGTTATTCTCGTTCCGTAAAATTTTTGATTAAGGACAACAAACAAAATTATCATATAAATATAAATAAATTGGGGAATGGCTTATGAATCTGAAAGAACGGAAATGGTTTGGTTGGGGACTTGTGGAGGGACCTGACCTGCTCAAAGATAAAAGGGAATCATTCTGGAACTGGCTACGCGAATTATCCGGCTTTGACAAACTTCCTTATACTCCACATGTAGAACTGGCTTCTATCCGCATACCTGAGTCAGCCATCTCTCAATCACTCGTTTCGGGACTACAAACAAAAATCACGAATGGTAAACTCTCTCAGGACCATGAAGAACGAATTATTCATGCACGAGGTAAAGGTTATCTGGACACTCTATCTATTCGTTTTGGAACTCTACCCAATGTCCCTGACCTTGTAATTTACCCCAAAACGAAAGAGGAAGTAATTGAAATTGTTCGCTGGGCAAATGATAATCAAATTGCCCTTATTCCGTTTGGTGGTGGAACAAGTGTCGTCGGTGGCGTAAACCCTATAAAAGGCAGAGACCATCTGGGAATTGCTACATTAGATTTCCGTGAAATGAATCGCATTGTTGGAATAGACAAAAAATCGCATGTTGCCTGTGCTGAAAGTGGAATTGAAGGTCCGGATTTGGAGCGGCAACTTCAGGAACAAGGTTTTACTCTGGGGCATTATCCTCAATCCTTTGAATTTTCTACATTAGGGGGTTGGGTTGCTGCGCGTAGTGCTGGACACCAATCTATCCGATACGGCAAAGCAGAAGATTGGTTTGTATCTTCCGAACTGGTTAGTCCACCAGGGCTATGGAAGACCGAGGTTTTCCCTGCTTCTGCCGCAGGTCCCCAAATAAGGGACATTATCCCCGGCTCAGAAGGCACACTCGGCATAATGACAGAGATTGAATTTCATATCCGTCCTGTCCCCAAAGAGAAATACTACACCGCTTATGTCTTCCCCTCCTTTGAGATGGGTGTTGAGGCGACGCGTCTACTCATGCAAACAGACATCCCCCTTGCTATGATTCGTCTTTCAGATTCTTACGAAACCTTTTTCTATACTGCGATGGAAATGGGCGAAGGAGACCCTTCTAATATACCATCGTTTTGCCTCATGATTATAGGATTAGAGGGCGACTCTGCCAGCGTTACCGCAGGGCAACAGGTTATTGAAGAGATTTTTTCAAGTTATCAAGCGGTTAGTCTTGGCGAAAGTATTGCTGACCGTTGGTTCAAACAGCGATTTTTACTTCCTTACCTGCGTGATGAAATGTTGGATTATGGATTAGGTGTTGATACCCTTGAAACGGCTACACGCTGGGACAAATTCCTTAACCTACACGAGGCAGTCTACCAATCTATTAAAAACGCCATTGAGAATGACCCTGATATTAAACCTAAAATGCCTATTGTAATGGCACATCTCAGTCATGCTTATTTAGACGGTGCAAGTTTATACTACACTTTTATCTTTCCTCGTTCTATGAAAGACCCTGACAAACAGTGGCACAGGATAAAAGACGCTGCCTCTAATACCATCCGCTCCCATAATGCCACTATTTCACATCATCACGGAATCGGCACAGACCATCGTCCATGGTTTGCTGATGAAAAAGGTGCAATTGCTTACCAACTACTTTGCCAACTCAAATCTCAAATTGACCCGCATAACATCCTCAACCCCGGAAAACTGTTCTAACCTCTTTACATCACAAAACAAGCCTTTGTATATGAATTTTAGTGGACTATTATTTTATATTTGTTGTTAAAAATACACCGTTTAGAAGTAAATAAGCATAATGCAATTTACAACGGACTCTGACACGGGAGGTCTGGAAGGATAGTGAACGAATTCTACATGTCCATCCATGTAGAGGACATTGCATCCACCGGGAACATGATTAAACATAGATATACCACGATAAGTCCCCAATTGGTCAAACATAACAAATATCTCACTCTGGGCTACCGCACTTGCACCCGGATTGTTAATGTCTGAAATCATAAATCGTTCTATACCCTCTCTAATCCTATAAATTGTGTTTCCACCTCCATTTCCACAATGACACTGCTGCATAAAAGGTCCTGAAATATCCTGCTCTATGGCTTTTGCCAATGCTTGTTGCTGCAACTCCGTAGCCCCAGCAGGGTCAAGCAGAGCCGCTACCGCATCCAGATTGTTCGATGCCAATTGATACGAGCCAATTACAAACTGTATCGGCAATGTCTTATCCATGTGATGTTCGCCCCCCAACAGGCTTATAATGGGTCCCACCTCTCCTATGTTTCCCAAAACTTCCAGTTCATCCTGATTCTTACCTAATCTATCAAAAATCCAGCCACAATATACATAACTTGCCCCAATCGAATTGATGGCTCCCTTATCCCACAAATAATGATTTATCTTCCATTCGCCAGCCTTTCCAAACGGCGTATCCTCCTCAAACTTCAAATCATTGACCGAATCACTCGCATCCGACGGACATATAATAATAGACGGGTCAGTTAGATACTCGGGATATATTGCATGCACATTCGGACCCGGACTTACAAACACATCCTGCCGATTGGGTCTGTCCTCCACAGGCATAATCTCCAACTGCATTGGCGGATACTTATTCCCCTTAGATTCGTCTGCATACATCTTGAAAACCAGACCCCATTGTTTCAGATTGTTCTGGCAACTTGCCCTACGACCTGCTTCCCTCGCCCTCGATAACGCAGGCAATAAAACCGCCGCTAATATCGCTATTATCCCTATTACTACCAACAACTCAATCAGGGAAAAGCCAGACATTTTCTTCATAATGACTTCCCCACTTTTTTATTTATTCTCAAATCCTATTATATAACCCCATTCACCCTTTGTCAAGAAAAATTTTCATTTTCCTTCACCTTGTTCGGGATGGCATGCTGCAGTAGACAAGGAATGCCTTCCCATCCATTTGTCTCGATAAAGGAATAATATCACCAATCCGCTCAATGGAATGATGCCTATCGCAAGCCATTGCATCATATCCAGACCCCATAAACCCTTCCCATAATCCGCTCGAACAAAATCCTGCACAAAACGATTCAAAAAATATAACCCCAAAAAAGAACATGTTATCACCCCCTTACGGGGCTGACGATTACGGATATACAAAAGAATAACCCCTATCACTATCCAGATACCTATCTCATACAACTGCGTCGGATGCACTGGCAAAGAGAAAAATTGGTCTGATGAAATTAAGCTTTTGCTTATATGCTGTCCCCATGCAACACTTCCCTTGGGAAACCGTAGTCCAAATATAGATTGTGTCACCGTTCCATGGCAACATCCCTGACAAAAACAACCCGTCCGACCCAATACACCTCCAACCGGTATATATGGAATAAATACCTCTAACCCTTCTATTCGTGGAACCTTCTTCAATTCCAGATAAATCAATGCACCAAAAATACCACCTAAAAAAGCACCCAGAAACATACTACCACCTCACTGCAAATCAAAAAAATGCACCTTTGAGCCTGGACATGACATAAACAGATAAAAAAATACACGACCCAAAACAAATGCAAAAGGGGCTACAAGTAATAAAATCCCTATCCCTATTGGATACCTCTTCCCATACCGATAATTCCATCTTAAACCCAACACCATCACCATCATTACCGCCAGAAAGTTGAAAATGTTATACAAAGAAAGAGGATAGCCTAATATAGATACTTGAGGATACATAGATTAATTCCTTGTTTAAATAAATCTATTTCTAAATCACAAAATATAGTATATCGTGTTCTCTTACATTTGTCTTATGTTTTTATATTCCCCAACCGAGGTATCGCCGAGTAATAAACATTAACAAAAGAACAACCCCAATACAACCTCCTACAAATAGAACCCCAGTATACCGTCTATACCAGGGAATTTGTTGTCCTTCCTTTTTCATGTTCCAGGTCCCTTCTCTTCCTACATATATGCCATCTCCAATATAACCTCTATCTGGCATCGGAGGAACAAATTCTTCCTCTCCTAATGGTTTATTAATCTTTAAACTATTCTTATCTATTGTCAAAATAGAGCTCTCGATAGGTCCTCTCTTTTCTTCTTTTATCTTCTTTTCACGTAATAAAAAGAGTCTTAAATGATATTCTTCATGAGAAATTTTTCCTTTATCCCATTCTTCAACTATACTTGCAAGTTCCTTATCCCATTTTTCATTTTTCTCTGGACTACCATCATATACGCTACTATAACTGACCACCTTCTTTTGAAGAGGAAATTTCCAGTTTATATTATTAACATCACAAAAATCAGAAAAAATTACCTCTTTATAGGTTCGAACATAACGAGGAGAATCGCATGTGACTTTTTCTCCAAGGGTATTTTCTATCCTTTCTATATTTTGAGGTGAAAAGAGAAATGCATAGCGGTCCACCTCCAAAACTCTCTCTATATTATTATTCTTGTCTATCCAAACTTCCACAGTATCTACATCATCCTTAGAAAGAGTCCCAATCTGGTGCCAAAGTATTTTATATCTCTCTTCTTCTTTATAATAATATGGACCCTCTTTCTCAAAAAACTCATACATTGGGAAATTTCCACTACCCCATCTATATTTCTCATAATACCCCCCTTCACAATCTCCCCAAAAAATTCTTGGGTCCCAATCCTTATAGGATAAGGAAAAAGGATTGGTTTCCTTAAAAAAAGGAAAACCATAAATTATTACTTCCTTATCTTTAGAAAAAAAAGCCCGAATGATAAATTCACCCTTATAATAATAATAAGCAGTAGTAACTAAATCATAATAACTTATTGATTTCCATGTTTTTTCCTTTTTAAATTGATTAACTAACAACTTTTCTAAAGGATTTTTGGGTCTATCTGTCTCTTGTGTTACAGTTTCTCCTGAATCTTTAATCACATTCTGAATCAATTCTGTATATGCAAAATATAAGTAATCTTTGTCCATGTCCATCTTAAAGAGAAACAACACCGGCTCCTTAGCAGGATTTTCGAGGTCATAAAAAGTGCATTGAAGTTGTATCGTATGTATACTATGCCATCTCTCTTTTAATAAAGAGATTATTCTCTGAACATCTGGGTGGTCAGAGGCCTTAGCACAATCAGGTAAACCATATAATTCAGTTCCTATACTCATTATGCACAAGAAAAAATATATATAAAAACACCTCTTCATCATTGTTCCTTCTATTTTACAAATATAAAAAATTAAGGGATATAAGAATCAATTGTGGTTAGGATCCAACGGCATTCATCGCCCTTACAACCATCAGTTATATCCCCTCTTATACATGAGTTCTTATCAGCTATCCATTTGTAACAAGGGCCACAGTTTTTAGGATAACATCCTTCACCTCCACAACCATCACTATCAATATTGCAATCATCTTCACTACATTTTCCACAACCATCCTCACGATCTCCCAAACACTCTGCAATATAATCATTATTACATTGGTAAAGGTCATTGGTATTTTGGCAAGTACATTTACTCTTCGTCACTCTACACTTTTTATGTTCAGCACCAGGTCCTTCTGATTTCGGACAGGATTTCACGGGTTTACAGTCACATCCCGGAGTATTATTACTTTTTTCTGATGCAGCATAAACTTTTGATTCAAGGAAAATTGTGGCAATGCCAGCACATAAAAGAATCAGTGCCAATAATGTCATTGGGTAAGACTTGATTAGAGACTTTACAAATGATAAGATTTTCATGGCTCGTTCTCCTTGTGTTTAAGGGTTCCGATTATCTTTACATATTCAACT
>CAZJTZ010000021.1:0-56584 GCA_964549105.1 uncultured Nitrospirales bacterium
CAAAAGAAAGCACCAAAGTTAAAATACGAGGAGAACAAAAACTCTCCCCCTTTGCAGAAGGGGAGTCTGGGGGTGTCATACTAATATTTGACTCTCCCCCTTTGCAGAAGGGGGAGTCCTTATAGGGGGTGTAACACAGATATTCAATTTTACTTCCTACTGTGAGTGAGTCGTAATAGTAAGTATTCAATTCACTTTGTTAAAAGAAAAAACCCCTCCATCGCTAACGCGACACCTCCCCTTTGCAAGGTGAGGAGTTTTTGTTTTATATCTATCTCTATATTTGGGGTGGGTCTGTTTAAAAAGTTAAATTAAGCCAATTTTGGTGGTTCATAAACTTACAAAAGCAGTTCAAAACAATCACATAAAAATATTAATAGTCATCTGTTTTCATATAAATTTTTCAAAAATTATTCTAAGCCCAAACAAAAAGATAATGTCCAGATTGTTGATTTAATTGTTTTAGGGACAGCAAAATATTTAATTGATTTTTATGATTTTAATATAAATGAATGTTCAATAATATCTTTAGATAAGCCACTTCGAGAAGGGGCAAAAAATCTTACAGATATCCCTTATATATATGACCCCACAATACATAGAGCATCGAAAGTCTTTAAATAGACATTTAGGAAGTAGGGTTACATAATTTCTTCTTGAATGCCGCTAACTTTTTCTAAACGATTTAGGAGGGTAGTAAGTGCTGTTTCTACTTCTTTTCGATTGTTTTCAACTTCTTCTTTATCTTCGGATGTAGGTGGAGGTATGGCTGGACCAAAGCCGACATAGATTTTTGCAGAGGGTTTCGGGATAGAAAAGCGGTCCCATGATTTTAAGTGCCAGGCTTTGCTTATGATTGCACCCATAGGGACAATGGGGGTCTTTGTTCTTGCAGATAGTACAGCAATGCCGGGTTTTGCGATACGGCGTGGTCCTCTCGGTCCGTCCGGTGTCCAGCCAACGCAACCTCGTTGTTCTAACGCTTTTTGAAGTCCTTTCAGGGCGTCGCTTCCACCTCGCGAACTGGAACCCCGAACGGCTTCTATTCCGAAGCGACGCACTATCCGGGCGGCTAATTCTCCATCGTAACTATAACTTGTCAGGGTATGATAATGTGTCCCACGGAATAGATGGGCACCATATAGTATGTGTTCATGCCACAAGGCAACAATAATGCGTCCTTCGGTTTCAATTGTTTGGTCATAATATTGTTTGTCGAACACCTTCCATTCACAAAGAGCAAGAAGCGTTTTTAAGGCAAAAGATATTATTGGGGGTAGGATTGTCAAAAGTATCTTTTGCGAGTATGTGAATGAGTAGGGACTGTCGTAGGGTATATCAGGGATTCTCACGCTGTTCTAAACTCCGAACAAGTTGATATATCATCTTTGTCCGTGGTGTGGGAAGAAGTGCAGTTATTCCGCGTTTAACAATTTCGCCACTAATTGCCTCTATTTCTGTTTTTTTGCCAGCGCGTATATCTTGCAGCATAGAGGATATATTTTCTGCGGTCTGCTTGCAAGTTTCCTCTGCAAGTTCAATTAGACTTTGTGAGAAACGGTAGCCTTCTGTACCCGCAACTTTGGATGCTTCTGATACAAGGTCTCGAAGCAGTTCCCTTGCTTCACGAATTTTTAAGAGCATACCGTTGGGGACATTGAGAATAGCCGTTAACGGATTGATACCTGCATTAATAGCCGTCTTTTCCCAGATGGTCTGACTTGGGCTGTTGGTGATTTCAATCTTGAAGCCGGCTTGTTCCAGAATTTCTTTTGGAACTTTTACGGATGCAGTTGTCCAACTTCCAAAAGTTGTTGTTCCAGAAGCTACATATCTTGTCTTCCCTTCTTCAAGCAGAGTAGCCGCCTCTGTCGTTACTCCTGCAAGGATGTGGTCTGTCCCTGTTTTTCGACAGAGCACCTCTACATTTCCAAGTCCATTTTGTAGAGTAAGGACGGGGGTATCGGGAGGCAGGGTCAAATTCGCTGTGGAATATGATTTTACTAAAAGAATGACTAAATCCTGCATTGTAGGAATATGTCCAACAACATGGACATTAAATTTCTCGGTTCGGTCTCCTTCTTGTATTTCTATTCCATTCTTTATCAGACGATTGATTCTGTCTTGCTTGTAGTCTATCAAATGCACACGATAACCTGCTTTTGCTATTTTGCCTGCAAATAAGCATCCTAAAGCACCCGGACCTACCACGCTAACGGAATAAACTTTATTCATTTCTTTTTCCTCGTGTTTTTTGTAGACAAACTATTATTTCCTTTTTTTATTATAAATTAAAAGTTTTTTATATAAAAATTATTTTTGTGGTTTTACAATAAATGCTTTTTTAAAGTTAGGTTCTTGTGAAAGAATGTTTAAGGCTTCTTTTGCTGCTTTTTCGTCAGGTAAGTTAATGACACTAATTTTATAAAGTTTTCCTGTAGACTGAATCTTGAACTGAAATTGGTTGTATTTCTTCTTCATTTTTTCTATCAGAGTTTTGGCTCTGTTTTCTGCATCCTCTCCACTTAGTGCTGAAAGTTGGATACTAAAAGTTTTCGGATTTTGTTTTACAGTGGTTTCTGTCGGTGTTGTGTCAGGGGAGGGTTTACTCTTATCAGAACCATTAACATCCTGGTCAATGGGTGGCGTTATCGGCGTTAATTCGGTAGGTTTCTGTGTCTGAGGTTTGTTTTCGGGAACGGTGGTTGTTCCAATAGTCGGAGGAGGACTTGTGGTTCCTGTGGGAGTATCTTGTTGGACAGGAGTATTTACAGGTGTGGTTTCTGTGGGAGTATTTTGTTGGACTGAAACATTTGTGGGTGTAGTTCCTGTGGATGGCTGTGGAAGCGGTTGAACAGCAGAGGATTCATTCACGGAAGAAGTAGGAATTGCATTTCCTGATGTGGTATCTGGTGGAGAGGTTTGTGTTGAGGTTTGATTATCAGTGGTGGGCTTTGAATCAGTTTTTGGAGTCGTTTCTGTGTTTGTCGTGGTTTCTGAAGTGACAGTGGTTTCGTCTTTTGATAATGTTGTTAAAACATCGTTTCTCCCGAGATAGACCCCTGAAAGGAAGACAAGGATGAAGAAAAAAATCAAAAAAACGATGATATATATCAACGCTTTGGGGGAAATGTAAATTCCCTCTGGGTCTTTACTCTTGTTCCGTAATGGTGAAAAATAATCAGACATGAGAAACACTGTTTTGGGGGTTAGAATTTTCGGTTTCGGGTTTATCTCCAAGTCGTTCTAAAACAATCCTTTTCGCTTCTTCCATTTCTGCCAGGGTGAAATTGGGGTCTCTTACTTCAATAACACGGTCATCAAGCCGGTCAATATACATGATGATGTGTCCGTCTTTTGATGAAATAACCATTTCTTTTATTTTCTTAAATACCTTTTCTCGCTTCAATAACTGTGAGGCGAGAAAGGCTATGGCGAGTTCTATCCGAGAATTTTCCTTTTCGACGGCTTCATAAAAAAGTGTCCGCAACGGGGAATCTATAACTTCTTGTTCTTTCTTCTGTAATTTTGTATCAATGAATCGGTGTCGCCATTGCGATATGGAGTCCTGTCCTTTTTTTTGTTCCCAGCAGGACATACAATAATCCTGTCTTTGCCACTCTTCACCCATATCCATAATACGGGAACCAATCCATTCCTCGTGAGTAAAATTTTTTTCGCAGTTACAACATTTTATAGCGTTTCGGCTAATTTTAATTTCCATTTAGACATATCTCCATTTCAGAATAATTATCGCAAATTATATCTGAATACTTCATTTCGGAGATGTAGTCGTCGAGCCAACAACACCACCTCCGATTTTCAGCAAATCTACCAATATTTTTCTGGGAATGTCAATGACACGAAAGGCATCTGTAGTGATTTCAGCGGCCCCACTGACCAGGGTAACCCCCAGAGGTGGGAGTTCTTTTACCTGTCCTTGGGGATTAAAGGAAGGGCCATGAATGCGGAATCCTAATTGTATTGGATTCTGAATGATTTGATGTCCACGAATATTGAAACTGTCGCGAATAACCTCAATTTGAGAAGCCAATTGTGGGGAGAAGGTTATAGATAAATCATAGTCCATATCCCCATCAATGATAAATTGTCCATTCCCATTAATTTGCAAGCCTTCCGAGCGGAACTGGACATTTGGGGTTTTAATCAAGTCTTTTTCCATCTGAACATTAGAAGTAAAAGAGCGGAAAGGCAAGGTAGAGGGGAAACCCGAAGGGGACATATCCGGAGCAAAACGAGTTAGGAGCAGGTCTGTCTTGACTTTCCCGTTTATTACTTGAAATTCGGCTTTACCAGAAAGCGTATTGGAATCATCCAGGTCGAGAGAATAATCTACATTACCCGTGGAAATTCCATCCATTATCTCTGGCAAATTTAAGTGGCGGATAAGGTAAATAACAGGTATATTTTTCCATTGTGCTTTCAGGTTACTCAGATTTTCGGGTGAGGTAACGGAATAACTTCCTTCGACAGTTCCCTCTCCTACTTGTGCAGAGAATTTATCTAAGCCGGAAGCATCCGGTTTGTTATAAGCAATTCCTTTGAAATTAGTTCCCACCCAGGGCTCCATAGTTATCTTTTCCGCATTAATGATAAAAGTCCAATATTCAGGAGGAGGTATTGGTTCTTTCTTCCGAATTCTGTCTGCTTCGGCCTCTTCTTTGGAACGAAGGGGTAAAAGCCATTTTACGCCAATAGGCGGAACTTTCCCCTCTTTTGCAAGGATGGTAAAGGCTCGGGTACGATTATTTGGGTCGCGGTCATCAACAAAAGACTGAAGAGAAACACCCTTTGCTTCTATCGGTATTTCTGTATCTCTTGCAAGAAAAGAAGCCCAATCAATATCCATGCCTACCTTCATAATACTTCCATATTTGATGTCTCGTGTTTTCTTTTCCCACTGGAAATATCCATTGGTAGCGATTCCTCCCTTTCCTTCATACGGTATTCGCACGCATTTGCTTGCGGTATTAATATCCAGGGCATCTGTGGTCATATTCACCTTTTGCAAATGGAATTTCTTACCGTAATAATTATAATCAAAGCGTCCACTCAGCGGTGATGATTCTAATAAGGCAGAACCTTCTATTGTCAAACTTTTTTGGGGAATGAGAGTTATGTCCAGGTTCGGAATAGTCGCTCCTATCCCCGGTTTTTTCCGAAACCACCAATCATACCCTATATCCGCAGAGGCTAATTCCGCATTCAGTTGTGCCATTATCTTTTCCGGGAGATATTTAATAACTGCTTGAAATGTGGCACTTCCCGCGATGGAAACATCATCTTCTTTTTTCAAAAACGGAAGTTTTTCCAGTGAGTTCAAGGTTCCACCCACAGTAAAGTTTCCTGACTTTTCCTGAATTTTGTAGGAACCCTTTGCTGTTATCTGGGAATCGTTATAGATGCCGGATAAGGAATCAATGGTAAATCCATCGGTATTAAGAACACAGGTTGCAGTTATACCCGTTACTTTTATTTTCAGCGGTGAATATTCTACAACCCCTTCTTTAAGCACCAGCGTTCCCTGAGGCAATTTCCCCTCGGTTACCCAACCCACTTTCACCAATTCCAGGTTTGCCTGGAGAGAAGGGAGATTAGGCTGGGTAGGCTTAAACTGTATTGTCCCGTTGGTTACATCGGCTAAGGCTTCTATTGTAGGCTTTGTAAATGCGCCCTTTACCCCAAAACGAAGATTATTTAGTTGCTCAAAGGTCAGTGCAAAATCACCATAGGATTTAATTTGTTGTTGTGTGAACGAAGTTATTAGGTCTTCTAATGGTATTTTTCGAACTTCTAAGGTCAGGTCTAATTCTGGAGTCGGTTTGTCAAAGAGTATCAAACCTGAAAGACTACCATCGAACTCTGACGATGAAATATCCGCAGTAGTTATCCGTAATTGTTTTTCCGCTAATTTTAGGTCTGCCATCGCAGTCAATCCGCCTGTCATGGATTGAAAAGGAAGGTTCTGTAATTTTGCCGTTATATTTTCAAAAGGTGCTTCCAATGCCAATATTAATGTCCGATTGGGATAACCGGCTATACGCAAAGAAGGTGTGATTGAGCCCTCTGAATATATAAAATCCGGAAAAGAAATAACCTTTCCCAATTGTGATAAGAGAATTTTATTTGTAGATGTCCGCAAATCGAAATCTTCCATAGAGCGGAAACGCAAATCAAGATTTATTTTATTCTCTTCAGGAATTTCAGGTAAATAGGAAACGGCCATATCTATTTTTATGCGGGTCTCAGGTGAATCAAAGAGACGATAACAATCAAAATTCAATTGTTTGAATTGCAATTCATGTTCAGGTATGAGTCCTTGAATAGAAATATTATTTCTCTCTCCTATAACCCTAAAAAAAATATTACTAATACTGGACGAGGTTCTTCCGCCTACAGATTTTTTCAGTTCTTCTAAACATGAGCGGTCTTCGATATTTACTTTTATGTCTGATTGTGCAACTTCAACTCGGTCAAGACACCATTCCCCATATATCAAATTAATCCAATTGATATGTACCAAGGTAGAAGGGATAAGGGCTTCTGCTTTAAGTCCTTTGTAGTCCATACGAAATTGAATATCGTCAATGCGAAGTCCACGCAGACCGTTGGGCAAGATGGTGCCGATGGAAAGAGTCCCATTTACCCTTTTCCCTATTTCCTGTTCAAAATCCTCTTTCCAGGATAGGACGATGTAACGGGTATACAAAAAGCCACAAATTATAATAATAACGAGCAGAACAAATAAAATGGGAACAAAAAGAAACCTATGATGGCGGGTATGTTGTTCCATTGGCTTTGATGTTTTTTCCAGATGCTGAGCGATATAGGCTCTCCTTATATGCGGGTGTTAATTCTCTTTACTCTCTTGTGTATTTGCCGCTCCATGCTTCTCCAAGACTTGGCTACGAATCTGAGCACATACCTCAGGATGTTCTTTCAAGTATTTTCGTGCTAATTCTCTCCCCTGTCCAATATTCTCATTGTTGTAAGAAAACCATGCACCACTTTTTTGAATAATTTTCTCGTTTACAGCAAGGTCAAGCAAATCTCCTTCGTAAGAAATCCCTTCATCAAATAGAATATCAAATTCAGCGGAACGGAACGGGGCACTCAATTTGTTTTTGACTACTTTAGCCCGAACACGGTTTCCAATCTCTACCTCTTTTTCTTTGACCGAAGAAATACGGCGAATATCAATTCGCATGCTGGCGTAAAATTTCAATGCTTTCCCACCTGTGGTAATTTCTGGATTTCCGAACATAACACCGATTTTATCTCGAATCTGATTAATGAAAATTACTAATGTTTTAGAACGACTGATTGAACCCGTAAGACGACGCAATGCCTGAGACATAAGCCGTGCCTGTAATGCCATGTGTTGGTCTCCAATTTCTCCCTCAATTTCTGCCTTCGGCACTAACGCCGCTACTGAATCTATGACGATTACATCAAAAGCATTGCTCCGAACTAAATTTTCACATATATCTAATGCCTGTTCTGCGTAATCCGGCTGAGACACTAATAAATTGTTAATATCTACACCTATTTTTTCTGCAAAAGCAGGGTCTAAAGCGTGTTCTGCGTCAATATAACATGCAACTCCTCCTTCTTTTTGAGCATTAGCAACCGCATGAAGCGCCAATGTTGTTTTTCCAGAGGATTCCTGCCCAAATATTTCGACAACTCTTCCAAGAGGTAAACCGCCAATTCCTGTGGCAAGGTCCAATGACAAACAGCCTGTAGATACAGTGCGTATCCCCTGAGTAAAACGGTCATCTCCCAGACGAATCAATGTTCCACGGCCATATTGACGCTCTAACTGGCTGACGGCAATTTCTAATGCTTTGTTTTTCGATTTCTGGTCTTCTGTGTTCGGTGTTGCTGACATTTTTCTTTCTCCATTGATTTTATTTATTACATTTGGTATATGAAAATATTTTCACTCCTATATTATGCACAATTATTCTCTTTCTGTCAATTATACTACTTTCAATAAACACCTTTGCACCATCAATTTTAATTTTTCCCAATTCTTTATAGTGTAAAAAACCTCTAATTAAAAATTTTTAACGAATTTGATTTGTAAATAAGGATTACATCAGATTTCTTCCAGTAGAACTGATAGAGATGCTTGCATGTAAAACGCCTTTCTGTTTACGGAGGGAAGAACAAAGTTCCTGAATTTTATGAGCCTTGCCCCGGACCAATATGGTTTCTGCACATAATTGATGGTCTAAATGGATATGCGTTGAAGTCAAAATTTCATTTAAGTATTTATGTTGTATGTCCAGTATCTTATCATTCAAATTGGATATATGATGGTTATACACGAAGGTAATAGTCCCAATGGCTTCCTCGTCCTCTTCCCACTGCTTTTCTACCAGATGGTCGCGGATAAGGTCACGAATAAATTCAGAGCGATTCGCATACCCTTCACGCTCAACCAAATTTTGTAATCTCTCCCAGAGAGATTTTTCAATAGAGAAACTCAATCGAACCACGCCTGACATTTTTTTATTCCTTGCTTATGTATTGGTTTTGGGAAAGTAAGGTTAAGGTTACTTTTTCGGTTCTAATTTTCTTAATTTGATATTTTGAAACTCAATAGGCGCCTTTTCGCTTTGTAGCCCGATATAGCCTTCTGTAACGGTGCAATGAGTTGCTTTGTTTTGTAATACGCCGTTCACGAAAACGCGAATAGTATCCCCTTCGCACCATATATCATATTGATTCCATTCTCCCACTTTCTTTTCATTACAATCGGTAAGTTTAGGAACGCGACGCTCATTTTTATCCTTATGCTCTTCAAAATCTGTGCCACCAATAACCCAGATGTCGCCAGCGTTTTCGTGCATAAGTTGTGCCTCGATTGACTTAGGCCAGACTTCGTCCTTATCCTGAACATGGAGCAGGACACCACTGTTTCCTGGCTTACCTGCCCACCTCCACTCTAACTGCAATTCATAATTACTAAATTTTTTGTCTGTGCGAATGTAACCCGTGGGTTCTCCTGTGCAATGGATAACGCCATCCTTTACCATCCATGTTTTGGCTGGGTCAGCATTTGGGTCAGGCAGAAATTGCACCCAACCTTGAAGTGTTTTTCCATCAAACAAGGAAATCCACTCACCGTCAGCAGAAGAACCTTTCTCCTCTGCAATTACTTGCAACATTAGTAGGAATGAAAAGGCTACGGTAATAACGATAAAGGCTTTTTTCATGACTTTTCTCCTTTATGCTGGTTTTTGTCTGTTTTATATGTTCATCATACCATATTTTTTTCAGCCTTAAAAAGTAACAGAATAAAACCCCTCTGTGATTGATTTTATAACAGGAGAAAAATTCTCTTTCACAAAAGAATGCCAGGCAAAGCATAACGAAAAATTCCCTTTCATGAAGGGGTGATAGGCGTAGCCTGACGGGGTAGTCTCTGGAAAACTACAAGATAAGAGAACACCCCGTCCCACGGACACCCCTCTCCGAGAGGGGAATTTTAAAACTACAAAGAGGATATAAAACATCTAAAGTATTTTCGTAGGGGCGTATGGCGATACACCCCTACATCATAAAAACTCAACATCATATATCGAAAAACTAAAAATTCTATCCTATCTTTTAGTGAACACAAATTAGTCTATTATTAGAAAATTTGACCCTAAAAACCTGTAAAGTTTTTTTGGATTAATTCTGTTAGAATATATTTATGTGCCAACTTAAAAATAAGGAGCGAGGCTATGAAGACTATGAGTATTATCTCTTTCATTATCGCAGTGCTTATTGTTCCATCTCTTGCATACGCAAACTCAGTAATTACCACGGCACATCTCATTGGGGAAATTGCAGATTTGCGGCAATTGACGGAATTTCCCAGCAACAATTACAAATTGGTGCAATTCTCCTCGTATGACCGACGCAGTGTGCAAAGGCTAAATTCGGATTGGTTTAGCAATTCTGATGGCTTTGGCAGTGAGCCGATACCGGGGTTTATATCTGTGTTGAAAGAGGAGAAGAATGGTGAGAATGGTGAGTATTTGCTTGCGAAAGTAGATGGACCGGGTGCAATAGTCCGTTTCTGGACGGCTGCGATTAAAGGCGACCTGAAGGTTTATCTGGATAATGAAGAAACACCGATATATGAAGGTCCTGCAGAAAGTTTTTTTAGAAGTCCTTATACTCCGTTTATTGTAGGCACGGGAATCACGGAGGAATTGCTTAAAGGTAGTTTGTATCAGCGAGACGCTGCCTATTGCCCCATGCCGTTTTCCAAATCGTGCAAGATTGTATGGATAGGGAAAATCCGTGATATACATTTCTACCACTTGATGGCGCGGGTATATAAGGAGGGCACAATCGTTCAGACTTTCTCGCCCAATGACCTGAAAGTGGCAGAGGAACAAATTGTTAAGGTATGTAATATTTTGAAAAAGCCGGATACGCTCTGGGCAGAGGAACCATCACAAAAGACGACAATTGAAAATGAATTGCCACCAAAGCAAGAAGTGGCGATATGGAGTAGTAATACTGGACCTGGTGCTGTGATAAATCTGAAATTGCAAATGAAAGATTATGTTCAGACACAAACGCTGCGAGAATTGATACTCCGTGTATATGCAGATGGTATACAGGAACCATTGGTAGATAGTCCGTTAATTGACTTTTTCTCTGCGGCACCGGGTATAAACCCTTATCAATCCTTGCCAATGGAAATAACCCCTGACGGCTGGCTGGTGTCTCGTTTTCCAATGCCGTATCAAAAAGACATGACCATTACCTTGCGAAATATTACAGATAAAAACTTACACATAGAAGGAGAAGTGCTATCACAACCTTACGAGTGGAATCCTGACTCTTCCATGTATTTTTGTGCAAGATGGAGAGGCTCACAATCGGTTTGGATTCGCCCAGAACATCCTTACGACCTGCCCTTCCTGTATGCCCGAGGGAAAGGTTGCATTGTAGGTGCGGTCAGTCATGTATTCAATCCCTCGACAGGTCCTACCTCCGGTGGAAATTGGTGGGGTGAAGGAGACGAAAAAATCTTTGTTGACCAGGATAAAGTGCCTTCTATTTTTGGGACAGGTTCAGAAGATTTCTATAACTATTCATGGTCAGCAACAGATATTTTCTATTATCCCTACTGTGGGCAGCCTCGGAATGATGGTCCGGGCAATCGTGGCTTTGTATCTAATTTCCGCTGGCTCATTTTAGACCGTATACCCTTCAATGAATATGTGGCATTCTCACTTGAACTGCTTATCCACTCCGAAGTGTCTGACATGGGATATGCACGCATTGCCTACTATTATGCTCACCCTGAAACAACCGATGACCACAGCCCCATAGCAGATTGCGTATACGACCCTATGTCCGCACGGGATAATTGGCATTGGTTGCCTGAACCCAAAGGTGCGGCGAGCAACGCCATATTCTATCAGGCAGAGGATTGCCTTACCTCAACAGCACAGACAGAATTACTCAAATCGTATATATGGGCTGGCAGAGGATTATGTATCTGGAAACCGAAACAGGAGAACGAAACGATAAGTTTTAAAATACAGGTGCCCAAAGAGGGAAATTACGATGTTCGACTTGTTTGTGCACTCTCTCCGCAATCGGGTAATTTCCATGCGTTATTAGATGATACACTAATTACTACAAATCCTATATCCCTCTACGACGAATTCCATGTCCTATCAAGGGAATTCAACCTTGGCAAACAACAAATCACAACAGGCGAACACACCTTGACCCTAAAATTCATTGGAGCAGAATGTAAAGACATAGGCATTGATTTCATCTGGCTCCAACCCATATAAGAAAAAATTCATACTTCACCCGTCTAATTACAACGGGGAGACAATTTATGAGTTGTCTTCCCTAAATATATTTTTTATTTTATTTGTTTTAGGGGTTGTATCAAATAGAGTCTATTTTTGGGGTAGGAAGTTTAATAAGCGATATTAAGATATTTTCTGCGAGGGTTTACTGGGGTGAACACAGAATCAGGGCTATATCATAATGTCAGTGAACATTTAAGAAAATTTATACATGTTTGAAGAGTTTATTCTATATAGAGGGATTCAAATGAATTCAATTATGCCTGGGTCTAACAATAGGGAGTAGCAAGGATAAATGTGTATAAGGAATTTTTTTCTTCGATACTGAAGTAGCCCTTTTTGTTACTTTTTTCAACAAGTCTTTTCTTCTATTCTCATTCGCCGCCTGACGCAACTTGATTTCTCACAATTATTCCATGGATTAAATACCTTTTCTAAATCTTTTGGAAGACAGTAGGGACAACATTTATAAAGTAAAGGTTTTTGATTTTTTGCCGATAAACATTATTGGATACGAGACAGTTAAGTGTAGTTGAATGTATACCCGGTAAGATACACGCCAACCGGGTAAAAAAGGGTCTTGTATTCTTACCTTCTTGAATGCGTCATAACAGGATAATGTTATGGCGCTTTTTTTTTGTGTAAAGAAGTTTAAAATCTGTGTTATACTGAAAGGCGTCTGTCTTGATTTTTAACTGGAGACTTATTGAATGACTTTTTACAAGTGTGATGGTTGCGGTAGAAATTTGAAAAAAGAGGAATTGCGGTATCGAATAAAAATTGAGACATCGGCAATTTACAATCAAAATGAGATACATCTGGCAGATTTATTACGGAACCATCAAGAGGAGATTTTGCAACTTATCAAAAAGATGGAGAATATGAATGTAGAAGAACTGGAAGGGCAGATTTATAAAGGGTTTGAATTTGACCTTTGTCCTTCCTGTCATAGGAGATATATCAAAAATCCATTGAAGTTCATGAGTAATCTTAATATAGATGAAAATAATAGTTCTTATGAGGTTGTAGAAAATTTTCTGGCATCTTTAGATATATCTGAGCAAGATTTTAACCAGTGAAAAATTACTATTGACAAAAGAAGTTTGTTATAATAGTTAAAAATTCAGCATCTGTTGTGGAAATTACACACATTAAATGAAATTTTTTATCACCGGGAGAAACTATGGATAAAGAAGTTCCCAATGAAATAGGGGTGGAGGGTGTTTCTCTTAGTGAAGTTGCTGAAAGAGAGTGGCAAAGTAAAATAGCAATAATAGTAGAGTTATTTCAGTCCAAATCTTTTGCTGAGGCTCTTCCCCATGCCAAAGAAGCATTACAGTATGCGGAACAGAATTTTGATGAAAGTGACCCTCGTTATGCGGTCAGTTTAAATAATCTTGCGGAAGTATTGAGAGGACTACATAAATATTCAGAGGCGGAAAAGTATGTTCAGAAAGCGTTAGAAATACGCAAAAAAACCTTTGGGGAAGACCATGAGGATGTTGCTAATAGTTGGCATACTTTAGGACTGATTTACCACGAGCAGAAGAAATATGTAGAAGCGGAACAGGCATACCAGAAAGCGTTAGAGATTAGAAGAAAAATATTTGGACAAAGGCATCTGGATGTGGCTCGTTCTTTATATAACCTTGCAGGGTTATATTTAGTCATGAAAAAGTATTCGGAGGCGGAAAAATGTTGTCAAGAGTCGTTAGACATTCGCGAAAAAATTCTTGGACCCTTTCACCGAGACATTGCGACAACGGTGCAATTATTAGGTGATATTTACCGGCAGCAGAACGATTTAATTTTGGCGGAGTCCTTATATCGAAGAACTCTGGAAGTGCGTGAAAATACTTTGGGGGATAGTCATCCGGATACAGCGTTTATCTTAAACGCATTGGGGGTTTTATGTTATGCCCAGGGAAAGGTTAATGAAGCCATTTCCTATGCAGAACGAGCAGCACATTTGTACCGAACGATATGGTCTTCTGGACCTAATATTGATGTGGCAAGGGTTCTTCATAATTTAGCAGGATACTATCGAGTTGTTGGGCGGTTTTATGATGCGGAGAAGTTATATCAAGAAGCACTATCTATCAAACAAAATATACTTCCTACAAACCATCCCGATATCGCCACAACCTATTATCAACTTGCGGAATTATATAAAGTTCAAGGTTTTCCAGAGAAAGCAGAACCTCTTTGTGAGAAGTGTTTTCAAATTTGGGAAGGAGTATATGGGCAAGAAGACATTAATGTCGGGAATGCCTTATGTATCTGGGCTGAGGTTTTGAAGTGTTTGGGAAAACTGGAAGAATCGGAGAAGATGTATAAGAGGGCGTTAGAAATTTGGAAGAAAAAATATGGTCCTGAACATCCAAATGTTGCAACAACACTAAACAATCTGGCAGAGGCTTTTCGATTTCAAGAACGATTTCTTGAAGCAGAACGACATTACCTTGAAGCCATCGACCTGTGGCGAAAAATTTCAGGTCCTGAACACCCCAATGTCGCTACTGTATTGGCGAATATAGGAGAATTGCGTCAGGCAGAGGGACGCTATGCAGAGGCAGAAAAATATTATCGGCAGGCTTTGCAAATTCTGGAAAAGAATTTAGGCACATTCAATAATGCAGTGGCTACCTTATATCATCAATTAGCACGGCTGTTTGAACGACAAGAGAAGTATTCTGCGGCAGAAAGTTTATATCGTCGGGCACTCGAAATTCGTGAAAAGGTTTTAGGCTCTCTTCATCCCGATGTAGGCACTATTCTCCAGGACCTGGAAGCCTTATATCTGGCTCAAGGGAAATTTGCTTCTGCAGAACCTCTTTATTTGCGTTCTATCACAATTTGGAAAACGGCATTCGGGGATATTGACCATCCTGATTTAGCAAGGGCTATGAATAATCTTGCAGGCGTTTACCAATCTCAACGCCGTTTTGAGGAAGCAGAAAACTATTACTTAAATTCACTCGAAATGAAGCGCAGACTTTTTGGTCCTCAAAATATTGAAGTGGGTAAGACATTAAATAATTTAGCATCTCTATATTATGATATGAAGCGATACAAGGAATCGGAAGTTTTCTTTCAGGACGCATTAGCCATTAAACAACAAAATCTTGGGGCAGACCATCCAGAATTAGCAACGACATATAACAACATGGGATTGTTATACCTTGCATTAAAACGATTTCAAGAATCAGAATCCTGCTTTTTGAAGGCATTAGAAATCTGGAGAAAAACATGGGGTGAAAAAGACCCTTCTGTAATTTTGGTTTTAAGGAGTATGCTGGACCTATACAATCAAAGTGGTGATAGAGCAAAATTGGAACAGGTTCGTCAAAAATTAAGCGAATTGCTCTAAACCCCTTGTTATATCTATTTCAGGTGAAGTTAGAAATCTTTCTTACAATGACTGACACGACTATAACACAATGAAAAAAAACTCCCCCTCTCTCTGTGATAACAAAGTCATTAACCCCTAACTTCCCACGAATTAAGTAATATATAGAGAAATCTGAAAAATGTGTTTTAGATATTACGACAATTTAATTATAGAAGAGTAGTAAAACTTTTTATTTATTTTTTAAAGAAGTAGGTATGAATAGACTGAAGCTGTCCAAAAAGTCAAATTTGAGGGGATATATTTAGTTGTATTTCTGAATAATTATGAAATTTTGATTTGCACCTGAATTAATCAAGAATAGTGGGGAAAGACTTGTTAAAAAAAGTATCAAAAAGGTGATATTTCTTTATTGAAGGAGAAAATTACTTATACACACCTATCCCCTCTATCCCCTTATGTCATACCCAGGCATATTGTCTCTATCTATTTACCCTCTATGTTAAATAATTCCTTCAAATAGGTAGAATTTTTCTCGATATTCACAGCAATATAGTAGAGCCCTGATTCTATATTTACCTTAGAAAGCCCTCACAGAAAGTATCGTTTGTATTGCTTATTGAACTTCCTATCTCCAAATATAGACTCCACTCGATTCCCCTCGCTACCGCCTCAACTTTTTCCCCAACCCTGAATCTAAGTTTACCCTCGCCTCTCGCTTCTCTGTCAGTTCCTCTGTCCTCTTTAACTTCGACTTTGTCTCTTTCGCTTTTCCTTTATCCATATCCTTAATCTACTCATTAAAATCGCTTATCACCTCGATTATCTTATCATTACCCAACCTCAACCAAAAATTGTTTAAAGTCCTAAAATCCGGCTTTCTCTGGCTACTTATCCAGACAAAGGCTACATTCTCTCTCAATGCCTGCTCTAACTTACGACTGGTGTAAATACCACTTACAAATTCCAATAGTCATACGGATATTAACATCTTAGGAGAATATGCACTTGCTCCTCCTCCCTTATAACTATCTATTATCTCACTCCAATCCTGTCTATCCACTATCGCATGGATTAATCTCGCTATGTGATTCTTAGAAATATAATCATCAGTTGATAACGGAAATAAATAAATATGCCGTATTTACCTCATACGATAAAATAAACAAGCATAGGTCCAAATTCATATTACATATCCTAATTTTAATACAAATAATAAACTTGCCTAATTCACTCCTCTTTTCGGACAGCCCCAGAGTTTGACTCCTCTTTTCATATCAACTAAACTAATTTTTCATAAGTTTCATGAAAGTTATTTATGCTTATTACTCTTCTTCTGAGGGGGAGGGTATACAAGACACCTTTCCATAGGTAGCATCCATGTAGATATAGTCACCGGTCTTAAGAATCTGGGTAATATTGGGCAGATGTGCAATCATAGGTATATTCATTTCTCTTGCGATAATCGCAGGATGAGATAGTTCACTTCCCTGTTCTAACAAGACACCATCCCAGTAATTGAGACACCAGGTCTGACCAGGATTTAAGCAAGGAGTTACAAGTATGCGAGGTCTTTGCATGGCAAATGGAATCGCAGTAGGGTTATTGGTAACATAGGCAACACCTTTTACCCTTCCATTTGACACCCCCCAGCCTTGCCATGTATTTTGTCCTACTGCCTCCAACGAGATAGGTTTTATATCTATACTACTTAAAAACAGGGGTTTTACAAAAGTATGTTCAACACACCATTGATGTCTGCGAGCCATAATCTTTGAGAGATTCACCTGCTTGTTGTCAGTTAAGGCTTCCATTAACTCTTCCCAGGTCATAAACCAAATCAGGTTAAACTCGTTTAATATCCCTTTTTCTAAAAATCCCATGCCAAGTTTTTTTAACAATATTTTTTGTGCATATAGAATTTTTTCCCACTCGAACCGTTGTTCTTCGCGTAAATGGACAAATTGCAGGACAGTCCTGAATATGAATCCACCTTTCCTTTTCGATTTGACATCATTTATTGAAAGATTATTGGCATTTTCAACTATTTGTTCTTCGAACAATATATTTGGCTCTTCACCGGTTAACCACTCTTCCCAACGGGGTGACATAAAATCGAGACTTTCTGTACGATGTGGGTAATCTGCATATAATTGCTTTAACAATTCAGGGTCGTGGGTAGACAAATAAGCATTTAAAATATTGTTTGCTTTTGATGTAATAGAGAGGTTCCATTTTTCTTTTCCACGAACGATATATTTTCCACCTAAACGGAAAACATAATTTGACCACAGTATTGCCCAGCGATGAATTTGTAGAAATTCTTCCGATAATTCCTGCCATTGTTTCCACTGGTTAAGCCATTGTTCCGTAGTCAAGAGGTGAACATTTGTATCCTTCCACTGGTTGAAAACCCGGGCTAATTTTAACTTCCATCGTTTCCATCGAGACAACACAAAGACAGCGTCCTGCCAATGTCTCGCCAACGAACGAAAAGCGTCTACCCAGAAATTTAAGCCTAACCCCTTTTTCTTTTGAGGGGGACAGGCACATTGTTCAGGAAATAATAGTTTCAGGTCCGAGGAAAGCCACCATTTAGGACAGCCTCCTAATAAATCACGATAAATACGATGTGGAATATAAATTTGCCCACCAAAATAAAATGGTTCAAAATCCAATTCCTTACCCCGCATATTCAACCCATCTTTAATGGATTTACGAAGTATCAATGGAATAAGCGATGTGCGAGTGATGGGCGTAATGGGCTCGATAAACCGTTGGTCAAAAAACCAACAGGTTGAACATTCCTTCGGATATAATTCCTGTGAAGGCGATACTACTGTTACGGGTCGAGATTGCAGAAACCATATTTTTTCTCCATCCCATGTCCACTCCATATCCACCGCCGTTCGATACACCCACTCCATCTTGACCAAAGAATCTGCCAGAGTTTCAATCAATCCCGGCGGTAGAAAATTTGGTCCATCTGCACCCTCACGAACATTTACAAGTTCCGCCGAATAAGGGCAAAAGTAAACTCGTGTTGGGGAAATTTCTCCATCTACTAACGATTCGTTCTTGCCCAAAACTACTTCACAATATGCAAGTTCTGGATTAGCGTTCATAGGTTCTACAGAGAAACATACACCCGACATTTGCCCCTGAATATACTCCTGAAGAATAATAGCCAAACCATGCAGACCTACAAGATTTTTGCTATTTTCCGTTCTCAACACCTGCTCATAATGTTCAGCAACCTCATCCAGAACAGGGATAAGTTCATCAATAGAATGAATGCCTTTTGTCAGAAACTTCCCTGCAAAGGAATAATCCTTCTGGTCTTCCTCATACGCAGACGAACGAATAGCCAGCCCTGTATTTGAAGATGTTGCAAATATTTCGTTACACCACTGCACAATCAAACTTTGTAAAGATAAATCTTCATGCCAGATTTTTCGCTTCACCCCTTCTGTGCTAATCACACTGAATGGTGGAACCCTTAATCCCTGCAATTCCAAACGCACCAATCCCCAGGCTTTGCCGCCTATTTGTAAACGGGAACATTTCTCTAAATCTTTTTTATGAACGAACCAATAATCCATAAATACCAGAACCTCTACCCATATCAAATCAAACATATTAATATAAACGCAAAAATCATATATTCTCTGCACAGCAAAAATATTTACTACTATCTGTTAAAAGGGTGTTATTGGGGGATTGGGTTTTCTATTTTCGGGGGTGAGGGCTGCCATAAGAAGAAAGGATAGGTCTGTCCTTCTTTTATTCTCCAGATTTTTGTGAAGTCCCAGCCAACATAAGTTGCCTGCCGTTTCATTTCTGCTGTTGTCTTGCCTTCGCCTCCTAATGGTGAAACAAGTGATTTTATAAACCGGCGAACAATATTTCTGATTCCTACACTTCTTGTTTGTCCTGATGTCTCTATATCCCAATAACTACTCTCTATCATGTTTTTATTAGCCTTTTGCTCTAAATTTAACCCGACTAAACCACCTACATAATGTCCATTTCCCTTTACGGAACCCGCATTATAACTGCAAAATATTGTGCCGCCAGAATTTGTTCCTACCAGACCCCCAACATAACACTCGATTTCCTCAACTGAACCCATATTATAACAATAATTTACTCTACCCCTATCCATATTCTCTCCAACTAAACCACCTACATCAGAATTCCCTTTCACTGGGCTTAAATTATAACTATTAGAAATTATAGAACTACATGTAGGACAACCATTATGGGCGCTATCCGCACTATTTGTTCCGACTAAACCACCTACACAGATTTTTCCCACTACCAAACCTGCACTATAACATTTACAAACAGTGCTATTGGGAATATTATCCCCAACCAAACCGCCTACATTACTTGTCCCTTCCACCAAAGCCTTACTATAAGATTTATATAATGTTCCACTATTATTCTCTCCTATCAAACCGCCAGTATTAGAATCAAATCCTTTTACGGAACCTACGCAATAACTGCCAGATATTGTGCCACCATAATTCATTCCTATCAGACCGCCAACATCTATTTTTCCTTCCACAGAACAAGCACTATAACTATCATATATGACCTTATCATTTTCTCCTACCAAACCACCAACATTATTATTCCCGGACACTGAACCTGTGCTATAACAATTAGATATGCGACCCTTATTATTTCCTACCAGAGCACCTATACTATCTTTACCTATGATTTTACAATTTTTTATACCTAAATCTTTCACCTCTCCACCCAAATAAATTATCCTAAATAATCCTACCTTATCTTCCTCAGGACGATTGATATACAACCCCTGTATTATATGACCATTGCCATTGAACTGTCCTGCTAACTGCAATGGTTTAAATCCCTTGCCATCATCCCAATTTATCGTATCGCTTGCGTCTATATCTGTCTTCAATTCATAATTCCACCACCAAGGATAATCAGGTGACAAGCCAATCTTGCTCAATTCCTTTACACTACTTATTTCTTTCGTCTTAACTAGTGGAAAAGAATCTAATTCTTTTATATCTTCTAATGCTACTAAATATGGATAACTTACCCCTTCTTCAATTGCCCAAACATCGGGGAACTCCCAATCTACATAAGTTGCTTGCTGTTTCATTTCTGCGGTTGTCTTGCCATTGCCGCCTCCCGCAGAAGATTTCTGCCTTGATGTCTCTATATCCCAATAACTATTTGACACTGTGCCTTCAAAACATTTTCCCTCCTCATTACAATATTTATTTTTTCCTACCAGCCCGCCGATATTCTCTGCTCCCTCAACTTTACTCGTGCTATAACATCTCCATATTAAACCACTAACGCTCCACCCAGCCAATCCACCTACCTCAAAAATCCCTTTCACTGAGCCTGTGCAGTAGCAACTATATACATCTCCACTATTAAATCCTACCAAACCTCCGACATACTCCATCCCCTTTACAGAGCTTGTGCCATAGCAACTACTCACTGTTCCTTCATAATTAATTCCTACCAGACCGCCAACACAAGAAATCAGATGAACTATGCTCATATTGTAGCGGTCATCTCCTCTTTTTATATCTTCTTCTAGAAAATCATATATATATCGTTCGACACACGATACTGAGCCAGCACTATAGGAACTACTGATTGTTCCATATTTATTAGACCCTACCAGACCACCCAAACCGCCATATCCCTCTACTATACTTGTGCTAGAACATTTACTTATCGTGCCATATTCATTTGAGCCTATCAAACCGCCTATATGGTCAGCCCCCTCCACTAAACCAGAACTATGACAATTTTTCACGATTCCATTATCATTTTGCCCTATCAAACCACCAGCAGTAAGACCTCTTACAGAACATCTACTGGAACTATTAGACACTGTGCCCCCATTCAATCCGATTAAACCACCTACATCAAAAGGACCTAATATCAAACCTATACATGAGCAGTTACTTACTCTCCCATGATTTTCTCCAATCAAACCACCTACATAATTATCTCCCACATCTAACAAGCCGATATGTTCTCCACTTATAATTATACAGCCTTCTACGCTTAAATCTTTCACTTCCCCCTCAAAGCCCACATAGCCAAATAGACCTAACCACTTTTCCTCAGGACGATGAATATACAAATTTACTATCTTATGGCTCTTGCCATTAAACTTGCCCATGAATGTTCTTATCGGTTCAAAACCTGCACCATTATTCCAATCCTTTGTTGCAAATGCCTCTATGTCTGCGGTCAATTCATACTCACCATCTGGCGGATATGCTGGGTCATTACCTATCTTCTGCAATTCATCTATACTGTCTATGGATATGATGGCTGTAAATGCTCTTGTGCAAAGAAAGACAAAAAATATCAATAGGAAACCACTTCTAATCTCCCTGATTTTCCCTGACGAATCAATTTCATATTTCGCCAAATAAATATCTTTGCTCCCCAGGTTTTCTCCTATCATGACCGTCCTTTCTCTCTATCAAAAGAGGTCATTCCTAATTCCATCATTTAATTTCTTAAACACAATATACAATCTCTCCCACAAATTTGCAAATAAAAATCTAACTCTGAAATAAAGTTGTGTAGATGTTTTTCAACTGCCTATTAAAAAATTAAGAGAAAGATTTCTCGCTTTGCTCGAAATGACAAAAGGGTGTTTAGACAACAGAAGGACAGATTCGGAACATTGTAGATAGACTTGGGATAATATAGCACACACCTGAAATAAAAAAACTTTTGCTATTGTGAGAAACATCTTTTCACATTAACTCTTTTCCCATCATTCCATCCCTCTTCCCTGACTTTCCATTTCTCCCGCCTGTTATTCCGAGCGAAGCGAGGAATCTTTTCTTACTCTACTACCCTGTCCTGTTATACTCTTTACTAACTTTTCAAATTGATGTCCAGTTATGAAATATACAGTCTGATTGAAAACACTCTCGTAATTCAATAAGACTTAAAACTCCTGTATTTATTAGGACTTTTCCTGATTTTTTACCAGACAGGAATAACCCAGTCATATAAAAAAGCGGGTAGTGATGTTTGTTTACGCTTTCTAAATAGTATCTGGGGATTCTAATGCTTTCTTTACTCAAAAAATTTTTCTTCTGTTTGGTCTGCATGTGGTGCGTCAAGTTCTACATTACGGCTTTGAGATTCGTAATCGGGCCGAAGGCACTCTTTATACCACTCATGCTGAATAATCAAATCCATGATTTCATTTGTGCCAACCCAAATCATAGACAAACGGATGTCTCGAACAATGCGTTCTAATGGGTATACATTTGTGTAGCCGATACCGCCTAATACCTGCATACAATTATTGGCAATAGTCCATGCGGATTCGGTTACGAACTTTTTTGTTTCGGAAATCATGCGTCGAATGCGTCCATGGTGAACTTTCCCTGAATCAATTGCGCTTGCCGTGCTGTAAACCAGACTTCGAGATGCGTCAAGGAGCATGGCACTGTCCGCTACTTTGAATCCGACTGCCTGGAAGTTGGCTATGGGTTGTCCGAACGCTTTCCGCCGCGATGTGTAGCGAGTTGCGATTTCTATTGCAGGACGAACCGAGCCAACGGTCATAGCAGAAGTACCTAACCGTTCAGGTATCATATTACGGACAAATACATCAAATCCGCCATGGATACCGTTTAAAGCATAGCGTTCAGGTACTCTGACCTCGTTCAGGATAAGTCTCCCAGCACCACCACCTCGAACACCCATAAGACCGTAGATATATTTTGTCTCGACGCCTTTGGTGCGTGGAATCATGAAGCATGAAAGCCGTTCGTGTTCTTGTCCTTCGGGATTGGTAACGGCATAGACCATAAACCAATCTGCTCCTTCTGCACCAACAATAAACCGCTTTTGCCCGGTGATAACCCAGTCACCACCAACTTTGTGTGCTTTTGTCGTCGCACCGAAAAAGTCTGAGCCACCTCGAGGCTCGGTCAAACATTCCGCAGCACATACCTCACCTTGCAATAGCGGAACGACCACCTCTTTTTTCAGTTCTTCACAACCAAACTCAATAATTGCCTCTGCAACAATGTCCCCACCAACACCCCATAAACATGCCAGCGAATAACTTGCAACACCGACTTCTTCACCTACGATAATATCATCTACCCATTTCAGACCCCGCCCTCCATATTCTCTGGGAATACGGATACCTAATAGTTTCCTTTTGCCGGCTTCGCGTAGAAACTCTCGTGGAAATTGTATTTTTTCTGCGTCCATGTCCAGTATCAACTCCCGAGGAATGGATTTCACAAATTCCCTTGTTTCATCGCGGAGATTTATTTGTTCCTCAGACATCATAAAGTCAAACATCTCTTTCCCCCCCTGATTTGATAAAGGTTTTAGTTTATATTCAAAAGCGATATAAGAATGTGATGCAGATATAGTGTATATTATGTAATTAAAATAAGCAAACTATTTTATTAGAGAAAACACAATTAGAGTTTAGGCTATGAAGGTAAATATAAATAGGAAAAATAGATAGGAAAATAATTACAATCACCAAATAAAATAATATAGGTGTGATAAACTTTATTTGGCAACATTTCTTTTGATTGAATTTAAAAGGATATATAGCCTTACCAATCGGCTGTTAAATATATATTCTCCCTGAGTATCCCCTGACCTTAACACTCCGAGCCTTTTCATCTTTTGAAGAAAATTATTACACTTTTTCTTTTCCGAATCTGATAGTTCTCTTTCAAGGTCTATTTTCCGGAATGACAAATCAAAGGACATCCTGCTCATCTTTTCCAGGATGGAGTGATAATCTTTACTGCGTAAGGTTCTTAAAACCTGTTGGTCAACAAACTTTCTTCCAATATCCTCCGCAGCGATGAGAATCCCCTTCTGAGCGTCATCTTTATCAATAATATTATCTTGATTTGCTCAGAAAGTTCCATCTCCGATAATGTGCATGATTTTAGGAAAACCTGCAGAATAGTGGCACAAAAGCAATAAGGCTTCCTCAGTCACTTCTATATTTTGAGATTGGAAGGCTTTATTAAAGAAATCTCGCATTTCGGATTCAGACATAGGGTTTATCTCAACAATATCAAAAATCCGTTCTACGGGCTGATGATTTTGTATCATCTCACACCTTCTCTCTTCTACCCCTGATAGTAGTAGCATCAATGGCAATGGGGTTGGGCTTAAAGCATTTTCATCCACTAACCCTTTGATAAAGTGAGCAAAATCAGGATTGGATGTGATTCCATTTATCTCATCAAGGATTAACATAATCCCCTTTATCTGTTCTTCTTTAAGTCGTTCCAAAATCTGGCGTAAAAAAGGTAAATAACCCCTTGAAATATCAGGGCTATCTGCTCTCAATGCTTCAAAATTTAACTGAACTCCAAAGAGTTCCTGTCTCCCCACATATTTTGATAGAAGATTACGCACTTTTTCTGTAATTGTCGGTTTATATGCAGGGGTGTTAAAGACCGCTTCCACTGTTTTAATAGCAACATCCTCTAAAGAGTTTGCACCACCTAAAAGAACATGGATACCAAAAATGTGATTTTTTCTCTCCGCATAATAACGCATAAACCGAGCAAGTGAACTTTTGCCAATACCATATTCTCCTGTAAGAAAAATGGCTTGTGGTTTTCCTAATTCTACCTGTCGGATTGCCCTTGCTATTTTATCAATCTCTTTCTGACGACCCACAAATAATTCAACAGGAACTGGCTGTCCAGGATAAAAAGGGCTAATCCCTTTGTTTATTTCATTCATTCATTTTCTTCCTCCATCATCTACTTGCTAATGTTTAAATATTTAATGGAGATAAGTCAAATTGTTAAAAAATAATAAGATACTAACAATTTTCAGTTGTTGACTAATTACTATAAATCTATTATAAACAAAACACCATCACAAGTTACATTGCTAATGAAAAAAAGGGAAATCCTTAAAGGTTAAGAAACTTTCTCTTTTGCAATTTCGTTGATAAAATTGCTTACTGTGGCAAAGATTTCTTCGGAGTCGGGTCCATTTAAAATTCCATGTCGCGAACGATTGAAGAAGATAAGTCGTTTTTGTTCTGAGCGAATCATCTGGAAAATGATGTTCGCACTGTCAGGATTCACAGTAGTATCGTTTGACCCCTGAATGATAAGTGCGGGGACAGTTACGCATGGCAAAAGTTCTTCTGTTTTTTCCATAAGCAGTCGAAGTTGCTGCAGGGCTTTTAGAGAATTTTTCTGATAATTGATTTGTGGATTTTCAGGGCGATGGTCAATCAGTTCCCAGCCACTACCACCAAACCTTTTCAGAACTAAATTTAATGTGGAAATGGTAGGGACGAGATGTATAGCATAGTTTTGTAACTTTAACGGGGCAGAGATACTAATAACGCCTTCTATTTGCTCTTGCTTATTAGCAGACGCAGAGAGGATAAGACATCCCCCTGCGGAAAAACCGCAAAGGAAAACCTTTTCACATCGGGAACGAATACAAGCCATACCCCGATTTAGTGCTTCATACCATTCTTCCCATGTGGTGGAAGCCAGGTCAAGGGGTGAAGTTCCATGTCCTTTAAGTCGGACACCATATACCGAAAACCCCTGCCGGTACAGATATTCTGCTAATGCTCGTATTTCCATCGGTGCAGACAGATAGCCATGGGAGAGAACAATACCTATTCGGGAACCAGGGACATGCCAGAAGAAAGGTCTACAGACATCCGTTTCTTTGCTCCATTCTATATGGAAAGCACGCGTGTAATCTTCTTCAAAAATGTTTATATCCTCCCTATAAAACTTACTGGACATTTTGTGTGAAAGGATAAAATTAGGAGTCCATTTTAGTCCCCTGATTTCAGAGGTTTCGATTTTAGAATGGTTGTATACAGGTTGCAAAGAGGTAAATGAAGATTTTAAATTTTTCCAGAGTGAATCTTTCCATATAATCCGGATATAGTTGTTCTGCTTTTGACATAAGCCCCAGGACTGTAAAAAATCAAGGAGTTTATCCCATGCCGGAAAAGTTTCACCTGTAGCGATTTTATTATAAACAGTTTGTAAAGGCTCAACAATAGGACTGTTTTGTGTTTCAATAATCTTTTGTAACAACAAAAGAAAACGATTTCGGAAGTTTTTCCATGAATATTTTAATGGAAATAATTCTTTTATCAGGTTAAATAATAGTGTGTCAAAATCAGGCGAACTGGCTTGTTGTAATTTGTTAAATAATTCCTGCTCTTTTGTTTCCCAATTAAAAAAATCGCTTGTAGAGATTTCGTTTATGGAATACTCTAAAAAAATTAATTCTAAAAGGTGCTTATCATCAAGTAGTGCATTTTGTATATTTATATTTTTAAGAGTTCCGTGAGCAAGTTCTTCATAGGAAATGTCGTGAATATTTTCTAACGGATTAAAGTCAAAAATAGAGGGATAAAAATGAGATTTCAAAAAGTAAAACATTCTCTCTTCGGGAAAGGGTATCCCATTCTTACTCGAAAGGGCTGCAGTCTCCCAGAGGGCAACATATTCATCACTTATCTTTTTCAAAAGTTCCTTGATAGGGCTTAATCCCAGATGATAACTTAGCACTTGTTCTTTATTACAAAACATATTATGAGGAAACCATAAAAAGCATGTATTGGGTTGTTGCAAATCGGAAAACCATTTCTGGGAGTCGTCTTTAATAAAATATGTATCCAGACCTCTTTGAGCAATATAATTTCCTAAGGGAGTATCCATTGAGGAAGTAGGAACAATTATTTTTAATTCTTTAGAAAGATTTTTGGTAAGCAATACAGGTAAGGAAAGAAATTCGGTAATGGAATAATATAAAGGGATAAAGACGGTTTGACTATTTTCTGAAAAATTGGGCATTGCAGGAATGTAGCATTTCATCTGAAAGAATTGATTGCCTGTTTGTATAGCCCATGGGTTTAGTTTAAAAACCATCCAATCATATCTATTATTACCCTGCGATATTGCCATATTTGAAACTACCTGAATTTCGGACAAAGATTTGTTACCTGTTTAATCATCTGCATTTATCTTCTTTTTCAAACCGAGATGCCCATTAATCTCTTCATGTATCTTGTCTACCTCCATAGCATTATACATCAGTAGTCTTTGCAGATGCTCTACACTGTCCGAGTCTATCTCTTCAAATTCAATACCCATTCCATCGGCTTCAATACGGACTACATAACCCCGAATACACAAAGATTTCTTCTCAGAAGTCCCTGTGAGATACAAATGTATTCTAACGGGGGTATTTTTCGGAAAAGTCTTTTCTGTCCGGAACCATAAACCTTTCATACTGATATTTACCGTTTGGCCTTCGAGCAGTATACCATTGGTCAATTGGACATCGGCTCTCAGGCATATTGGACATCGGGTAAATTCCCTTAAATCTTGCCTCTCCTCTTCTATTTTTTTCTCAGAGACTTTCTCTTTTCTTTCTTCTTTATCTTTATTCTTTGACATGCTTCGTCTCCTTATCTTTAGAGGCAAAATAATTAAATGACTATCTATCATAATAACATAAATTGTGCTATTTTTCACTAAAGAACCATAGGTTATTTTGTAAATACACTTATCTTAAATTATAATCCTTTTAATAAATAATAAACCTTTTCCAAAATTAAATTTGTATATAGGGGAAAGAAATGGTTCAAAAAATTATTTTAATCACGGTTTCAGCAGTAATTCTGGTAGGAATTATTACTGCGGGTATTACATTCACTATGGATGATTATTATACTGCCGCTGCATACCTGGTCATGACTCCTGTCCCACTGAGTAGCAAGGATTATGTTCCAAGTATTCTGTCGGAGAGGGATGATATTCCTTATCGTGTAAGTTTCTTAACATTGAATGATGTGCCGACTTTTCCCATGCCGGACTATGAAGAGATTTATACTTCGGCTGAAATTGTAGAGCAACTTCTTAATTTCTTATCCCAGAAAGAGGAATATAAAAATGTAAAATTGAGTCGAACGAGCCTTCGGAAATCATTGTCTATTAAGTCAAAAATCTTTTTCCAGGGGACAAATCAAGTCCAGTATCAGAGAATTATCCAGTTACAATTTACGAGTAAAAACCCAAATCTGGCTGCGGATGTGTGTAATTATTGGGTTGATTTGGGTATGGCAAAGATTGAGGAACTTCGTTTGGCTCCCTTAAAAGATGGCATTGACTATCTAAAAAAAACACTTAATCAAAAAAACGGTGAACTGGAATCTAAAAGGGAAGGGATTCAGCAGTTGGATGCAGGTTATCACTTACCCAGTTTAGAAACACGGATACAGGAATTGGAAAATCAAGTCACCTCGTTTAAAATCCAGCAGGTAAACCTTGCTCTGGAAAGCGAACAACTGGCAAAAGAGATAGAACTGACTTCTAATGAACCAGCAGAAAAAACGCCTATTCCTGAAGGGGAAAATGGTAGTCATAATGTAAATGGAGTAGGTATAGAACCACTCAAAAAAGAACTTGTGTTGAAAACAAATGAAAAAGAAGCCCTGCAAAAGCAAATAGCAGAATTGGAAAAAGAAATTGCGCAACTTCGCCAACTCTATGCAGAAAAAAATCGCCAGAGGGATACATTAGAAAATGAGCAGATTCAATTAAAACAAATTGTGGAAAATTTGAATATCAGTTATCAGAATGCTTTAGCCAGTATCGAAAAATCGCAATGCGAACTTCGTGTTGCGTCTAAGGCATTACCACCCCACCAAAAAGCCGGACCACCACGAACATCATACCTTCTATCTGTTATGATTCTTACGGCTGTTGCCGTTCCTACTATTTATATTGGACTTCTCATCACTAATTATTACCTGAACAAATTTGAAAAAGAACTCTCCCTGCCTTCATAAAACTATTAATCGAAAATGGAATAGTAAATTAGAAATCGGTAAATTAGAGAAATTTTAAATTTCAATTCATGAATAATTTAGAGCAAAAGCGAAAATCCAGTGTTTTAGAAGGAGCCTTTTGGTCATGGCTTAGCACCGTCATTAACCTTTTAGCACTTCTTATTATAGGAAAACTCTTTGTTATTTCTTTAAATAAAGAAGAAGTAGCCACTTTCTCACTGCTCCTGGTTTGGTCCGATGGTTTTATTCTCTTCTTTGGATATGGATTACAAGTATCAATTCCTAAATTGATAGGTGGAGCCTCTGACAATGAAAAAAACAGTTTATCTTCCTCTCTACTGGTTTTTTCTATTATTAATGTTATTGTAGTTTCCCTAATCACACTCCTAATATGGGGAGTGCTTTATTGGATTCTACCTATTCAGAAAAATTTTGGAAACACCTCTCTTATCTTCTCTTATTTTTGGATAGTTCCTATTATGTTCTGTATTTGTTTGCCCCGTGATATTTTGCTTGCCAATTTGTCAGGCTTCCAGGTATTTGGCAAAAGGGCATTAGGTGTAACCATCTCTTCCACATTGCAAGTGCTATTTTCTATTTTTGTATTGGTCATATTAAAAGGGAAAATCGTTTCACTTTCAGTCGCTTACATGATAAGTTATTTTTTAACCACAGTGCTTTTATGGCGGTCTTTGCCGACCGAACGCTCTTTTCAACTCAATTTTTCTCAAGTAGTGTCATCAGTAAAATTTAGTTGGATTTTGTGGATTAATTCAATACTTAATTATCTAATTCAGCGGTTTGATACAGTAGTTTTACTATTTTTAACGGGTAGCCCCATACAGGTGGCTGTATACGAAATGGCAAAACGCCTATGTCTCATTGCTTCACGGATGTTGGGTGCACTCCTACTACCTTATTTACCCCGAATCTCAGAATTGTTCTCTTCAAATCAGGAAAAAGAGACAAAACGATTTTTTGTTTTATCCCAAAATGCAATTGCTATTTTAAGTTTTGTTGGAATCATGTCCCTGCCATTCATTCAGAAATACATTATTTTATTGCTATTTTCAAAGGAATATATGGAAATTACCTCCATTTTAGTTCCTCTATTAACAGGGATTGTGTTCGCTGTATTATCGGGAATTTCCGGGCAGACACTTATCGCTTCCAACCGACCCTATATTGTAACTTTGACAAATATCGGAACTGTGGCTATCAATCTGGGGCTAAATTTCTTACTAATACCCCATCTGGGTATGATGGGCGCAGGATGGTCATCCCTGATAAGTTTTTTCTTCTCCTACATAGTTCAAACATTCTGGGTTAAAAAAACCTGCATCCAATTTGAATGGAGCAAGATACTTATTCCACTTTTCATTTTTACCTGCTTTTTGCTTTTTTACATCTCTTTCCCGCATTTGATTTGGGTAAATTCACTCTTTATTTTCGTTTTACTTATAATATCTTACAGTTTTAACCTTATTCCTTTTGAATATCTATATATGAGGCTTATAAAAAGAATGCAAGTAAAAAGTTAAAAAGAAAACGGCTTGTTTTCATGGAAAAAAGGAAAAAATATGGATACAAAATTATCAGTATTGCAAACAGTGCTTATGCTGTTGTGTGCAACTGCAATTGCCCAGGAGACCATAGACCCTGCCCGCTTTGTAGGTGAACGATGGTTTGGACTTTATCTAAACAAAGGGAAAGTCGGATTTATGCAACAGGCAATTACTACTGGCGAAAATGGACAGGTCTATTTTAAGGAAGATGGAACTTTCCGAATGAACATGAGCGGCGTTAAGCAAGAGATGACAGTAAATTCAGTACGAACTTATGCTCGAACTGGAGAACTTATCTCTATTGACTACAAATTAACCGATTTGCTTTCAACCACAGAATTTCATGCACAAGTCGTAGACAACCAATTGAAATTAGTCAAAATAATGGCAGGACAGACCATAGAACGATACTTTCCTCTGCCTCAGGAGCAATTAAAAGATGCTTTAAAGTTTCAGTTATGGATGCAGAAAAAACCAAAAGTAGGAGAGGAATTGGTCTCTTTCCTTTTTGAACCATTATACGAACAAGAACTTACTTGCGTATCCACTATTATCGGAACTGAAGAGCGACTGTTCAACGGTGTAACTACAAAGTTGTATAAAATTCAGACGAGAGTAAATATCCTTAATCTGGAACAGACCTCGTATGTAACAGAAGAAGGATTGGTGTTAGAAGACATTTCAGGCGAAATCTTTACCATGCGATTGGAGCCCAAAGAGGTTGCCAAAGACATCAATTACAGCAATGATGTTCTGGTCTCAAATGCAGCAATTGTAGACAAACCTATTCAAAATCCCCGGGAACGAGAATCTCTAAAACTGATTCTCAACGGACCCTTAAATGAGAATCACCTTTTCTGTGATGAACGACAACAAATTGTAAAAGAAGAAGACCACTTCGTATTTACTGCAAAACGAGTCAATGCGGATACCCTACCCAAACTGACCTTGCCTATTCAGGAAGAAGAAGTAAAACGATGGGCACAACCTAGTAATTTTATTCAAAGCGACCACCCGGATATGGTAAAAACGGCAAAGGAGATTATAGACAATACAACAGATGCCTGGGAAGCCGCTCAAAAAATATGCACCTGGGTAAAAGAAAATATGAGGACATCCTACTCGGCTCAATTAACCAATGCGCTGGATGTCTTGAAACATCGTGAAGGTGATTGCACGGAACATAGTTTGTTATTTGTGGGATTAGCCCGAGCCATTGGGATTCCTGCCCGAGAAGTAGCAGGACTAATTTATGTGGACTCTCCAAAACCCGGTTTTTATTTTCACCAGTGGGCAAAGGTATGGATAGGAAAATGGGTAGATATGGACCCTACTTTCAATCAGACCTTAGTTGATGTCACGCACATCAAAATTGGTGAAGGTGATATTATCGAGCAAATCAAATTAATACCCCTCGTAGGCAGAATCCAAATCTCCGTCGTAGAGTAAACAAAGCAGTTTATACAAGATTTATCTAAAGCATTTTTATTGTATAATTTTTATAAAATTGTATGAAGTTGATAGAATAAAAATCTAGAAATATGCTAATAGAAGAGTAAAAAGTTAGGACTAATTTAATGGATAATCTTGTCGGTCAGGCAAAGGCAGTAATTCCAAAAGTAGATTTTATCCTTGAAGAAGCATGGAAAGAATTAAGATTAGATAAAAAATCAGTACACAATAAATTCGGTCAGGTTTTAATCTCTATTGATTCAGAAGCCACAAAGATATTTAGAACTTATGAAAAAATGGCATTATTGGAACTCGCTAAAGGATGGTTAAAAAATCAAAAAGAAGATATAAAAGAAAAACTTGAGAAAATAATATCACAAAAAGGATGGGAAGATTTTGTTCAAGAAGCAAGCCAACTTTTTGTAGAATTCGGTATGTTGGTTCAATCTATCGAAAAGGACCTTGGCAATATGCGAAAGGCAAGAGGTGGAAAAACATTTGAAAAAGTAATATTAAGACTTTTAAATTTTATTGATATTGAAGGGGAAATTCCAAGTGGTGAGGCAAGAGAAAAATTAATGCGAATTGATATTGTTGTTCCTTCTGTAGATATAGCCTTAAAAACACCTGATAGAGCGGTATTTCTAACCTGTAAAAGGACATTGAGAGAAAGGTGGAAGCAAGAGGTCCCACAAGCACGACTTAATCAAAGAATTTATCTTATCACCATGGATGATGATTTATCGGAAAACAAAGCAAAGGAAATAAATGAAAAGGGATTAATTGCATTTGTCCGAGATGAGTTGAAGCAGAAGGAACAAATTAAAAATATGTCATGGATAAGAGGGTTAAATTCTCTTCCAAAGGAACTCCAGAGATGTTAAATCAGGCAACACTTTTCGAGTTGGAAAAAAATGTAACAAGACCTAACAGAAAGCAACAAATTTTACCTTATAAAAGGGTCAGAGATGAATATTGGGATTTTAAAACCACGCCTGCCTCTATTGGGATTTATGGTATTCATCCTTATCCAGCAATGCTCCATTTTTTGGTAGTTCGAGGACTTTTACAAGATTATTCAAAAGAAGGGGATATCGTTTTAGACCCATTTATGGGTTCGGGTGTCGTCGCAGGTGAATGCCTAATAAACAACAGAAACTTTATAGGTTATGATATAAATCCTCTTGCTGTACTAATTGCAAAAGTTCGAACTACACCCATTCCCACACCACAATTGCTCAATTTTCTAAATTTAATTGAGGAAAATTATTATAAAAATCTTCCTGAAGCAGTTGAGTTTCACAATATTCACTACTGGTTTGAGGAGGATATTATAAAACAACTTTCCAAATTAAGAAAGTCTATATTTTGTTTAGAAGAAGCGGATACCAAAGATTTCTTTAATGTTGCTTTTTCTGAGACCGTAAGGAAAGTATCAAAAACAAAATATAATGAATTCAAATTGTTGAGAAGAAAAAGTAATAATGCTAATTCAGATGTAATGAAGGTTTTTAAAGAAATAAGTCTAAGAAATATAGGGCTACTTACAGAGTTTTATAGAACTTACAAACATAAAGCAATGCAAATCATTTTGGAAAATAAAAATATCCTCGAACCATCCGATTTAGAGGATAATTCCATTGACCTTGTGGTTACTTCTCCTCCTTATGGAGATTCCAAAACTACCGTCGCGTATGGACAATTTTCTCGTTTGTCTTTGAGATGGCTTGGACTTGAAGAAAATGTTGATAAAACATCATTAGGTAGTAAACCCAAAGATATTACATATAATTTACCTTCCAAAGTTCTTTATGAAGTCTTGTATAAAATTACGAATAAAGATAAAAAACGAGTCAAGGAAGTTTTTTCGTTTTACGATGAGTTGTTTCGGGCTATTCAAATAATAACTCAAAAAGTAAAAAAGAATGGATATGTTTGTTTTGTTGTTGGCAATAGAAGAGTAAAAAGTGAAGAACTACCAACAGATAAAATTTCTGCCGATTTCTTTGAAAGCCAGGGTTTTCAACATATAAAAACTATTATTAGAGCCATATCAAATAAACGAATGCCTACCGAAAATGCACCTTCAAATATTAAGGGCGAAAAAGATTTTACAATGAGATACGAGTACATTGTAATCCTTAAAAAACAAATTTAAAAAATTGGTGAAGGTGATATTATTGAGCAAATCAAATTAATACCCCTCGTAGGCAGAATCCAAATCTCCGTCGTAGAGTAAACAAAATTACAAAAGAATGTAACTAACTACCTGAAAAACTCTCTTACCCTCTTCATTGATTAAATTCCCACTTATTTTTAAAATAGTTTGATAATTAATTATTAATAATATAATACATTACAATATCATAATTATTAATAATACATACATTTTACATTTTATAATAATCAATAAAATTAAAATAAATATAGCATTAATTGTAAAATAAATACCAAATATTTATTTAAATAAATATTAATTTTTCTTGACAAATTATAAGAATATAATTATAATATGAAAGAGATATTATTGTAATCATATAGATTATTCATGTGCCTTGCATGATTATTAAATAAAAATTGTAAAAAAAGGACTTCAAGGCGGTCCAAAGGAGGATTCATTTATGGGTAAAAAAGGTTTTACTCTTATTGAGTTACTGGTGGTTATCGCTATCATCGGTATCCTTGCGGCAATTTTGTTGCCGGCACTTGCCCGAGCAAGAGAAGCAGCCCGTAGAAGTAGTTGCCAGAACAACCTCAAGCAGTGGGGTCTGGTATTCAAAATGTACTCAGGTGAAGCAAAGGGAGAACGGTATCCCCCGCTTTGTTTAACAGCAGAGCAACGAGTTGATTGCGATACCTACAATCCTGGGCAACCATATCCTTATCCCCTGGTAGGAAGTTATGGTTTAGTTGCAGCAGGACCCAATCCGAAAATGCTTTATCCTGAATATTTGACTGACCCCAATATTATCTTTTGTCCATCTGATTCAAGTGAAAAGGTTGGGCTTCAAGTAAATCCTGTATCAGGAGAAGTAGATTTAAATGTTCCTTGTGATGACGCCGTTCGCGGAATGTCTATCATTGATTCAAGTTATAATTATGTTGGCTATGTGCTTGACCTATGTAGTGCTAATGACAACACACTATTGACGGATATATCAGGGCTTGCCTCACTTATAGGTGCTCCGTTGCCAGACCCAACTTATACATTAGGTCCAACACAATTGGTTGATGCAATGTTGAACATATTAGGTGCATATCTTGCTAACCCGGAAAATGCCGTTCAAAAAGCAGATAAAGATATAGATGTTACCCAGGGATTTGGCAATGGTAGGCAATCCAAAGTCTACAGACTTCGTGAAGGAATAGAACGATTCCTCATTACTGATATTAATAATCCTGGAGCATCGAATATGGCACAGAGTGAACTCTGGATTATGGCTGATACCATAGCAACAAAAGTTGAGCACTACAATCATATTCCTGGCGGCTCTAATGTCTTGTATATGGATGGACATGTAGAGTTTATGCGGTACCTACGAGATGGACCCGCACCTGTAAACGGTGCCGTTGCAAATGTCATAGGATTAATTCTTGAATCAACAAATCTAATTTAACAGAACATCCCTTTCCTTTCACTTCTGTTAAAAACCCTCGCAAGTCCCCGGTTACGCAAAAGTAACCGGGGATATTTTATATTTTGAGTCACCTAAAAATATGATTGTAAAAATTCTTAAATGATTGCGATAAGCCATCGCAGAGGATATAACTGTGTTGTTTCATATCTACCCTTTTGTTATTTCTAAACCCCTCCTTTGTCATTTCGAGTGTAGTGAGGAATCTTTCCCTTAATTTTTTAGCGGACAGTAACATGTTCTAGTTGTAGTAGTTTTCTTTTCCAATCCAAGCCTGCGGAGAAACCACCTAAAGAATGGTCAAAACTCAAAACTCGATGGCATGGAATAATAATTGGTATAGGATTTTTATGGAGCGCCTGTCCTACGGCTCGTGCATGCTTTCGCGAAAATTGGGCTAATTCTGCTAACTCTGCATAATTACAAGTTGTCCCCCAAGGGATTTTTCTCAATGCTGTCCAGATGCGTTGCTGAAATTTTGTACTATTCGTCAAATCCAGAGGGACCTGCTCAAACTGTTCCGGGATACCTGAAAAATATCTATCCAATAGCAGGATTAGCAGTCTGCCTAACATCAGGTTTGGCGTTTCATGAAGCAGGTAAGGCTTGGGAGAACCAGAAACATACAAAGCGAGCCTTTGAAGACCTATTGTGGAGATATACCCATAAACAGTACCTTTATCATGACGAAAAACAAAATTGGCAGCACTCATATAGACTATTCGTTTCCTTCTATTATTTTAACCATATTACAATATATCCACAATTATATCAGGTAAAAGAAAGGTGTCTCATGATTCCCATCGTTCTCTCCACAATTACGGCTCGATATTCACATGCCGCTTTTGGCTTACGATATTTATATGCAAATCTTGGGAAGTGGAAGAACTTCGCCTGTATTAAAGAGTTTCATTTGAAACAGACACCTTTAATGATTGCAGAAAGTATTCTTCAAGAAGAACCGCAAATTATTGGGCTGAGTGTATACATCTGGAATGTGAAGGAAATTACAGAGGTAGTGCAAATAATCAAAGCCGTTTCGCCACAAACGATACTAATCCTTGGCGGTCCCGAAGTGAGTTATGAATACGAAGATATGCCCATTTTTCACAAGGCGGATTATTTAGTGCGATGTGAAGGGGAACAAGTTTTCCCCAAATTAGTAGATGAACTTATGAATGGAACTTTGCCCCAACAAAAGGTGTGGGAAGAAAGTATACATGATTTGAATTCATTAATTTTACCTTATGATGAATACACAGATGAAGACATAAAACATCGGATTATTTATGTCGAAAGTTCGCGCGGTTGTCCATTTCACTGTGAATTTTGTCTTTCTGCTGTCCAGCCCAGTGTCCGTTTTTTTGAACGCCAACCATTCTTGAAGGAAATGGAAAAGCTAATCCAGCGTGGGACAAAGAACTTTACCTTCGTAGATAGAACCTTTAATATAAATGAAGAGCATGCCCTTGAAATTATTCACTTCTTTTTGCAGCATGCAACCCCAGGTATGCGTATTCATTTTGAAATTGTGCCAGACAGATTAAGTGAAAAGATATTAGAGGAGTTTAAAAAATTTCCTGACGATGTTTTACATTTAGAAGTAGGCTTGCAGACCGTAAATCCAGAAACACAGGCGTTAATTTCACGCCGACAAAATCTGACAAAAACATTTGAAGTATTGAAATTCTTGAAAGAAGAGACAGGTGCCAAAATACATGCGGACCTGGTAGCCGGCATGCCAGCAGAGACCTGGGATAGTTTCCGTGAAGGGTTCAACCGACTTATTGGAGTAGCACCCCAGGAAATTCAATTGGGCATTCTCAAGCGATTGCGTGGTGCTCGAATTTCACGGCATATAGAAGAATATAAACTTGCCTTTGCACCTTTCCCTCCGTATGAAATTCTCCAGACTAAAACGCTTCGTTTTGAAGAATTACAAAAATTAAAAAGGATGGCACGCTACCTTGAACTTTATTACAATCAAAGAAACTTTCCACAATCCCTTGAATTGCTATGGAAATCCGATACCACTCCCTTTGACGCTTTTGCAAAGTTTAGCGATTATATCTGGGAAAAGACAGGCAAGACACATGAATTATCATTATCCACGCTTGCAGACCTTCTTTTTACTTATCTTCTCTCTGAGGAAAAGTTTCCAGCAGACATAGTAAAAACCGCTATTCAAAACGATTATTCCCAAAAACCCGGAAGAACGGAAAAATTAAACCTTACAAAAAAGTTATAACCCCAACCCATCGTAATCTTAAAATAAGGTCTGACGGAATTAAAGGAAATAAATTATTCTATTCGCCAAAAGTTTTAGGAATGACCTTTAGTCATTGCGATAGAAGATAAAATAATTCCTCTATCATAGAGGCAAGCAACAATTAAATTGCACTTATTATAAAAAAATTGGGACTGTCCTGAACTTGCTTTTGGGACAGTCCCATATATAGTTGATAATTTTTTGTGGTAACAAATTGGGTAGAAAAAATTCTACAATATTATGCTTTACCTGGCACAGGGATAGGACCTATAGGATATGGCTTATTCCAATCTAAATCCTCAGGAACAATACTTAAATCTGCATTGAGGGCTTCGTCCCAGGTCAATTCCTGCCCTGTATAGGCAGACATGCGTCCCATAATGGCTGTCATGGTACTTTCGGCACATACGATACCCGTATTGAGATAAGGTGCTTCGCCTCGAATGGCTTTCATCAAATCTACATGCTCCTGCACATAGGGGTTCATCGTATCTTTACCCATATCATTACACTTGCTCTTGCCTTTTGAACCAAATACCTCTTCAAATACATCGCCCTTAGAATTTACCCAATGGCGTGAATAACTGAACATGTGCACGCCGTTGGCATATTCAAAATCGCATTCGAAATGGTCCCAGAGGTCTCCATATTTTTCCTCACGCGGTTTCCATGCTCTACCACCAGAAGCCACCACCTTTGCAGGGTGAGTGCCCATAATCCAATTGATGACATCAATATTATGAATGTGTTGTTCAACAATATTATCGCCACATGTCCAGATTTGGTTATACCAGTTCCGCAAACGATACTCTAAATCAGTCTTCCATTCTGGCTTGCGGTCATGGGAGAAAGGCAATTCGCCATTCCAGTAAACGCGTGCTGCAATAATGTCGCCGATGGCTCCATCTTGAATCTTCTTTATTGTCTCACGATAGGCATTGCTGGAGCGTCTTTGTGTGCCTGTGTGGAAGCATAGTTTCTTCTCTTCTGCTTTCTTTACAGCACTCATAAATCTGCGAACGCCAGCAGGGTCTACGGCTATGGGTTTTTCTGTAAAAATATGTTTTCCTGCCTCTACCGCTGCTTCAATATGCTGTGGACGAGCATAAGGCGGGGTAGCATGAATTATCATATCTACATCCGTTTGCAATAGTTTTTTATAAGCGTCCAGCCCAACGAAGCAATGTCCATCGTCAATCTCTACTTTACCATCATATAATCTCCCCTTCATAGATTCTAACTTTTTCCGACATTCTGTAACGCGGTCTTCAAAAGCATCTGCCAGAGCAATAATTTTTATATTGTCATTGGCTTCCATGCAGTCTTTTACTGCACCATAACCTCTACCTCCGCAACCAATCAAACCAATTTTAATCGTTCCGCTATTGGTCTCCGCAGCACTGATGTTTTTGGAAAGCACCGCAAAAGTAGCAACTGCTGCCGCTTTATTAAATTGTCTGCGTGATAACTTAATCTGTTCACTCATACTATATCTCCTTGTTTTTGTTTGGATAAAGTTATTAATTACCTGAAATATATCAGATACATTTTATAGACATTTTAATAGTATGAAAAGTTTAACTCTTTGTTTGCAAATCCTTATCGGGATATAAAAACAACATTTTCTATCACTTTTAGGTTAAAATATTAGAAAACAAGTTTATTCTTTATTTTTCTATTTTATCACGACTCTAACTATTAAAGACTACCTTTATAATATGACCTGAAATTTTATGAAAAGGTTTGACCCTGAAATTGTATCTGGAAATGTTTTAAATTCCCTCTGGAAATTGACCTGGCCTCTGGTGTTGCTGAATATGGTAAATGGGGTGCATGGGTTTATTGACCAGGTGTTGATAGGTCATTTTGTTCCCGGAGAGAATAATGCGGGCAATGCAGCCGTCGGGGTTTCATGGCAATTGTTTATTGTGATGGTGGTATTAATCGCATCAATCTCGCATGGAATGAATGTGCTAATAGCAAGGTATGCAGGGCGACAGGACCCAAAAATGGTAAGTTTTGTTTTCTTTGAAGCACTGCTAACAGCGGCTGTCTTTTTGGTTGGGATTGTAGCACCCTTAGGATATTGGCTCTCACCTCAATTGTTGCGATTTATCGGCGTTGAGGAATGTGTTTATAAGTATGCCCTTCCTTATTTACGACTACTTTTCGCATTTAATTGCCCTTTATTCTTAATGATACTAACTACAGGTGCGTTTCAAGCGGCTGGTGAGCCGAAGCTGGCTTTGAAGTTAAATATACTGGGTGCAGTATTGAACATAGTTCTCAGTTTTATTCTTATTACAGGGTTAGGGATATTTCCACCGTTAGGGGTTATAGGTGCGGGAATTGGAACGGTGCTGGCTCCATGTATAGCACTATTGGTCGCATTATATCTGATAATGAAAGGTAAAACCTTAATAGAATTCCCTTCTCGATGGAGATGGCTACTTAACTGGGAGGTTTTAAAAATTATTATCCGTGTAGGTTTACCCACAGGAATACAAGGAGTCGTAGCAAATATTGCGGGTGTTTTGTTGATTAAATACATTGGCAGCATGCCCAATAACACTGCAGCACAAGCAGCATATACTATATGTTATAACCAACTATTTTCGATTGTAACATGGACATCGTTTGGACTTCGTTCGGCGTGTGGTACTGTAATGAGTCAAAATATTGGTGCCGGTCTGCCTGAACGCGGCAAAAAAGCGGTCAGGACAGGGATATATCTGGGGTCTTTCTGGGGAGTCATTATTGGAGTCGTGTTCATTTTCTTTTCGACACCATTATTGCGGATATTCAATGCACAGTCCGAGTTAGTCGTAGATTATGGGAAAGCGTTACTTCAATGTTTAGCCCTCTCTGGAATTTTGCTTTCTGCCACACTGGCTATGACAGGTGGAATTCAAGGAGCAGGTGCAACACAATTACCCATGCTAATAACATTGGTTTCACAATTTGGGGTTCTGCTGGGTGCTTGTGAGATTTTATACTTACGGGGTGCGTTAAATATATATCGCATCTGGTACATGATTGTGTTGGCTCATTTTGTCCGATATATGTTAACATTTTTTGTCTTTCGAACAGACGGCTGGATAAGAACAAAGGTAGAATTATCCTCTGAATTAAAAGAAATTTTCTAACATTTAGCGTGCAGAAGTTTTCATTTATTACACTAAGTATTACTCATTTATATCTCCGTTATACATTCTCTTTTATGGGTAAAGGGTTAGACATTCTGGCATGGAAATTCGAATATTTATTTTTAATTATGATATGATTAAACATTTAAGTAAAATATTTATTTTAAAGAACTACTATCATTAGACTAAATTATAGGATGAGAAAAGATGTTTTGCCCCCTCGATAGAGATGAACTTTTATATTTAGCATTACAAGAAGACATCGGTTTAGGAGATAAAACGACAGATGCTATAGTGCCACCGGAAGCAAGATGTAGAGCAAAATTGACAGCAAAAGCAGATGGGATTATTAGCGGTCTAGAGGTGTTTCGACGGCTATATGAAATTAATGAAGCAGAGATAGATAATTGGGAGGATGTTTCTGATGGCAGTCATATTAAAAAGGGGCAAAGAATTGTATCGTTCGAAGGGAATGTGCAGGCTGTTTTGAAGACGGAACGGGTCTCATTAAATTTTCTAAAACATCTCTCTGGTGTAGCAACATTTACCCACAAGTTTGTCCAGCGGGTTAAAGATTTGCCTGTGCATATTTGCCATACCCGGAAGACGATGCCTTTACTTCGTGCTATGGAAGTAGAAGCCGTGGTTCACGGAGGTGGATATAAGCATCGCTTTAATTTGTCTGATGGTGTATTGATTAAAGAAAATCATCTGGAAATGGCAGGGGGAAACATTGCAAGTGCAATTCAGCGTGTTCGCAGGAATATATCTCATTTAGAGCGTATTGAGGTAGAGGTAAACACATTGGAACAGGTAAAAGAATCCTTGAAAGCGGGGGTAGATGCTATTCTCCTTGACAATATGAGTTTGGAAGAAATGCAAAAAGCAGTAAAATTAGCCAAAGGCTACCCTGTCCTGCTGGAAGCAAGTGGAAATGTAACTCTGGAAACTGTCCGTCCTGTTGCGGAAATAGGGGTTCATCTTATATCCGTAGGGGCAATTACACATTCCGTTTCCGCGTTAGACCTTTCCTTATTAATAGAAAGGATAGAGAAATAGGTAGGAACAAGGAAACTTTTTTAGATTTCTTTACCCAATGGGTAGGAAGGTAAATCTATGCTGCTGGTCATTGATGTGGGAAATTCAAATATTGTCATTGGAATTTACAATAAGGATAAATTAATTAATCACTGGCGAGTTGTAACATCAAACTATCGGACAAGTGATGAATTTTATCTTTTATTGACCATGCTATTCTATGCTTCGGATATGAAACCTTCACAAATTCGTGGCTGTTGTATATCCAGTGTAGTGCCAGACATTAACTCATCGTTATATCAGTTATGCGTGCAGACATTTGGTTTTGAACCGGTCATGGTAGAGCCAGGTATCCGAACGGGCATCATCCTCCAGTGTGACAATCCAAAAGAAGTGGGTGCAGACCGCATCGTAAATGCCGTCGCAGCGATAGAAGAGTATGGTGGTCCATTGATTATTGTAGATTTTGGTACGGCAACCACTTTTGATGTGGTAACAGCAAAATCGGAATGGATAGGCGGGGTCATTGTCCCGGGGATTCAACTATCGGCAAGTGCCCTGTTTGAACATTGTGCCAAGTTACCACGCGTAGAGGTTACTATACCCCCCACAGTAATTGGTCGTGATACAGTAAATAATATCCGTTCAGGACTGACCTATGGTTATGCAGACCTGGTAGATGGAATTATTGAACGGATACAAAAAGAGATGGGAGTTCCTGCACGCACTGTAGCCACAGGCGGTTTAGCAGAAACCATTAAACAATTGGCAAAAAAAATTGATGTAGTTGACCCGTTGTTGACTCTAAAAGGATTAAAAAATATTTTTGAAAAAAATGCTCGAGGCTCCACATAATGAAGTGGATAACGGTTATTATAATTTCTATATCTCTCCTTCTTTCATGTAGCAAAAAACCTTCCCCGCCTACAACGCCTACAGAAGCACCTGTCCCAGAAAATAATTCTCTGGAAAGTATGAATGTCTCGTCCGTGGACTTATATCACCATGACCCAAGACCTACCTTCGGTGAGGCTCGAAAACCAACTCTGTGGCTGCATGCAGAAAAATTCGCCGTTATAGATGAAAATACATGGAAGGTTGAAGATGTGCATGCCGTTATCTACGATGCCCAATCGGACACTGAAAATATTAAACTTTCTGCAAAGGAAGGCATATTCGAAAAGATGAGCAAAGCCTCTTTATCGGGGAATGTCGAGGCTCAGATGAGTAATATGACCTTTAAAACAGAGAGCATCGAATGGAACAATCGCACAGAAACAGAACCAGCCAAAATATGGTCACATGGACAGATTGAACTACAAGGAACGGATGTGCAACTTCATTCCTCTTCCTTGCTTATCTATCCAGAAACAAAAGAATTTGAATTAGAGGAAGTATCCGGACAACTCCCACTGGTAATAAGGAGTGCAACATGAAAAGATTTACGCCAATATTGTTAATTGTTATCTCTGTTTTATTTTCACAGGTAGGCTTACTGTATGCTCAGGAAAACATGAATTTAGGTAAGTATTCCTCAATGAAAATTGAGCATGTAGGAAAATTAAAAGGAATTCTTCAACAGGGAATAAATATTCGTGAAATGACAGGGGGCGTAAGTATTGTTCTTTTATCACAAGAGCCCAATACGCCCAATATGCCTATTAAGGCAGAAAAAATGATTTTTGAATGGGAAGAAGGTAGAAATACTCCTGTGCTTATTCGAATGGAAGGGAATGTCTACCTGGAACATCCAGAAGGAAAATTGAAGGCGGATAAGGCTGTCTGGGATTTTAAAAAAGAGACAGTAGAATTTACAGGAAATCCTCAATTAGATAGTCCCCAAGCACAAGGATTAAAAGGTTCTAAAATAGTTATGGATTTTAAGAACAATACCATTGACATAGAGAATCTTCAAGCAGATATGATACCTCTTCAAGGGGAAGGTGGAGGTGCTTCTGGTGAAACGGAAACAGGGCTTTCTTTGCTGGCTGAAAGTGATATTCTCGATTGGAATCGTTTTGTTATTGAATTGAAGAAGCAAGCACAGGGTGCAGAAATGACCCCGGGTAAACATCTGTTAAACAAATTCGATGCCAATAACCGTTCTCAGTTCTTGTCTGCACCTAATGACCTTATTTTACAGAGAAAACGGGATTTGCTAAAACAAATCAATCGTCTCTTGCGCAAACCAGACTTTTATAATAAAGAAGCATGGTCAAACATAGCCTTGCCTGAGAGTGCCACGGAATTATTGAACAAAGGAACATTGACCGCAGAGGAACAGGTTCGATTGAATCGAATTTTGCTGCAAGTGGCTTTTCCGAATATAATAAAGCCTCTTTAAGGAATCAACAATATGGGCTCGGACTACCTATTAGAAACACAAGAATTGGTAAAATCATTTCGGAAACGATTAGTAGTCCGCAATGTCTCTTTATCGCTACATGCAGGAGAAACCGTGGGCTTATTAGGTCCGAACGGTGCAGGGAAAACAACGACATTTAATATGGTGGTAGGTCTTCTGAAACCTGATAGCGGCAAGGTCTTTTTCAGAGGTCAGGATATTACACGGTTCCCGATGTATCGCAGAGCACGCGTAGGAATCGCCTATCTGGCACAGGAACCTTCGGTGTTCCGCAATTTAACGGTAGAACAAAATCTGCTCGCTATCCTGGAATTTTTGCCGGGCACTCGTTCAGAACATAGAGAAAAGGCACATCAACTCTTGAAGGAATTGAACATTGACCATCTGGCGAATCAGTATGCCTACACTCTTTCAGGGGGTGAACGACGAAAGACAGAAATTGCCCGTGCCCTAATCACAGAACCCAAAGTATTTCTGCTGGACGAACCTTTTGCAGGGATAGACCCCATCGCAATTAGCGAACTGCAAGGGATGGTAATGGAATTAAAGAAAAAAGGAATTGGTGTATTTATAACTGACCATAATGTTCGAGACACTCTGGCAATTACAGACCGGGCTTATATCATTAGCGAGGGACAGGTTATATGCACAGGCACACCAGAAGAAATATCTGCTAACGAAAGAGTGAGAAAGGTATATCTCGGTGAACAGTTTCAATGGACTTCTTGACTTTACATCAGAGAGGTACTAAAATAACGCTCTGCACGGTCAGGTAGCACTGTGGCAATGTTTCCTGAGATTTTCTGTGCCATAATGCGTGCAGCCCATACATTTGCACCTGAGGAAATACCTACAAGTAAACCATAATTGCGACCCAGAGCACGCGTGGTTTCGATAGCGTCATCATCCGTAACTTCCACAACCTCATCTACCAGAGACACATCTAGAACCGCTGGAATAAAACCATCACCAATACCCTGAATCTGATGTAAGCCCGGCTCATGCCCTAACAACGCAGAAACATTTTTCGGTTCTACGGCTACAATGCGCACTTTGGGATTGTGTTCCTTTAGAAATTTCCCTATTCCCTGCAAAGTTCCGCCACTACCTACACCTGCTACAAAACAGTCAATATCTCCACCCATTTGTTCCCAGAGTTCGTGTGCTGTTTCTTCATAATGAACACGCGGATTATCAGGATTTTCAAATTGCTGTGGCACAAAAACATTGGGTTCATTTGCCTGAATCTCTTTAACCTTATTTATTGCACCAGAAATACCCTGTTCCGCAGGTGTCAAGATGAGTTCGCCACCCAACGCCTTAATCAATTTTTTCCGTTCTGCACTCATGTTCTCAGGCATGACAATACATACACGATAGCCCTTTAACCTGCCTACCAATGTAATACCTATGCCTGTATTGCCAGAAGTCGGCTCTACAATTGTATAGCCAGGCTTTAGCCGACCACTGCGTTCAGCACCTTCTATCATGGCTACGGCTACGCGGTCTTTAATGCTCCCGCCGGGATTTAAGAATTCTGCTTTGGCAAAAACTCGTTCATCACGCAATTGAATAAGTGAAGTATTTCCGATTAAATCTAAAATATTATCTGTTACCACAGTTCTTACCTCAAATAAATTTAATAACGGGACAAAACTTCTTCATATATCTTTTTATACTGTTCATACTCTTCCGTCGTCAACCTTGCATCACTCTTAAAATAAGGATTGTTCTCAATAGTTCGGGAACATTCACTTACAGGATAACCCTTCTCTGTTATGTATCGCTTAAAAAATTCTACAGGGTTGGGACATTTTCTTACAAGCAGGTTTACATCTTCCTGTGCCTGTAAGCATGATTCCATATCACCCGCACAATATTGTTCCACCATTGCGCGAATGATTTGTGGGTTTAATGTTGTTCCCTGTCCAATACACGCACGGCAACCCACAACAAGCCCCGCATAAAAAATAGTCTCATTACCTATAACTAACGAAAAATTCTCATTGCGAATGGCTCGTGCTAAATCGAACATATATCCGCCATCGGAAGAAGAGACTTTACCTGCGACGAGATTATCCAATCTTGACAATTTCCTTAAAAGTTCCGGGGTCAGACAATACTCAGGTTTGGTACCAGGGGTTTGATAAAACAATACAGGAATTTTGACCGATGAACATATTGTTTCAAAATATTTATAAGTTAAATCGGCAAGGGTCTCATTTCCTTCGGGCAGTAATGCCTCTGGGATGGTATGCACAACACCATCTGCACCTATTCCTTCAGCAAAACGACTCAATTCTATGGCTTCATTGATATATTGTTGCCGATTAGGGCGTTTATCATAATTTCGGTCCCATATACCACTGCAACCGATAAGCACAGCAGCGTAACCCTTAACCACTTTACATGCCACCTCGGCTATCTGCTTTACATCATCAAAGGAAAAGGCATACATTTGTCCCATACCAGAACGAATAAAAAAAGCAGAAATAGACCCATGATTTACCATATATTCAAGAAGATGAACCTGCCCGTTCAGGTCAAGGGAACCATCTTCCTTAAAAACGGTAAATGTGGGTGCAATACTTCCATAAATATATTCAGGTATTTGCATAAGAAAAACTCCTCTTCTGAAAAATCTTTTATAGGAAATTAATGCCAATTATCGCATATTCTCAAAACATGTTCCAGATATATAAACTGTTTAATATAGATAAAGATAGTTAGAAAACCTTGCAAATCTTATATTCTTAATTCGCGTTTTGAGAATAATTTAAATATAAATATACATTTTCGCTTATTTTATATTAAATAACTGTATAAACAATACCTTCACCTAAAATATCAAAAACACTAATTTATCTTATTTTTTATTTCCTCCTTTTCTAATTGTCCCAATTTTTTTATCTGACCGAGTATCACGGCCATTAGGATTTCTAATTGTTCCTTTAGGTAAACCATGCTTTTTTTCATGTGAACCAACTGTTTGATCTGCCCTATCTTTTCTTGCCATATTTTATCTCCTTATCAAAATTTTGTATATTATTAAAATAATTGATTATATAGTTTTTCATAATATCACACGACTATAATCTTATTCAAATCTAAATCTATGTAATAAGTATACCGAACTTTTTGCTTTTAATTTACACTATTAATTGATTGTAAAATATATAGACTCTTATAATTTTGTTTTGTATTAGTCAATAATAGTTCAAATCAGAACAAGCGAAGAAATTATTTGATTAATATGTTTTTTTGAATATAAATGCGGATTATCGCATATTTATAGGGCTTATTCCAAATGTATGAAATGCTTAAATAGAAAGAGCATATTATAAAAATGATTGGGAAACCCTTACAATTTTTTTATGTGCGTTATTTGCATTTTGAGGATAGTTCAGTGCTATTGTAATACCATAAGGGGTAATGATTTGACTTTTGTCCCCTGGTATCATATTAAATATTGGCAATGTCAAGACCGAACAAAGAAAGGAACAATATGATAGAGCGACAGCCAGAGCCAGAACTAATGGATGACCCATTAGAAGCAGAGGCTTATTCTGAAACGGATTTTTCGGATGTAAATGAAAAATTTGCAGCAGAATTTTCTACTTTTTTACCTCTGTCGGGTGAGTTAATTATGCTGGATTTGGGTTGTGGTCCGGGGGATATTACTTATCGAGTATATCAGCGTTTTGAGGATTGCAAAATCATTGGATTAGATGGTTCGCCGTCTATGCTCCAATTCGCACAAAAACGATATGGCATACGGAAATTACAATGGATACTTGGTGATGCCAAAGCACTACCGTTTCCTGACCAATCCGTAGATGTGATTATCAGCAACAGCTTACTTCATCATCTTGCTGACCCTAAACCACTCTGGCTGGAAACAAAGAGAATCCTGAAACCAGGAGGATATGTTTTTATTAGGGACTTGTTCCGTCCAGAGTCAACCGAAAAAGCATGGGAAATAATTGAAACTTATGTAAGCGATGCTTCCAACCTACTACGAGAGGAGTATTACCGTTCTTTGCTATCTGCCTTTACACCTGAGGAAATTTGTAAGCAATTGGAAGAATGTGGACTACAAAATCTAACCGTAAAATGTGTTACAGATAGACATGTAGATATTTACGGAACCCTTGAATAATTTATAAAAATATGGGAAAACCCATCTGGTTAAAATCTGAAGACCCATTTCCACCAGAGAGATATTGGCAGGGTTGGGTTGTTGCTTACGGTGGAGATTTATCTCCATCTCGATTGTTAGAAGCATACAGACAGGGTATTTTCCCCTGGTATGAGGAAGGGGAGCCGATTCGATGGTGTTCCCCAGACCCCAGAGCCATCCTACCTACCCATAGACTACATATACCCCGTCGTCTCTGGCGTGTATGGAAACAAAAACCCTTTCGAATCACTGCTGATACTGCCTTTCGCGAGGTAATTCATGCCTGCGCCCAAACACCGCGTAAAGATGAAGATGGAACATGGATTACCTCAGATATAGAAAAAAACTACATCCGTTTGCATGAGTTAGGGCATGCTCATTCTATAGAATGCTGGGATGGAACTCAATTGGTCGGTGGACTATACGGTATTTGTATGGACACCTTATTTGTTGGCGAATCCATGTTTCACCGGACAACAAATGCGTCAAAGATTGCCTTTCTGGGTTTGTGTGGATTTGCCCTACTACATAACATTAAACTCATTGATTGTCAGGTATTTTCAGAACATTTAGAGCAATTTGGCACTCTTCTTATCCCAAGACATATTTATTTAAATTGGCTAAGAGCAAACTTACCTGAGAACCTGACCCAAAGACAGTGGAACTTAGATGAGAATAAAGTTCATAAGGCGTTAGTAGACCTGCGAAAACACCAGAAAACAGAAATATAACCCATCTCTTATCCAACCCTTATGAAAGTCAAGAACTAAACATAAACATTTAAATTCTCGTCAAGGTCACTACAGAAACTTCAATTATGTATTCTTGACTTTATGGATAATTCCCGTAGTAGATTGCCCTTCTACGCCGGGTATAAGTGCAATCCGACCACCATAATTTTCTACGAACCTGCGTTCAGGCTGAACTAATGTGTCAATTGTATAATCTCCACCTTTGGCATACACATCGGGTCGTAGTTGTTTAATTATGGAAAGTGGCGATTTTTCATCGAAGATAAGAATGTAATCTACACATTCTAAAGCGGAAAGAACTAATGCCCGATTTTGTTCGTTAATCACGGGTCTGCCCGGACCTTTAATCTGACGCACAGAACGGTCACTGTTTAAGCCAACGATAAGCACATCCCCTTCTTTCTTTGCTTGCATAAGATAGGTTATGTGCCCCACATGCAAAATGTCAAAACAGCCATTTGTCCATACAATCTTTTTACCCTGTTCCTTTAATTGCTGAACAATTTTCTTTAATTGGGGTAAGGTTTTTAGTTTGAATGGACCACCGGCACTTTGTAGGGCTTGTTCCAGTTCCTCGCATGAAACAGTCACAACCCCATGCTGGGCAACGGCAACACCCGCAGCCGTATTGCCAAGCACAGCACATTCGGATAGACTTCCACCTGCTACTAACGCCAGTGTAACCGCAGCCGTTACCGTATCTCCTGCACCAGTAACATCCACCACCTGGACAGGGGTAATGGGCACATCCTCAATTTTGCCATCTTCATAAAAAATAGTAATCCCCTCAGGTCCGCGAGTGACCATAACATTTCGGGAAGATTTTAATAAAGCCTTACCCGCTTTCTTCAATGTTTCATAGTCTACTACATCAATACCCGTGGCGATTCCTGCTTCTTTATCGTTAGGAAGAATAACATCAAAACCCTTAAAGATATTCGCACGCGACCGAGAATCGGCAACTGTAATAATATGGTATTTTTCTGCACATTCGGTCAATGCTGACAAAACTTTTGGTGTAATTACGGAAGAAACCTGGTCACCGACCATAATGGCATCTACCTTTTTAGCAACCTTGAATATATTCTTAATTATCTGTTCTTCAACTTTTCCTTCAATAGGTTTGGGTCGAGGCGTATCTGTGCGAAGCACCTCTTGAGATGGGGTATTATGTCCACCGGCTCGAAGTTTACCATAAGTATTGGTGGGCCTGGAAGGGTCAACCACAAGATAATCTACATTTACATTTCGTATTTGAAATTCCTTCTTCAATATTTCAGCATTTGAATCGGCGCCTATTACTCCCATCATATACACACTTGCCCCCAGAGCAGCCGCATTACACGCAGCATTGCCCGCTGCACCCGGGTTATATCGCCGTTCTAACACTTCCAGAACAGGAATCGGTGCTTCAAGGCTTACTTCCGTGACTCTACCATAAACATTCTCATCTAAATATATATCACCAATTGCAAGCACACGAACTTTCTCAAATTTAGTTAATAAAGACAAATATTTTTTTATATCCATAATCTTTTAACCTTTATTCTACAATTTTATTTACAATAAAAATTTTAGATAATTTTATTTCAAATCTAATAAGGACTTCAATATTCCAAATTTTATTATTTAATAGAATTTGTTTAAAGATGGGGTAATGATGTCAGTAAAATTTATTTGCAAAACGATAATATATATGATATTATATTAGCACTCACTTATAATGAGTGCTAATAACTGATGGAGTTAAAATTAACTCCAATCATTATCAATCTAAATTTACAAATCCTAAAATATTAATGAGGAGGATTTCTTATGGCAAAACAACTCCTTTTCGGTGAAGATGCACGCGAATCTTTGATTAAAGGCGTAGATGTCCTTGCAGATGCCGTAAAAGCAACTTTAGGTCCCCGTGGTCGAAATGTATTAATGGAAAAAACTTATGGTTCACCCACAATAACAAAAGATGGGGTTACGGTGGCAAAAGAGATAGACCTGAAAGACCCGTTCGAGAATATGGGTGCACGCATGCTGCGTGAAGCCGCGAGTAAAACAAATGACACAGCAGGCGATGGAACCACTACAGCCACTGTGCTTGCCCAGGCAATGGTACACGAGGGAATAAGACTTGTGACCGCAGGTGCAAATCCAATGGCTCTTAAACGCGGCATGGATAAGGCTGTTGCCGAAATTGTTAAAGCCATTGCAAACATGAGTAAGAAAGTTCGTAATTCGGAAGAGATAAAACAGGTGGCTACCGTTTCAGCCAACGGCGATAAGGAAATAGGCGAATTTATAGCAGAGTCTATTGAGAAGGTCGGTAATGATGGGGTCATTACAGTGGAAAAGGGAAAAGGGTTAAAGACCGAGGTAGAGGTCGTAGATGGAATGCAGTTTGACCGGGGTTACCTCTCACCATATTTTGTAACTGACCCTAACAATATGACAGCCGTCCTTGAAGATTGTTATATCCTTTGCTATGAAAAGAAGATTAGCAATATCCATGAAATGCTACCGCTACTTCAAAAGTTAGCCCAGACAGGCAAACCCATTCTTATTATTGCAGAAGATATCGAAGGTGAAGCCCTGGCAACTCTGGTAGTTAATAAAATCCGCGGAATATTAAAGGTGGCGGCAGTGAAAGCACCTGCGTTCGGAGACCGTAGAAAGGAAATTTTGAGGGATATCGCTATTTTGACAGGTGGACAATTCTTCTCCGAAGATTTAGGAATTAAATTGGAAAATATTACACTCGACCAGTTAGGCAAAGCCAAACGAATAGAAATTACCAAAGATAACACAACCATTATCGAAGGTGCAGGCAAGAAAAAGGATATTCAGGGAAGATGTGAGCAGATACGCCGACAGATAGAAGAAACAACTTCTGATTACGATAAAGAAAAATTACAAGAACGGCTTGCCAAGTTAGCAGGGGGTGTAGCGGTTATTCGTGTAGGTGCCTCCACAGAAACAGAATTAAAAGAAAAGAAAGACAGGACAGATGATGCCCTTAATGCAACCCGTGCTGCAATAGAAGAAGGTTTTGTCGTAGGAGGGGGTGTGGCTCTATTGCGTGCGAGTAAGGCGTTAGATAACTTAAAATTAAATGGTGATGAAGGGTTGGGCGTCACACTTATAAAGAAAGCCGTAGCCATGCCGTTAATTCAAATAGCAGAAAACGCTGGTTTGAATGGAGAATTAATCGCCGCTAAATTAGAAGAAAATGATGAAAAAAATGTAGGGTTGAATGCGGAGACAGGGAAAATTGAAGATTTAATTAAAGCAGGTATTATTGACCCGGTAAAAGTTATCCGCTATGCCCTACAAAATGCAGCCAGTATTGCAAGTATGATAATCACGACGGAATGTCTTGTTTCTGATATTCCAGAAAAGAAAGAAGATAAGGGTGGAAATCATCATCATGAACACCCATCATACTAATAGATAGCAAAAAATTGTCTTTTCAAGAAGGGAAGAATTTAACTTCCCTTCTTTTCTATTTTAAAATTCACTATAATTTAGAATAAATCAACTTTATAAAAGCATCCTTTTTATTTGAAAACATTAATACATTATTTTTAAGATTTTTATATGCGAGTAATAGCAGGAACAGCAAAAGGAACAAGATTATCCGCCCCACAGGGCAGAGATATTAGACCTACTTTAGACCGAGTACGAACTTCGCTATTTGATATTATTCATAATCGTATTGCTGGAACAACCTTTTTAGACCTGTTTGCTGGAACTGGTGCAAATGGAATAGAAGCATTGAGTCGCGGTGCTGAACGAGCATATTTTGTTGAATGTTCAAAAAAGACCATACCCTATATCGAAGCAAACCTGGAGAAAACACATTTTGCAGATAAAGGCATCATTATTAAAGCGGAACTGCCTCAGGATATTTTTCTACTCCCAACAGGTATGGATATTGTTTTTATGGACCCGCCTTACAATTTTAATAAATGGGATACACTCCTACCGCGTTTGGAAGAACATAAAATTTTTGCTGCGGAAAGTTTAGTTATTATTGAACATAGCCGTTTTAACTTCCCACCAGAACAATTCCCCACCTTAAAAAAATCCCGTGAAGAAAAATACGGTGATACTATTTTGTCATTTTATTGTTGACAAATGATTTAAATTATGATAAAGTAGTAAAATACAATATATGGCACAATATATATTATTTAAGTTCAAATAAAGTGATTTTTCACCATATATTGTGTTAATAACAGTTTAGAAAAAAATACATTCTATATATTGAGAACTAAAATATATTAAAAAAGGAAAAGGCTATGAAATGTCCGTTCTGTAATCATGCAAGGAGCAAGGTAGTAGATAGCAGGATTTCATTGGAAGGGAATGCCATACGCAGGCGTCGGGAATGCCTCAAATGTGGTCGTAGATACACTACTTATGAGCGTGTGGAGGAAGTCAGTTCGATGGTGATTAAGAAGGATGGGAGACATGAGAATTATCAACGCTGGAAGGTAAAACAGGGGATAATCAAAGCCATTCATAAAAGACCTATCAGTCTTGAACAGGTAGAAGCATTGATTGACGATGTTGAAAAGACTGTATTTAACGCTGGCAAACAGGAAGTTACTTCCCGTGAGATTGGTGAAGCCGTTATCCAGAGACTAAAAAAATTAGATGAAGTGGCGTATGTTCGATTCGCTTCTGTATATCGGCAATTTCGGGATATAAATGAATTTATGGATGAATTAAAAGGAATGTTGAGCACTCCGGGAAATTCGGAAATAAATTTAACAAATAAAAATGTTTAAATTTAAGAAAAATTGAATAGACTCTTTACAAAAAAATATCATATTATAGCCCTTTCCCCTGGACGGTGTAGCACTTTCCCCATCCCCTGGTCCCCTTTTCCTCTCGCTACACCGTCCTTTTCTTTTAAGAAACTGAAAAACAGAGATAGACAAAAAATATGACAAAAAATAGACTTATAAAAGAGAAGAGTGTATATTTGCAGTCCCATGCAGATGACCTGATAGACTGGTTTCCCTGGGGCCCGGAGGCTTTTGAAAAAGCAAAAAGAGAGGACAAGCCTGTTTTTTTGTCCATTGGCTATTCTGCATGCCATTGGTGCCATGTCATGCAAGAGGAATGTTTTAGAAACAGTGAAATTGCTAACTTGCTCAATCAAAACTTTATATCTGTGAAAGTGGACCGTGAAGAGCATCCAGATATTGATGAAATATACATGCACGCAGTAGTGCAAATGACAGGGTCAGGAGGTTGGCCCCTTTCTGTATTCCTCACCCCCGATTTGAGACCTTTCTTCGGTGGAACTTATTTTCCCCCTTATTCTGTCAACTCTCGACCCGGTTTTATAGACATCTTGAAATATATCCAGAAAATATGGTCAGAGAATCGGGTGCAAATTGAAAATGTTAGCACTCATTTTGCACAGGCAATTCAGACACAATTAGCCTTACCCTCTGTACGCGGAGTGCAACATGATTTCCACCACCTTGTAGAACGGTCCGTCATGGCTTTATCTCAAAATTTTGATAAAGATAATACGGGTTGGGGATTAGAACCCAAATTCCCGCCCAATGTAATTCTTCCTTTTCTGTTGCACTATGCGGGGATTTACGAAGACACTTCCGCAAAAGAAAAAGTGGAGAAAACGCTTATCACTCTGGCTCTTTCAGGACTGCATGACCATGTGGGTGGTGGATTTTTTAGATACTGCATAGACCGTATATGGCATGTGCCCCATTTTGAAAAGATGCTTTATGATAATGTGCAATTGGCAAATGTGTATCTTGAAACTTTTGCCTATACGCAAATTGAATTCTACGAATTTGTGGCACGAGATATCTTAAATTATATTTTACGAGAACTCCAAAATTCCGATGGAGGTTTCGTCTCTTCACAGGACGCAGATAGCGAACAGGTTGAAGGTAAATTTTATGTATGGCAGTTTAATGAAATTCACCAGACTTTAAAGGATAAGGCAGAAGAATTTTGTAAATATTTTGGAGTTGAACCTCAAGGAAACTTACAGAGGGTATCCACAGTAGGTAGAGAATCATCATCAGGGGAAAATATACTCGACCCTAAATATGCAGGCATGCTGTATAAAGATTTATCGGGATGTATACAAAAATATTATGAATTACAGCCTCAATTAAAGCAATTGTTCGCTGTTCGCGAAAACAGGGCCAAACCCAACAAAGATAACAAATCTGTAACCTCGTGGAATGCACTTGCCATAAGTGCCTTTGCTCGTGCCGGGGCTATATGCACTTATGGAGAGGAATATCGAAAAATAGCAATACAAACCGCAGAATGTTTTTTTGACGATTATAAACACTACGGCTTCTTGCCCCATGTTTTGCATAACCCGTCTATTGAGGGATTTCTCGAAGACTATGCCCTGTTTATCCTTTCTCTATTAGACTTGTATGAACTCACACTTGATTCTATCTGGCTTGAAAAGGCAGTAATTTTAATGGAAAGGACACTTCAGGATTTTTACGATACAGAAGGAATGGGTTTTTATCGTGTATCCCCAAAAAATCGTATCGAATATCCCATAGTTTCAAAGCCTATTTTTGACCAGCAAGAACCATCGGGGAATGCAAGTGCTATTCTTGCTCTGGCAAGGTTAGGGCACAGTGTCAATTCCGAATATCTGGATATGGCAGAACATTTATGTCAGGGATATTATAATTGGATTTGGCAAACACCTGAAGTCTTTCCTGCGTGGTTAAACACCATTTTGTTTTTACAACATGGACCTATAGAATGCACCTTATTTTCGAAAGGGTTAGAATTATTTCCTTACCCAATGCAAACACAAATTTACCGTTCACACTATCCCTATTTTATTTTTAAGAAAAATAGAGACCCTATAAACGAACCTCAACAGGGCATAGCACAATTTTGCTATAATCAGGTTTGTTCTGCTCCCATTACCCAATTAGGCGAAATCATACCCACCCTTCATAACCTCTGCAAGACAAAGATAACCCATAAACAGCACTAACCTTCTAAGATGTCCTATAGGTTCTATTTTTTTTTCTGTTATGGAGAAACGGTAATAAAGGGGCGAATCTTTTCAAAACGCTTC
>CAZJTZ010000022.1:0-14468 GCA_964549105.1 uncultured Nitrospirales bacterium
GTACTTCAGAAACTCGACGTGACCATCCATGAACAGGACGTTGCAACCGCCGGGAAGGTGGTTGAAGCTCATGTACGTGCCGACCTTGGTGTTCACCCAGTCAGACATGACAGAAATCTGGCTCTGTGCCGCATTGGCGGCCCCGGGATTATTGATGTCGGTAATTAAGAATCGTTCTATACCTTCTTTTAGACGATATACTGTGGTTCCGCCACCGTTCCCTAAATCTTCAGATACTTTTCGGTCATTATCAGCCTCTTTCTTAAAGCCGTTCTCATCGTTTGCAAAAAAGTAGGGCCTTAATTTATCAATCATGTCTTCTATAACTTCAATGAACTGTGCTGCGCCATCATTAATTGACGGGTCTAATGGATTTCCAATTATCTGGGCTAATGCCTGTAATGCAGCAACAGATTTTTTAGGATATTCTTTTCCACAACGGTCAAAAACATAGGTAGCATAAGTATAACTCGCATCAATTCCTTCTACACCTTCCTGACGATTGCCATCTATTTTCTGCAACATTGTGAATTCTTTTGTTTGAGGGTCAATAAAATTATCTAATCGGTCTTTAGCATCTGAAGGGCAGAAAATAATTGCAGGGTCTGTCAGATATTCAGGATAAATTGCACTAATAAGAGGACCAAATGCTATACAGGGTCGAATACCGCAACCCATCTCTACTTCTCCTGGTGGAAATTTTTCTCCCGGAGATTCGTTTGCATACATTTTAAAAACCAGTCCCCATTGTTTTAAATTATTAGCACAAGAAGAACGGCGTGCGGCTTCACGAGCACGAGCCAACGCCGGCAATAGAATTGCAGCGAGGATACCAATGATGGCAATTACGACTAACAGTTCGATGAGTGTAAAACCAGTTCGTTTCATTTTTTACCTCCTTAAGGGTAATTTGTTACAGTGTTAAATTGTATAATTGGTTCAACCAATTGTTATAATATAGCATAAATAAAACTAAATGTCAACTAAAAAACTATAATTGGTTAAACAAATATGAATAAAGAAGAAAACAAATCAAGTTTCATTCCAACCCGTTCTAAAAAAATCGCCGACGCCTTATCCAGAAAAATCGTCAACAAAGAGTATAAGTCGGGCGAAAAATTACCAACTGAGCGCGAACTTGCAGAGCAATTTAAAACAACAAGACACAGTATTAGAGAGGCATTAAAAAGATTAGAAGCATTAGGCCTGGTCAAAATTCGGCAGGGTTCGGGCATTATCGTTCAAGACATTGACTTGATTGGTGGATTAGAATTGTTTGATATAACTATTCGCGACGAGAATGGAAATATAAACTTTCCGTTAGTGAGGGATATTTTGGAATTCAGAGACAATATGGTTCGACAAATTGTTCATCTTGCAGCAAAAAATCATACACAAGAAGAATTAGATGAACTCCGATACTTACTCCAAAAACGGAAGTCCGCAATATATAATGCAGATGAACTTCAAAATATCAATCAGCGTTTTTTTCGTGTATTTTCACAGGCAACACGAAATCAAATTTATGAACTTCTTTACAATACGATGTGGCAAGCCTTTTTAAAGATAAATGTATCAGTGGATACTTTCCTCATTGGCAAACAGGAATTAGACCGCACTGCAGAACGGCTTTTGGAAGCCTTCGAGCAACGAGACGGAGAGTTAGCGGAACTACTTGTATCTCGACATCTTGAATCTATTCGCAAACAGTTTGAAATCCAATTAAAAGGTGAATCCAACCCTTCTTAATACATTTTCTCCTATTCAACTCACTCTTGTATGACAAAAAGATTTGTGAAATGTCTTTAGGTAATTACTAAATTTATTATTGAGCAGAGTGATTAAATATATTGGACGAAATCTTTAATTTCTTTGCGTGGAGGAGCGGAAGGAATTTCAGAAGGATAGCCAATAGGCATTAAAGCTATTAATGCATAGTCATCACCAAGTCCTAAAATCTGCTTTGCTAAATCATGGTCCAGTAAACCAACGACCACTGTGCCTAATCCCAGATGATATGCCGATAAGGCAATGTTTTGGGCGAAAACACCTATATCAAACAACATCCAATCGCCATAAGAGGTGCATACCTGTCCTTTATAAAAACCTGCTACTTTCTTTTTAGCACACAGGCACAAAACGACAGGTGCGTCCATGATCGCTTGATAAGAAGGATTGCCCGGAGAAACTGCTTTCTGAAGTTCCTTCTTCTTGTTTGCATCTCTAACCGCTACGACTTGCCAGCACTGGGTATTTGCCCAGGATTGTGCCCATCGTCCAGATTCCAGAACAGCATTTAACAGTTCGTCTGAAACAGGTTCGTTTGAATATTTTCTAATTGTTCGGCGTTCTTTAATCAATTGAAGAACATCGGTCATAACACTTCTCCCTAATTTTATTTGTTATTAACAATTAATCCATAATGAATGATACAAATAAATATTATTCTATTTAAAATAAAAAGGAAGAGGCTATGAAAAAGTTTATACTTTTATTAATCTGCTTATGCTTTCTCTTTACAATCACTCTAATTTTTATATATGCAGACAGAGAAAATCTTTCTTTAAAAGAGGGAAATGACTATTTAGTTATATGTAGAGATGGAGGTGCGGGTGCTTATGAAGCCTTCCCGGATATTTGCCGTATTCCTGACGGAAGGCTGTTTTGTGTGTTTTATGATGGTTATACTCATGTATCTTTGCCAAATGAAGAACATCCAAAAGGTGGAAGAATTTCTGGCATATTTTCGTCAGATGAAGGTAGAACATGGGAAAAGCCTTTTGTCATTTATGATAGCCCCTATGATGACAGAGACCCCTCTATCGCAGTAATTGATGGTAAAAAACTTATTTGCAATTTTTTCTCCTTAAAACCTGCTGAAAATCAAGATAAGCGCTGGGAAGGCTTAGGTACATGGATTATATATTCTGAAGACTGGGGAAAGACATGGTCAGAGCCAAAACAGATTTTTCCAGAATACTATTGTAGTTCTCCCATACGCATATTAGCAGATGGAAGTCTAATAATGAGTTTATATGGGAGGGAACAAGGGAACGGCGCCGTGTCCTTTTCAAACGACAAAGGGTTAACCTGGTCGAAACCGATAGATGTTCCAATAGGAGACTTAAAACTGGATTCAGAACCCGATGTATGTATATTAAATAATCAAAATTTGTTGATGGCACAACGCGGACGAGGGAGTGAACCTATGGGGGTTTCTTTATCTACAGATGGAGGTAAAACATGGAGTATAAGTAAACCCATAAACTTCCCTGGACACTGCCCTTATTTACATCGTGCTCCATCCGGTGCATTAATAATGGGTATCCGCTATCCCAAGAAAGGAACTTATATGAGTATTAGCACCGATGAAGCAGCTACATGGAACGAACCTTTATTGATTGACCCCTGTAGAGGTGCCTATCCCTCTATGGTAACGCTTAAAGATAATAGTATATTAGTCGTTTACTACGAGGAAGGGGACGGCTCAAACTTACGGGCACGGAAATTTACAGTTAGTCCTAAAGGTGAAGTGGAATGGGTTCCCTGGTCTAATGGATGAGAATGCTTTTATGTAAAAGTTAAAAGGCATTTTTTATCCAACGGATAGACACAGAAGGTTCCCATGTAATTGCAATGATGTCGAAACGATAATATTTTGTCTGGGGTAAATATCTAAAAATATACTGGTGTGCCGCTTTTTTTATATTTTTTTGCTTTTTATAATTTACCTTATCTTCAGGGTAAATTCCGTTCTCATTACGGCAGGTTTTCACTTCAACAAATACGATTTCATCCCCATCTTTTGCTATTAAATCTATTTCCTTCCTTCCGACTTTTACATTTCGTTCTAATATTTTCAGTCCGTTCTTTTTTAAAAATCTAACAGACTCTTCTTCCCCTGCTTTACCCAATTCAGATGGGGTAAGGTTGCTTTTTTTTATAAATGGTAATATTTTTAATAACCACTTAACCACTAATTTCCACAAACTGTGTTCTATCGTTTGTATTTAGATATAGAAAGAATTGTCCATAAGGTTGTTGTTGATGAAATAATATTTTCCCCTGCCGGCAAAGTTCTAAAATAGCAAGTATAACACACACTTTTTCTATTGTTGTTTCACATTCTCTTAGCAGTTCAGAAGAAGAAACACTTTGTTGATGGGACAACCTTTCCCAAATTTCAGAAATTTTATCTTCAACTGTATATTTTTCAAGTTCTATGGATTGTATTGTGGGCTCAATTAAATAACGCAAAACTCGTTTAATCGCCTTCATTAAATCTGCAAGTGTGACTTCAACCCATTCTTCTTCAACAGATGTTTCTAAGTATAAGGGAAATTTTCTTGGCAAATAATTGCTCTGCTGCTCTCCCAATTCTCCTATTTTCCCCCCTAATTCTTTGAACCTTCTATACTCTAATAGTCGTTCTACTAATTCTAATCGTGGGTCTTCTTCCTCAATTTCTTCCTCTTCTTCCACATCAGGTGGAAGTAGCATACGCGACTTGATGTGAATAAGTGTCGCTGCCATTACAAGAAAATCGCCTGCAATCTCTAATTGCTGTTCTTTCATTAAATCAAGTATTTCAAGATATTGTTCTGTTATTTGAACAATCGGTATATCAAAGACATCAATTTCCTGTTCTTTGATTAAGTAAAGGAGTATTTCGAAAGGACCTTCAAATTGCTCTAATTTTAATCTTATAGAATATTTGGAAGATATATCCGATGTATTTTCTTGTAAATTTATATTTGTATCCATTGAAAATGCTTTTCTATTCTCTATTCTGTAAGAATCTAATTAATAAAGCCCCATCTAATATTGTAGATTCTAAATATAGAGAATCATAACATATTTTAGGCACATTAAATAACTTAAATATCAACCTTAGAAAGAACTTTTTTACTGCTTCTTCTCTATTGTTTCTTCTTTTTTGTTGTTATTTTTTCAGATGGTTTATTTTCTGAATTATTTTTTGAATCTTTTTGTTGAGAAATTTCAGCGGTAGGTGTCTCTACTTGTGTTTCTTCCACTGTAAATAAAAAACCATCGTTCATTCGAGGAAAAGGAACTTCAAAAGCACGCCAATTTACGCAATAGACCCCTGGTTTTAACTCATTTATAGGTTTCAACACAAATAAACTTGGGTCTAATTCCGAAAGAAATTCCGTATGTATTAAAACTGGTTCATCAGGTATCCATATTTCTTTATTATCCTGTTTCGGGGTCTTCTTCTGAACAGTTTCATCATTCTTTTTATCCTCTTTTGTGTTTTCTTTTACATCTCTCTTTTTACTCTCATATTTCTTCATTTTGTATAAGGTTAAATCATATTGAGGTAAACGATAGACATATAAGCAGAGAGATACATCCTTAATGTGTAGAGGTTCCTCTAATTTAATAGCAGGAATATAATTTTTTTCTTCTATCTGTATTCGTTCAACCCTGCCTTTTACTAAGGGAACATATCTATTTTTATTTTTTTCAAGGAGGTATATTCCTGGTGCAAGGGGTTTGGGTGTCAGTGATATTTTTATAGAAAAGGCATTTGTTTCTTTCCAGCCGGTAATGGGAACTTTCATGGGGAGATAATCAGATTTCAAGAACTCTAATGTATTAACAGGTTTTTGCAGATAAAATACAAAATCACCCTTTGCATCGGTAATTACATGTTTTAGTGTTTCAGGGCTTGATACAGATACGCCGGGAAGAGGTTCATCATTAATTGTAAGGACTTTTCCTTTTACGACATAGGGGACTTCACAAGAAGAAAAGAATAAGAAACACAAAACAAAAAAACAGTAAGATTTAACACCTACCCATATCCTGGTTTTATTTCCCATTAAGATAGAACCTTTCCCTTCATATAGTAAGAAAACTCAGTCGGCTATAGTATGTTCGAGGACTTGCTCAATTGTGGTAAAACCGCGTGCTGCTAATGCAAGTGCATTCTGCCGTAATGTTTTCATACCGCATGCAATCGCTTGCTTTTTTATATCATACGCCGAAGCACGGTTAAGAAGTAAATGGTGCATCTCAGGCCAGTTTAACATTGCTTCTAAACAAGCGATTCGCCCTTTATAACCGGAGCCTCTACATTTAGGGCAACCTCTTCCTCGAACAAATTGTGGATTCGGAATATGAGGAAAACCTTGATACTGTACCCTCTCCAATACATCCTGGGGAACGGATATATCTTCTTTGCATTCCTTGCAAACTCGTTTTAGTAAGCGTTGGGCTGAGGCTAAGGCTACGGAAGATTGCACCAAAAAGGGCTCAATTCCCATATCAATTAATCGAGGGAATACACCTGCGGCATCATTCGTATGTAAAGTGCTTAATACAAGGTGTCCTGTTAATGCTGATTTTACAGCAATATCTGCTGTTTCTCCATCACGAATCTCACCGACCATAATAATATTGGGGTCCTGACGCAAAATTTGTCTCAGGGCTTCTGCAAAAGTAAATCCAATTCGTGATTGCACCTGTACTTGATTAATTCCAAACAGTTCATATTCAATAGGGTCTTCAACTGTTATAATATTTGTATCTACGGTATTAAGACGGGTCAAACAACTGTAAAGTGTAGTCGTTTTTCCACTACCTGTTGGACCTGTTAGAAGAATCATACCATGAGGCATTTTTAGTGCATGATACAAAGCATTTAATGGCTGCGGCTCAAAACCCATTGATTCAAGGTCTAACATTAAGTTGCTCTTATCTAAAACACGCAACACAATTTTCTCACCATATTTACAGGGGAGAAATGCTACACGAAAATCAATATCCCTACTTCGGAATCGTATTCGGAATCTACCATCTTGTGGAAGACGATGTTCATCAATTCTACACCCCGATAAAATCTTAAAACGGGCAATCAAATTTGATTGTATTGATTTGGGTGGTGACTTTGCTTCTTCAAGAACACCATCTACCCGGTAGCGGACACGAATAATTTTCTCAAAAGGTTCTAAATGAATATCCGAAGCACCCCTCTCCAATGCGTCTAAAATAATAAGACGAGCCATTTTTTTTATAGGCTCATCTTCCTCATCAGATTCTATTTTACTAACATCTTCAATATCTTCAATATTTCTCTCTTCAATCTCCTCTTGAAGTGTTTGTTCAGCAAATAATGAAGCAAACATCTCGGATGCTCTGTCACCACTATAATTTTTTTCAATTGCCTCGCGCAGTTCAGAAGGCATAACTATCACAGGTTCAATTTCTTTACCCGTAATCATGCGAATATCATCTATGGCAAGAATATTCAAGGGGTTTGCCATTGCTAATGTTAAAACATTTCCTGTAACGGATATTGGTAGTACTTGATGTTGCTTTGCTAAACTCTCTGGAACAAGTTCAAGTATTTCTTTGGGTATTGCATAATTAGAAACGCGAATATGTGGAATTTGGAGTTGCTCACTTAGAGTTTCAACCAAATTTATTTCATTGATATACTTCTTTTCAAGTAATATATCTTGAATATTTCTTCCCGTCTGCTGTTGTATCTTTATACATTCAGTTAACTCTTCTTTAGTAATTATTCCTAAATCAAGAAGTATTTCGTGCAATCTTTTTTTTGCAACTCTCACGATTCTGTTCTCCTATAAATATTCACCTATATTATAAACGAAATGAAAGTATATATATCCTTACTTATCCTTATGCAGCAACAACGCCTAAATGACTTAATATCTCGTCAGCCATTTCACATGTGATATTCTGTCCTACCAATTTTGCGAAAGCAATAATCTTTTTTAATGAGCCCATCATTTTACGAACATCATTTGGAACTCGCATAGCAATTAAACTTAATACCTCTTCAGGAACAGGGACTCCTGCTTCTTTTACCTGCTTTCGCAATATTTGCATTCGTGTTTCCCACTCTGGCGATTTTAACTCAGCCACAATTCCACTGGAAAAACGGGAAACCAATCTTTGCTCTAACATACCCAATCGGTCAGGGGCTTTATCGCTGGCTATAATAATTTGCCTTTTGCTTTGATGAAGAACATTAAATACATGAAAGAACTCTTCCTGAGCCTCAACTTTACCACCCATGAATTGAATGTCGTCAAGGATTAATACATCCCAATGGCAGTAGTTTTCTCGGAAAAGGTCTAATGCCCCCTCTTTTAATGCTTCTGCCAATCTCCTTGAAAAATGGCTGGCAGAAACATATCCTACTCTCATTTTCGGATGTTTTTTAAGTATCTCGTTGCCTATGGCACTGATTAAATGCGTTTTGCCAATTCCAACATTACCATACAGAAAATAAGGATTATATTCTGTGCCTGGATTTTCTGCAACTGCCTTACTGAGTTTAAATGTAAACGCATTCACAGAACCCGAAAAGAAATTTTCAAAAGTAAGTGATTCTAATGGTTGTTCTGACTCTAACGCTCTCCATACTTCTTTATCTGATTCTTCAAGTTCTGCAGGTGGATTTGCTGAATCTTTCCCAAAAGGGGCAATAGAAGATAATCGTTGTTTTTTTTCTTCTAATGTCTCTACTCGTTTCCCTTCCATAATGGTAAGTGTTTCTACCAATTGCGCCGTCTGCTGAACTGATTCAAGCGTTGTTTCCGTAAGACGAGAGATTTTTTCTGTTTGCTCTCCATGAATCTCTTGCGTTTTTTGAACGGACTCTTTCAATTGTTGAACAACTTCCTTTAACTCCGGAATTAACGGTTCTACCAGTGATTTTTCTTTTACTAATTCATGATTTTCTTGTTCTCTATCCTTTCTTAATTCATTTAAAGTTTGAGAGGTAGTTTGATGGACAGTTTGAAATACTGATTCCGTAAGTTGGGCAAATTTTTGAACTTGTAATTCTTGCATTTTCTGATTTTCAATAATGGCACTGTCCAATTTTCTAATCGCTTCAGTAAGATTCACTAACATAGGGTCAGGTTCTTCAGCAACTGTTTCTTCCTTTAACTCTTTAACCAATTTAACGACCGCACCTTCAAGAGTTGTCTGTAAACCATTCACAATGGAGTCTTTGACTGAAACCAACACCTCTTGTACTTTATCAGGGGTATCTGTTTGAGATAAAATCTTTTGGTCTCTGCTTTCTACCCTTTCAATCACCCCTTCCATTGCTTTCGCCATTTCTATAGGAATTTGGTTCATTGCCTGGGTAGAATTTTGTATCTCGTTAGAGACGGCAAGAAGTAACTGCTGTGATAACTCGCCAATCCCATTTTTCATAACTTCCGCTAACTGTTCTATATTGGATTGGGTATTCTTCTCTCGTAATGATAATTCTTCTCTTAACTGAGTTATCATCGCAGTAATTGCTTCGTGAAACACACCATTGATGTTTTCTTGAATTGTTGTTGCGATTTGTGCCTGTCCTGACAAAAAATCCTCGCCCAGATGAGAACGAATCTCTTTCGCAACTTGTTTAATGGATTCTTGAAAAGAATTTCTAAGTTCTTTTGTCAGTTCAATAAAGGGTTCCTCTGTAATAGAGGGAGAGGAAGCCAAAGGCATGGACGGGGTAGGTATATTGATATTTATCTGTGTTAAGGATTCACGGATAGACTCTGAAAGGATTCGCGGCAATTCTTGCATTGTTTGAATAATAGATGTATCAATAACTACTCCCGTGCTTGTCGGGACTTTGGTAACGGCTGTTGATGGTGACTCTTCAGAGAGAGCCTCAATTTCTCCCTCCCCTTTAGAAATATCCCTCTTACCCGATGCTACTTTTTTGACCTCTTCTAATACCGATGCAGGAAGAATGGGTTCTTCTGCTGTTTCCTCCTTCGTTCCTGTTTCAACGGATTTATCTCCTTCCTCTATCAAACCCAAAGACTCAGGGGTAAGTGCTGACATTATATTGGTTTTATGCTGGCTCTTACGAAAAACCTTACCAAAAGCCTTATCTAAATCTTCCCATGAACATAGAATAGGCTTTACCCTCAACTCAGGACAATAACTTTTTACTTCTTCTAATGCTTCCGTATCCAATGGGTCCACCATTGCTACGGTTAGAATTCGTCCAAGTTTATCTATAGGAAGTAAATACCTTTTCTTACAGACTTCCTCCGGAACTAAACTAATTACTTCGGGAGAAATATCATATTCCACAAGATTAATGTGTGGAATTTTGCATTGTCTCGTTAAGCAGGCTGCTAACATATTTTGAGGGATAAAACCTTTTTCAACTAATATTCTTCCTAAAAAACCCCCTTCTTCTACCTGTATTTTTAATGCTTCTGCTAATTGTTCAAGTGTAATTAATTTTTCTTCAAGGAGCAATTCCCCCAATCGTTTGTGTGCTACTCCCCCATGAGAATCATAATTGTCTGATGATTTTCCGCGAGCACCTGATTCTTTACCTGTGGTAGACTTTGCTCGCTCAGGACCTTTTTTTTCTCCTTCTAAATCTTTTCGCCAACTTAACATATCTTTCCCTCTTCACTATATTCTATTTCTCACATTGTTTCTACTTTCAATTTTATAATATCATAGAATAAGCCTTTTCACTTTGTAAACAGTTTACTGAAATTTTCAAATTTTCAATCAATTAAATTCTAACACTTTTAATAGAACAAATTAAATATTTTTTGGGGAAAATAATGATTATTGGTTTGGATGGAAGATTAGCAAATGATGTACATAAGGTCGGAAGTGGACAATTTTGTTATGAGTTGCTAAAAGCCATACCCCCTTTATTAGATAATGATAAGTTGCGGATATATTTAGACCAGGAACCTCAGCCATTTTTCCCAGTGAGAGAAGGTAATAATGTTGAGATTCGTGTCCTGCCAAAGAAAAAAATTTGGACACAGACAGTCCTCGCAAAGGAACTTAAAAAAAATCCTCCTGATATTTTTTATTCTCCATCATTACAAACTCCCCTATATGGAAATTGTCCAAAAGTCTGTACAATTTTCGACATCGCATATTATGACTTTCCACAAGAGTTTACCTGGTCTTCGCGTATTAAGGCTAAGCTACGACTTCACTCAGCGATACGAACTAATCAATTGTTCATAACTATAAGTGAATCATCCAAAAAATCTATTACTGAATTATTCCCTAATATTAAAGACAAACTACATAGGGTATATCTGGGAGTAAGCAATGAAGTGTCAAAAGTAACTGAAGAAGAACAAATTCAAATACGGAAGAAATATGGAATTGGAGAACCTTTTATCCTTTTCGTTGGCAGGATACAACCACGGAAAAACATAATCCGACTTATTGAATCTTATGAACAACTTTGCGATAACCACCCCGATATTCCACACCATCTGGTTATTGTTGGCAGTTTGGGTTGGTTATATGAATCCATTTTGAAAAAAATGAATGAAAGTAAATATAAAGATAAAATTCATTATTTAGGTTATCTCGAAAATGAAAAGGAAAAGGTAGCACTTCTTAGTGCCACATCTGTTCTTGTTCTTATTTCTTTATGGGAAGGTTTTGGCTTACCTGTTATCGAAGCGATGAATTGTGAAACACCTGTTCTTGCGTCGAATTGCTCTTCTATACCAGAAATAGTTGGGGATTGCGGTATTCTCGTTAATCCCTACGATGTTACAGAAATAACTCAAAAACTACATACACTTCTGACAGATGACAACCTTAGAATTGAATTAGCAAGAAAAGGCAAACAACGGGCAAAACTTTTTACATGGGAAAACACAGCAAAAGAAATATTAACTATTTTAAGAAATTACATGAATAAGCAGTAACAAGTCTAAGTTATCTTAATATTTACTATCTTTGAAATTGTGATTTGTGTTTAAGAAGTGTGAAACTGCCCAGAGATAAGACTAAAAGTAGGACTATTCCAAAACAAGTTTTATCAGCAACAGGTAAAGCGTCATCAGGAGATTCTGTTCCATCTAAATCGGGATGTAAAACAACAATTAGGTATTCATTCAACCCAAGACCATTGCTAATACAATTATTATACTCATTTCTATTAGAATGACTATCCCTATCTGCATCACCTACGCCAGATAGTATTTCGTCGGAACTCTTTGTTTCTCCTTTAATTGTTTTATAGTCATTGACAAGATTTAATATTGAAAGAGAAGCCTGTAATTCCGAGCCTATGGATAACAGACCTGCAATTACATGTTCATAAGGTTGTAACCACAAACTGTATTGAGGTTCCGTCTTAAGTTTCTCTAAATTGCGCAGGTAAACGCATGTTGCATCCAGACGCCAATAGACCTGCGGTTGACACAAAACCTTTTTTAATAAAGCGATTTCCCATGAATCTGGAATGCCTAAACCATCTAAATCACTTATATGCCAATTGATAGCAGGATTTCCAAGCCGAGATGCTAATTCACTGTAAAATTGGGTTCCTTCTCCATTGAAGTCCGGACAATTTAAAATATAATTGCATTCAAAAGGTTCGCCTTCTTCTGTCCCCTCTACTGAACCTTCACCCTCAGTTATGCCTTCACCTTCTATTACTCCTTCACCTTCCGAAGAATGTTCAGCAGCGTTAGTATATCCAATATCTTTCAAAAAGGCTACTTCAAACGGTAAATATGCTCTCTTTTTCGTGCCAGGAGGTATGCTCGGGTCCATAATACCCCCTAAATTATTCCAATGGCTAATACTACTTCCACACTCATAAGCCGATGGAGCATAAATTCTCGGCCTTGTCCCCCATAAACCTGTTGCTCCACTCGCAGAACAATAAACACCATTGTCTACTCCTAAAAAATAATTATTTTGCCCTATATAATAAAACGATGAATTTATAAAATAATTATTGTTGCCTGTGACAAGAAAAGTATCATACGCAGCATAAATATCAGGTTGCGAGCCTGTCCAACCTGTGCCATTGGGTCTGGTTCCTCCACCACACCCTGAATCGTTATAGGCAATAGAGGCTAAAAATCCAATACCGTGAGTAAGTTCGTGAATAAGAACACTCAACAAATCAAACTCCATAGGTCCCGGGTTACCTGTACCCAGATTATATGTATAATTCCAATTCACCGTTAACTGCATATCAGGTACACCTTGTCCATTAGGGTCAACGGAACCATTTAATAAATGTTGAAAAACGCAACCGTTATTGATTCCTGGAGTTATAGGCTCATACCAAACAACAATAGGACCTGCATTGGCTAAAAACTGACCTGCCAGATTCACAGAAGAAACATTTATATCCACTGTACCTCCAGGTGTGTTCAATATACTCGCAATATATTCCAACGCACTTTGCAAAGTTGCTTTCCGCTGAGGTCCCAATGTTGGGTCATTAAAACCTGTATTGACATCCTGATAATTGATATTAAAATTTACTCCATAAGCAGTAAACAAATCCTTTGTTTGCAACCTTTCATCACCAAAAATAGCCTCGCGATTTTTTTCTGTTAATTTTAAAACTGTCCCGTCAGAATAGGCTAAAATCGCATGTATTTCTTCCTGAGCCATAGATTGAATTGAAAACATACCACAAATAAGAACAAGCAAAAAAGACCACTTTGTTTTAATATAAATATCCATCATTTTTAACTCCTTCCTCCAAAAAATTCTTAATTGAGTATAACATAAGATTAAACAAATAAAAAATAAAAAAGCCCCTAAACATTTACTAATGTCAGGGGCTGATAAATCCACTACTAATTTTTCTTACTTACATGCTCCAGTTGAAACGAGTAAATCGACATCCAGATTGCATGTATTTATCAACGGAGGTGTATTCAAGTCTGAAGGTGGATATTGGTCAATTACATATCCTGCCGGCACTGAATCATCACAGACATATACAACATCATCTACATTGTATCCAAGCCCTATTAAAGTACTCGCCGCTAACGATTCACTATTCCCCACAACATACGGAAATGTTACGGAATAGCATGGGCCACAAACAACATATAAATCAACCGGTATCACATTTGTATTCGGGGCTACACAACCATTTGTTACAGGTGCCGGATCCTGAATTAAAATAGAACCAACAGGTGCAGTGTTATCACACACATTTATAATATCACCTATTTCTAATCCATAACTTACCAAGGTAGATAATGCAGATGTAAGTGCTTCACCCACTATATCTGGAACTGTGGTACATGGTCCACAAGACACAACTAGATTAACCTGACTACCTAACACCGCAGTATTTCCACCATCTGCTGGGTCTTGTCCAATAACTATTCCTGCAGGATAATTATCTACACTACATGTCTCTACAACATCTCCAACTGTTAGACCTGCTGATAATATATCTGAATTTGCCTGAGACTGAGTCTCTCCTATCACATACGGAACAGATACATATTCAATTGTCCCCTCTCCTTCGCCTTCTACTACTCCTTCGGGGGTGCCTTCTACTACGCCCTCAGGGGTGCCTTCGGGGGTTCCCTCTACTGTGCCTTCTACTACTCCTTCAGGCGTACCTTCAGGGGTGCCTTCAGGCATACCTTCTACTACGCCCTCAGGGGTACCTTCCGGGGTGCCTTCTACTA
>CAZJTZ010000022.1:14568-55427 GCA_964549105.1 uncultured Nitrospirales bacterium
CGCCCTCAGGGGTACCTTCGGGGGTGCCTTCTACCACACCTTCAGGGGTGCCTTCAGGCATACCTTCTACTACGCCTTCAGGGGTACCTTCGCCCTCGGGGCAGGGTCCTGTTGATACCCAAAGATTCACTAATGAACCTACTTCTACTGTATTGCCAGATATCGGCTCCTGGTCAAAGACTACACCAGCAGGATATATATCATTACATTCTTCTATAATCGCACTCACAACAAGTATTGCATTTGCAATTTCTGATGTAGCCGCGGTTATTTCTAACCCAACAACATCCGGGACAGTAGTGTATTCTACTACGCCCTCAGGGGTACCTTCGGGGGTACCTTCTACTACGCCCTCAGGGGTACCTTCGGGGGTGCCTTCTACCACACCTTCAGGGGTGCCTTCTACCACACCTTCAGGGGTGCCTTCTACTACGCCCTCAGGGGTGCCTTCTACTGTACCTTCTACTACGCCCTCAGGGGTACCTTCAGGGGTGCCTTCTACTACGCCTTCAGGGGTACCTTCGGGGGTGCCTTCTACTACGCCCTCAGGGGTACCTTCAGGGGTGCCTTCTACTACGCCTTCTACCACACCTTCAGGGGTGCCTTCTACTACGCCTTCAGGGGTACCTTCGGGGGTGCCTTCTACCACACCTTCAGGGGTGCCTTCGGTCGTACCTTCTACTACGCCTTCAGGGGTACCTTCGCCCTCGGGACAGGGCCCTGTAGATACCCACAAATCAACGGAAGACCCAGATTCAACAGATTCTCCACCTGTGGGCTCCTGATTAAATACTAAACCATCTGCATATTCATTATTACATTCATAAATAGTATTACCAACTACAAGCATTGCTTCTGTTATTGCTACTGTAGCATCTGCTAATTCTAATCCAATCACATTAGGAACCTCTATACCAGGTGTTCCTTCCGGTGTGCCTTCTATTGTACCTTCTACCACTCCTTCCGGTGTGCCTTCGGGGGTGCCTTCTACTACACCCTCAGGGGTACCTTCGGGGGTGCCTTCTATTGTACCTTCTACCACTCCTTCCGGTGTGCCTTCGGGGGTGCCTTCTACTACACCCTCAGGGGTACCTTCGGGGGTGCCTTCTACTACGCCTTCGGGGCATGGGCCTGAAGAGAAATACAGCGTTAAAGTCCCCCCTGCAGAGATATTTGAACTTACTACTGGAACTTGCCGAATGAAGTAATCCTTTGAAACTACATTGTTGCATTCATAACTTAGTGTTACATTTATGTCAAAACCTAATAACCTCTTTAATTCTTCTTTTACTTGAGCCAGATTATCTGACACATCCCCATAAGTAAAATTAGAACCTCCGCCTCCAATCCCTAATGCTGCTAATACACTTGCTATATCAGGAGTTAAGTTCTCTCCTTCTATAGCACCTTCAGTGGCTTCTACCGTAATTTTCAATCCTACTTCTACTGGATTTACTTTCTTCTTATCTTCTGAACTCTGTTCAGAGATAATTAATTTGCCCTCATGGATACCCTGAGTTAATCCCTCACGAGAAACGAGAATTGTAATTTCTTTTACATCTTTTTTCTTTTTGCTTACATCCTCAACAGGCATAATACCCACGACCCAATCATCATTACTTTCTACCTTAAACTCCAATTTTTTTAACACTATAAACTGGTCATTCCAGACCTTAATTTTTGCTTCAGTTTTGTCCGCTCCAAAATCAATGGAAGTAGGGTCTACGCCAATTTTAGGTGTACACCCTGCCAGTAACAGAATAATTTGGGCAACAAAGACCAACGCTAACAAGTTCTTTTTACGCATCGTTCTACTCCTATCCTATGTTTAGTTAAAATGTTAATCACAAATTATTTTCGAGTTTCATTCCTTACTCAAAATTTTTATTTTAATAATTATATACCATATTTCTTTACTAAAATGCAAATTATTTAAAAAAATTTTGTTGTTCAAAAAAATTACATAATTAAAAGAATGTCAAGAACTTCTGCCTTTTATATGTCAATTTTTCATGCTAAGAGCAAAAAATAAAAAAACATTGAACAATTTATAAAATTTATAATCGAATACTCTAAAAGCCATATTTGTTCTTTTCTAAACTTAAATTATTTATTTTCAATAAACTAATTTCTACCATTTCAGCAGGAATCCCAAATCGTACAGGGACATCCGTTACTCCAAATCCTGCTGTAGTATAACCCTGCATTTCCCTATAACTCCATTTTCCCAGGGCAAATTTTTTCTTGCATCTTGCATTGAAATAAATAGGACCCACGAATGGAAACCCTATCTGTCCTCCATGCGTATGCCCACAAAGATATAAATGAACATCCCATAGAGCAGATTCTTCTATTAGTTCTGGGGAATGTGCAAGCATAATAGTAAACGCATCTTTAGGTGCATTCACAAGGGATGAGGAGACATCCGAACATTCAAAATCATGAGGGTCGTCAACCCCTGCAATATAAATTTTTATACCATTATGATTTATTTCAACTCCTTCATTTACCAATAAATTTATTCCTGCCTCCTCAAATTGTTGTTTAATTGGACTAACATCATGGTTTCCCATAATCCCGTAAATTCCATACTTTGACTCAATTGGCTCGAGCAATTTTTTTATCATAGGAATAACAAAATCTTCCGGACCGAAGTAACCATATCTATAATCTCCCCCTAATAGAATTATATCCACAGGTGATTTAATTTGCTGAATAACACTCATCCCGGAGATAAACCATTCTGGATAGAATTGAGACAGATGTAAGTCAGAAATAAACAAAATTTTAAATCCATGAAGTTCTTTGGGAATGTCAGGATAAATAAACTTCACCTGTTTAAGTCGAATACGGGAAGCGTTCAGCAATCCCCTCCCATACATTCCTACACTTTTTAACAACCATGTAATTGTTTTTGCCTTTAACCATCCCATCCAATCAAAATATTTTAACTCATCTCCTTCTTCCAGATGTAGTTTCTTTTCAAACTCAATCCTTTTATCCCAGAGTTCCTGTCGTTTTAACTGAAACTCATCGTTTTCTTCTTCTACTGATTGGTTATTTATTATCTTTTCGTCATTCATTTAAATGTTTCCGGATACTATGCTAAATTTTATAAATCCTTCCTCACGGAATTGATTTTTGTCCTTGTGCTCAATGCTTAACATAACATCTATCTTCCAATTTATCGCAAATAGCATGTACCTTATCCTTATTCAATTTTGTAAGGTCAATACACTAATTTCCCTGAGAAGATACAATTCCAAGTTCAGTAATATTTGCCATCTCTGCAAAACCAATCACGCTTTCTAACGGTTGGTCAAAAACGGAGCCGTCGGCATTCCTACAAACATAGAAAAAACCTAAAAATATAAATTATCAAGTAGTACCAAATTATTCCTTATTATTCCTTATTATTCCTTTGCCCAGATTTGTTCATAGTATCGTTGAACCTGTCCTTTTAACAATTTCAAAACTTCTACGACATCTTTATTTCCCCCTGCGTAATCAATCATCAATCTACCCTCTTCAAAACACATTTCATCATGCAAGGGCAAGACATGCCGTAGTAGAAAGTGTGTATAGGCAACTAAACGGTGGGGACCAAAAGAACGAGGCAAGTTGCCCCCAGCGGCTTCAACTGCAACGGCATTTTCATTTTTGATTGCATTGGCTAAATCCTGAAATTCAAGCGATGGCGAGAAGCAAATAGTGTAGTATCTGCCAAACATGTCATGTGCCTCGCAACTATGGCTATCACTAATTCCTACAATTGGCACCTTCTTCCCTTTGGATTTTGCTTCAATATATTTGGCTAATTGCAAATTATTTACATCTACCTCTTGCAATTCACTCCAGCTAAAACCGCTAATCAGTTCCACTGCGTCAAAAATTGTAGTATCGTAAAGATAATCAACCAGAGCGTTAGCAATATAATTTGTATTCCCGGGTCTCCAATAAGGATGTGCAAAGATACCCACACCGCCTCTTTCCCTGATTTTCTGGAAAGCCCAGACGGAGGCTGCGTATTGAAACTTATCCACTGCATACGGCATATCTCCAAGCGAATTCATAATGGCTTGAACTTCATCACGATACATTTTTTCATCAGGTTTATAAAGTTCTGTAATTCCTTCTTTTGCTCCAAAACTTACAATATGCACCGGATTATCTGGAGTATGTACTTCTTCAGATGGATACATCCGCAAATCAATAGGTAACCCTTCAAACTGTTTGATTGCTTCCATTGAACCAGCATAATTCCGATGGTCAGAAAGACCCATAAAATCAAAACCTACGCGACGGCAAGCGCCTGCAACATAACCCGGAGATTCTTTTCCATCTGACCGATAACTGTGCATATGAAAATCACCCTTATAAGGACGCAGAGCAAACAAATCCGGTTTGAGAGAATAAACATGAAATAGGCCTATCTCCTTTACTTTATTATCTGGGGTGACTTCTTCTAACCTAAAAATATGTTCTTGTTCGGCTTCAAAAAACTTTTTTATGGTAAAGATATTATTTTGAGGGACAATCTCTTCTGCTTCTGCTTTTACCCAACCTGTTTGAGTTGCATAACGACCCACAGGTGTATATGTTAAACGATAACTATGAAGAGGTTTGGGGAAAGGCTCAAAGCGAGAAATGATTTGTATCGTCGTTTCTTTATCTGCAACTACAATACGAGGGATAACTTGAAAATACCTATCTGGGGGATAGGCTTTTAACCCACTGGGAAGCGATGGGGTAAACAATCCCTGTGCATGCAGGAAACCGCATAAACAAATCATCACAATTGAAAAAGAAAAAAACACACTCTTTGAAAAATATCTCATGTCTTATTCTCCTATAATTTAAAATTGTTTTTTTATTGTATATCCATATAGAATAAATGAAATTAAATTCTAACTATCGAAATTATAGAAAAGCAACCCATTAAGTTTTAGGAATATAAAAATTAACTTATGTGGACTATGTTATCAATAATCATTACAACCTTAATAGTTTCACAAAGTGATATATCTATCGTCGGTATGCCGAATCAACCTATTCGTAATTATTGGGAACATATTCAAGGGTTACTATCACAATCTGATGAAATAAGAAAAGCAGAAGTAGCAAAAGAAAAGTATTTACTCACTTCAAATAAGAAGTATCCATTCGATCTATTTAGTTCTCTTACTCCCCGAGAACTCATTAGAGCAGCCCGAGAAGGAATCAAAGCAGCCAGAGAAGAAGGAAAAACCAAAAACTGGAGTGCAGAAGAGATAGCCCTTAAATGCGAAGAAAATATTGCTTATGCCCTCGAATACTATGGAATCCTCGTAGAAAAGCCTGCTGAAATTGATTACTTAATTAATTGTATGGGTGCAGACCAAGAGGAACCTGAACTCCGTTTATTCTTACTAAAACTATGCACCCCAGACAAAGTCTCAAACAGTCTATTTGGTATTCATTTACAATTTTTATTGAACAACAGAAAAGATGAATTTCAAAAAACACTTTTTGTAGTTATAAAAAGAATGAATGAAAAGCCAGAGATACAAGTCGTTGCAATAGATGCCTTCTATTCTTTTATATATAAACAATATCAACAAGCAGTTGAAAAAGACCCTGTCTTCCAGGCATACAAAATCGAGAAAAAAGAAGAGATAAGCCCTCTCTGGATAGAAAACCCGCAAATTCCAAAACCTATTGAAGCAACACAAATAGAAATTAGTAAACTGAATCGGCAGTTAGAAGATTTTACAAGCCAATTGGAAATGAAGATAAACGATAAGCGACAATCTAATGACTTTGTCGTAGGAAAGGTAAAAGAGATATTAGAAAAAATATGTATTTCTTTGCCTATCTCAGAATCAGAAAAAGAACGAATGAAATCTTTATCAGCAGATGGAAATTAATGGCGACAGAATAAAAAAACAAACAGGAATAATTTTAAGATGCTTTCCAGTAAACAAAAACTACATGAAGCAGAGAAACTTTACGAAGAAAAGAAATATTCTGAAGCATTAAAATTACTAAATGAACTTGAACAAGAAAATCCAGGAGAAAAAAGAATTGCTTATGGAAGGGCAATGTGTCTTGCTCAATTGGGCAATGTAGCCGACGCTTTACTCCTTTGTGATGAATTAATGGCTCGTTATCGAGATGAAAAGGCAAAAGCATTAAAAGAAAAGATTATGCAATGGGCAGAAGAAGCGGCTGCACTTAAACCCTTAGCACCCACCGAACCAAAATCTCCCCCATCCATAGTATTAGAGTATTTAAGACGAATCTCATGGATAATCATATTTTTATTCACCCTCGTAATGCCGTTTTTAGGATGGTGGGGGCTTATGGCGGCAATAAACAACAATTGGATTAGTGTATCCTTAGGTGGTACGGTAGCCTTTGCAATCCTCTGGCCTTTATTTATTCAAGGATTATTTTGGGCATCCTTACAAGGGACCCGAGCACAACTTTCAGGAGAGACTTTGTCTCTCTCAATATTTAATTGGCTAACCGACACCTTGCTATTAACACTTCTAAATTTCTTTCCTATTATTGGTTGGCTTCTTGGCGCCTGGTGGCTTATGGTTAAACGAGAACTATCTTTTAGTTCTTCCTTTGTAATCATGATTTTAAATTACTTTATTTTTTGGTTAGCCTTTTTAGGGGTTGTTGGAAGCATAGGATTGGGTGGCTGGGCATGGATATTAGCACCTTATATATTAAAATACTAAAATGTAGTAATTAACCAGACAGATAAAACACGATTTTTCTCTATGAATAAAAAAGTCCTTGTTATAGGTTGGGATGGTGCAACTCGGCTGGTAATTGAAAAGGGGGTAAAGGAAGGATGGCTCCCTACCCTCAAATCCATTATCAATGAAGGAACTTTCACTAACCTCCTTTCTACAATCCCTTTTGCAACAATTCCAGCATGGACATCCTGCTTTACAGGTGTCAATCCAGGAAGGCATGGTTATTTTGACTTTTCAGAATTAATCCGTAGAACTTATCAAATCCGTTTTACCAATGGCACTTTCCGCAAATTTCCTGCCATCTGGAATTGGGTATCGGAATCAGGAGGGAAATCTATCGTGCTTGGAGTTCCAGGTACCTATCCCGTGGAAAAAATTAATGGCATAATGATTTCTGGCTTCGCATCACCCTTACCGGGAAAAATAACCTCGGACCAGGTATATCCAAAAGAAATCTATCCTCTTGTCAAAGGTTGGGGATATGGAGGAATAAATGAAAGCAACTTAAAAAAAGGCTGGCACACAAAGGCACTAAAAGTATTATTGGAGCGAATAGATAGAAAAGAGAAAATCGTTTTACAATTATTGGAAAAGGAAGAATGGGACCTTTTTATTACTGTTTTCAATGAAACCGACACAGTAAGCCATCATTTCTGGATGTTCTGGGATGAAAATTCACCTCGCTATCAAGATGGGCTCAAAGAGGCTATCCCATCTGTGTATCAACATCTTGACAGAGCACTATCAAACATATTAATTGCAGTTAAAAACAAATATAAAGACTGCTTAATTTTACTTATCTCTGACCATGGTTTTCAGCCAGCGAGTAAAACCGTAATCTATATTAACAACTGGTTAGCACAAAAAGGTTTCCTCCGTTTTAAGTCAAAAAGAAATCCTGTAATAAAAAGTTTGGCATTAAAATTATTTCCCTACTCTATTCAAAGTTATTTATTTAAGTATTTTAAAAATTACACAGAAAAGTTAGAGAGCAATGCTCGTTTTTCAGGAATTGACTGGCAACATACATCAGCATTTTCAGAAGAGTTGGATTATTTCCCATCTATTAGAATTAATTTGAAAAATAGAGAACCCGAAGGTATTGTTTCTGAAGATAATTATTTTGAATTCGTTCATCACCTATGTAACGAATTAAAAAAATGGCAATTTATAAAAGACGCTTATTTTCGAGAGGAAGTATATGACGGCCCTTTTACGGAAAGAGCGCCTGATATAATACTTGAAATTGCGGATGAACATGGTGCTACTCCGTGTTGTGTTCGTTCCATTGGTGAAGACATTTTTCGCGTACTGAACGCTTATGAATTTCAAGGTGGAAAAGGACACGGTATGAACGGGCACCATAAAAGGGAAGGTATTCTCTGGATGTCTGAAAAGATAAAATGTGAAAGTGCAAATATAGAAGACATAGCAAGCACCATCGCAAGTGTTATGGAAATTCCTGTACCACCTCTTGACGGAAAACCTCTGGTTGGCTCTTTATGTATTGATAAAAATCTTCAAATTTGCGATAAGGAAGAACAGAAATTAACCCCGTATGAGGAGTGGCTATTGGTTCAGCAAATGAAAACGATAGGATATTGGCAATGAGTTTAAGAATCGCTCTTGTCGCTGGATGCCCTTATCCTGTTCCACAGGGTTCACAGGCATTCATTCGCGAAAATGCTCTTGCACTCCAAAAACGAGGGCATGAGGTTCACATCATTGTATATGGCTATGGAACAGGACCTATAACAGATAACTTTCAGTTCCATCGCTGTCCTGATGTTCCGGGTAGTCGTCGGACTACTGCTGGTCCTTCATTCAAAAAACTATGGCTTGACCTGCTCATGATAAGAACCGTCAGAAAGGTTTGTCGAGAACACAATATACAGGTCATATTCGCCCACAACTACGAAGGACTTCTCATATCTTTAATGTCTGGTTTCCGACCAATTATCTATCATGCCCATAATGCTATGAGTGATGAACTGCCTTACTATTTTAATTCTGGAAAGAAATTCTTCCATGTTTTAGGTGATTACATTGACAGACACTTGCCACAAAAAGCAGACTATGTCGTAGTCCCTCACGAACGATTGGGTGCAAACTTACTTATAAAAGGGTGTAAGAAGGAAAAACTCCGTATTATTCCTCCACCTGTTGACCTCACTCCCTTCCCTGTGAGCCAGGTAAATAAAGATAAGATTCCTCCCATTCTATACACAGGGAATCTGGATAAATACCAAAATCTCGACTTTTTATTTCGCGTTGTTGAACGGGTAAGAACAAGTATACCAGAAACAAGATTTATTATAGGCTCATTTGAAAAACAAGATGTTCCAGGGGCAGAAGTTGTTTACATTGGGACCTTTGATTCGTTAAAAAAACTTTTAGAAGAAGATTCTGTAGTAGTAATACCACGCGTGTCCTGGTCAGGCTATCCCATCAAATTGCTTAATGCAATGGCAAGCAGAAAACCTGTGGTGTGTTGTGAAAGTTCTGCTTATGGAATAAAACATGGCTTCAACGGAATAATAGTTCCCGATAATAATGAAGAACTGTTTGCACAATCATTAATTACACTTATGACAACACCTTCTCTCCGTGAGGAATTAGGCAAGAATGCTCGGGAACATATAAAGACAGAACATAATCCAGAAAAGATAGGCAGAGAATTAGAAGAGTTATGTCTCTCCTGTATACTGTAAAGTTAGGCTTCTAATTTTTTACTTTTAACCTGTCGAAAAGCAACCCATACCTCCCATATCAACAAAAGGGCAAGAAAAACCAATATACCTGCAACCACAGCAAGTATATATTGATGACTACGCACATTTGTTATGATGAATAATATTAGTGCAAACAAGGTAGTAATTAGCATAAAAATCATAGGTATTTGCACAAAGCGATATTTCTTCCCTAATCCCTTTGCTACCCATGCCATAATCCCCAGCAAGGCAAGCCCAGCCACTAATTGATTGGAAGCACCGAAGATAGGCCAGATTATTTGCCATGCAGGAACATCCCCAGTTCGAATAAAAAGCAACATCATTGCACTAATAACGCCTATAATTGTTGCAGAAAAACGGTCTAATTTCATTTTAGTAAGTTCTTGTAATTGGTAGCGTGCCAAACGAGTAGCCGTATCAAGCGTAGTCAATATGAAAGAGTTCACAGCGAGCAAACCTAACGATTTTCCTACACTTGGATTGATATGGAGCAGTTGTGCAAATTTTGCAAAACCATTTCCAAAAACATCCAATGGACCCTCTTTTGCTGGAACAGCCCCTACTAACATTATACAGGCTAAAGCAATAATTGCCACAAAACCTTCCAGCAGCATGCCACCATAACCTATAATTTTTGCATCCGGTTCACATCTTATCTGCTTCGAGGTTGTTCCACTTGCCACCATACAATGAAATCCTGAAACTGCACCACAAGCCACTGTAACAAACAAAACAGGCCATAGAAAAGTATCTCTGTTTGGAGCAAACGACTTAAACGCAGGTAGAGACACCTCAAAAGAAGTACCTCCCAATAAAATCCCCATACTTGCGATGACTACGGCGAAATAAAGCAAATAAGAAGCGAGATAATCTCTCGGTTGCAATAAGAGCCATACGGGTAAAACCGATGCAAAACACACATAACCTATCAAAAACCAACGCCATGTCTTCATAGAAAAGCAAAAATTCTCTTGTATAAAATCCATTTTCCCTATCCAGACTGAAATAAGCACAAGCAGAACAATAACAAAAGAACCATATAACAAAGGGATATGGAAACGATATATCGCCAGACCAAAAATAATTGCTAATAAAATATACAAACAGCCAGAAAACGCTACCGATGGGTCCTGAGCAAAAGTATCCGCAGACAATTGCAAAAATACTGCAACAACTAATATAAGAGAAAGCCAGGTAAAACAAAGAAAAAGATTTTTTGCTTTTCGACTCACCCACTGGTCAATAACCTCTCCCATAGACAGGCCCCTATGTCTCATGGAAGCAACCAGCGAGCCAAAATCATGAACCCCCCCTATGAAAATAGAGCCTATTACAACCCATAAATACACAGGCAACCAGCCAAACCAACCACCAGCCGTAATCGGTCCTACAAGCGGTCCTGCCCCTGCTATTGATGCAAAATGGTGTCCCAATAAAACAGACGGATGGGCAGGACAATAGTCAATCCCATCATATTGCTCTACCGCAGGAGTTTTTCGGTCTTTACTTATACCAAATACCCGAACCAAAAAATTACCATAAGTAAAATACGCAATAACAAAAAGGACAAGACCCAAAACCGTTATAAATAAAATCATCTCCTAAACCTCCTACTATTTTTTACTATTATATAAAAATTAAACCAAAGAAAATAATCTTTTGTAAGAAAAAAATAATGTTCATAAATATAAGCACTCGTTAAAGGATTATAAGAAGATTTTGAGCAAAGCAGTAAATCCTTTCCTTAATCTTTTAGCAGAAAGTAGTGTAGTGATAAAATATACGAACTTCTATAAAAACAGAGAGGTAATGATATGGAATTTGAATCGAAAATTGAGTCTGTTTCAATCCTGGCCAGGGCAAGTGCCCTTATTATAGTTGATATGCAGAACGACTTTGTTCATCCTGATGGTAAATTATATTCTTCGAATGCAAGAAATATTATTCAGCCCATAGAAAAGTTATTAAAAAAAGCACGAGATTCTGGGACAAGAATAATATTTACTCAGGACACGCACTTTTCTGATGACCCGATAGAATTTCCAATCTGGGGGGAGCATGTTATTAAAGGAAGTTGGGGCTGGCAAATTATTGATGAACTCAAACCATTAGAAAATGAAATAATAATTGAGAAACTTCGATATGATGCCTTTTTCGGAACACCTCTTGAACATATCTTAACAATTTACAATATAAAGCACCTCATTATTGTAGGGACCGTTGCAAACATTTGCGTTTTACATACCGTTTCCAGTGCAAAATTGCACAATTTCGATGTAATAGTTCCTATAGACACTATTTCTGCTTTGACTGACTTTGATTATGCCCTTTCCTTACGCCAAATGGACTTTCTATATAAAGTAAAACTTACAAAAGAAGTTCTTGTCAATTTTATGGAAAGTTAAACAAACCGACATATTTTTCACGAGTGAACTCTTTTGGTTTTTATATTCAGTCCATTCTGTTATAATCTTTTTACGATGATAATTTACAAAAAGATTGGGTTTATTTCTCTATGAAAAGTAAAAAGAACATACTCCTTTTAATTATTTTTATCTCTTTTGTAGGTTGTAATCCAGTAAGCATAAAACCTAAAACTATTCATTTTAATCCTGAAGAAAACTTAAAAACTTTTGAAGTATTTTATGGAAACACTACAAATTCAAAAGTTGCCCTGGCCATCTTTCCTTCAAAGCCATGGTTGGAGGTTACTCCCAATGAAGTTATTATAGAAAAGGGGGACAGTATTACGGTCCAGGTGTATTTGAATAGCCTCTATTCTCACACGAAAAGTGCTTACACAGAATTCATAGCAACGAATAATAATGTAAGCCTTTCTGAATACCAATCTTTTGATAAAGACACAGAAATAGATGTCCCTACTGACAATTTCTCTCCAGAAATAGAAGGTTCTACGGATTTATTATCAAATCCTTCTACAAACAATTTTCCATTAGAGATAGGAGTTTCTACAGATTTACCCTCAACTTCTACTACAAACGCCAATACCATTCTTAATAGTATCTCTCAATTGGTTTTAACACTTCAGAACTTACTTAATCTTCAAAACCTTCAGTCCAAAAATCCCTACCCAGATTTTGCAACGGCAAATATCTATATAAAAAGTTTTTTTACCACTAAGACTGTGCTTATAACTACAACACCTAATTATTTTACAGAAGACTTTACTGGCGATATTGACCTTGCTTATAAATCTCTTGCCTTTGTCCCAGATGAAAGCATGAATTTTTACAAACTTGAAACAAAAAATATTACACAGTTTCCCAACCCAACCGATAATGCAAATATTATAAATTTTGCTTCGCCTGAAGAACCTTTTAAATTACAAATCACTGACGGGAAAAAAGTGCTCTATTATGGAAAAAGTTACGATACCCTTTATATTTCAGGTTACGGCTGGATAGGGTTTGGTAAACCGAAAAAAAATTCTAAGCCACAATACACAGAACTTTCAAAGGAGTTACCTTATTATTTTTATTCACCTCAAATTTCGATTTTCCCTACAAATCAATCTAATGGAGTAGAAGTTATTTCTTATCTACAATTTCAAAACAAGTTAGTCATTAGTTATGAAAACACTTCTACTTATCAAAATGAACAAGGAGAAACAAAAAATAGTTTCCAGATTGAACTATTCTATAATGGAAAAATAAATATTAATTATTTAAGTCTGGATTCAACCGCCAGAGGGATTATCGGGTTATCCTTTGGGACAGGGAAACAAGTCATTCCTCCGGGATTTATGGAAAGTGATTTTGTCCCTTCATCAAACTAATTCGCCGTTCAAAAGAAGACACGGGAAGGAAATTATCTTGCGAAAGGATAGGCGTTTTAATATTCCGTGGGGTTTAATCTTTGCAATATGTTTGGGTATCCTTCTTAGAATTTTTTATCTTTATGAAGCAAGTCAACAGCCCTGGTTCACGAACCCTCTCTATGACCCCCAATATAACGATTACTGGGCAAAGGGTATTGTAACAGGAGACTGGACACTTCCTCCCTATGTAAATGACCCGGAAATCAGGACAACTCCTCATGGCAGACCCCCAGGATACCCCTATCTATTAGCATTAATCTATTTTGGGTTTGGGACAAACCCATGGAGCCCAAGAATTATCCAATGTATATTTGGTGTCTTAAACATTATTCTAGCATGGGCATTAACAAAACGATATTACAGCCAGAGATTTGCAAACCTGCTCGCCTTTTTTATGGCAACTTTCTGGGGATTCATCTACTTCGAATCGCTATTAACTTATCCTGTTTTTGCAATCTTTTTACTTCTTCTCTGGACATATATCCTTTCAATATGGCTTGAGAAACCTGGTAAAACTATTTATGTGTTCATATTAGGGCTGATACTGGGAATATTTGCCCTCTTCCGTCCCAACGGTTTATTACTATTAATTTTACTACCTATTTTCATCATAAAAATCCCAGAATGTCGGAAATCATTTTCACGAATTATTTCAATTATCTTTATTTTTTTGTTAGGTATATCTTTACCCCTTATCCCTTGCATGGTACGAAATTATATCGTAGCCCATGATTTTGTTTTTATATCTTCCTATGGTGGCTTAAATTTCTATGTTGGAAACCATCCCCAATCCAATGGGGCTGAACCTCGAATCCCTGAACTCAAAGAATGGATTGGCTGTGATGAATGGTCATGTTTTGATTATCCTGCTATTGTTAAAGGCTTGGGAAAAAGTTTAGGCAAACCAGACATCACCTTCTCGGAGGCAAATAAATATTTTTACAAATCTGCACTTGCCTCCATTCTACAAAATCCAGGACAATGGCTATCTTTGATGGTAAAAAAAGTTTTACTATTTTGGGGTCCTGTTGAGATAACGAATGATACTGTGCCCGCCTGGGATAAATATTACTCAAAAATTTTGCGATGGCTTCCCGGCTTTCCATTATATTTCTCGTTATTTATTACAGGGATTATACTCTGGATATTTTCTTCATTTCGCCACCAACAATCTCCAAACAGCAATTATCTTATCCCTATGTCGTTATTGATTGTTGTTATATATTTTTTCTCGGTGCTTCCCTTTTTTGTGGCGAGTAGATACCGCATTCCAATTATGCCGTTTATAATGATATCTGGAATATATACAATAGAAGAGTTTTTAACTGCGATAAGGCTAAAAAATAAACTAAAATTTTTTGCTATTCCAATTTTAGTTGTTCTTTTTCTCATTATAGGAGAAATCAATTTTGCCCATTATCAACCCTCCCAATCTATCTGGTATTTCAGGAATGGTGTATCTGCAAGTTTAGCAGGTAAAGATACAGAAGCAAAGAATTATTACGAAAAAGCACTTGAAATTGACCCTGAAAATGTTTTTGTCCGTATTAATTATTCACAAGTTTTGGCACGATTGGGTAGACCTTCCGAAGGCATTTATATCCTGACAAAGAATTCTACCTCAAACCTCAATTCTCCTTCTGAAACTAATGCTCTGGGATATTTATTTGAATTTATAGGTGATGATGAAAAAGCACAATATTATTATGCAAAAGCCATCGTTCAAAACCCTTCTTTTACTCTTGCTCATGCGAATCTTGCCAATCTTTTTTTTAAGAGACATAACTTTATCGAGGCAAAGAGCCAATATCAAATGCTTTCTCAACTTCAGCCAGACAATCCAACTATTTATTTTCAATTGGCACGCATTGCCGAATTTGAAAAAAAGCCTGATGAAGCAATTCATATATATAAAAAATGCTTAAAATTAAACTCACGACTCTATTTAGCATGGAATAATCTGGGGTGGCTATATGAACAGACAGGAAACACGAATGAGGCACAAAAATCTTACGAAAAGGCTCTTTCTATAAAACCTGATTTTATGCTTACAAGGATTAATTACAGTAACCTTCTCCTAAAATTGGGAATGCTTGCTCGTGCAGAGGAACAACTTAAAATAGCCTTAGAGTATGACTCTGATAATTGCCAGATTCAATTGTTACTTGGAAATATATTTACGAATCAAGCCCAATGGAATAGAGCCATAGAAACTTATAAAAAGGTGTTGGAATTGTGTCCCGATTATGCCAACGCATGGAACAATTTAGGACTGGTTTTATCTCTATCTGGAAAAGAGAAAGAAGCACAAGATATGTGGTACACTGCTTTAATCTTTGATGATAAATTGTTAGAATCTTATATAAACCTTATTTACTCTTATGAAAAACAAGGTCTATATGAGATGGCAGTTTCTGTCCTTACACAAGCCCTGATAAATATTCCACAGCAAAAAGAATTGCATGCAATCTGGAACGGACTTACTTGTTATGAATAAAAGTTTAAATTACTTTTCTGAATAAGAAATCATTTATAATTTTTACTCAATCTGAGGAATAAGTTTTAAGGAGTATAGTATATGTCAATTAAATCTCATCAAGAAAATAGACTTTGGGCGTTTGAAGCACTAAATTCATTGGAGCAATTTCTTGCTGACTCTGAATTTGAAGGCGAAAAGGAACTGGAAAAAGCACGGATTCAAGGCAAAAAAAACGAACTTAAAGATGGCAAATATCGTGTTGTCTTTCTGGGCGAATTTAATGTTGGGAAAACTACCCTCATTAATGCCTTCTTTGGGAACACCTATCTACCCATGGTATTGGAAGAGTGCACAGCAAAAGTCACTTATGTCATGGTTGGAGAAACAATGCAGTTGGTATTACGCTCTCAACAACCGATTCATGGGGAAACCCTTCAAGTTTTGAAGGATTTTCTCTCGTATGCAGGGATAGAGGCAGAAATTCACCCTGACGATACATATAACAATTGGGTGGTTGCTTACAAAACCTGTTATCCAGAAGATATACATAGGACTTTAAGTGCGATTGTTACTTTAACCGCTGATGAAGAATTTCCCAAACTTAAATTATTACGAGAAAAAGTAGAAGAAGTAATTGCTATTATTCCTGAACCCAATTTTGAAGAAGATATTGCCCTTGTAGATTCACCAGGAGTCCACAGTATTACAGAGACCCACAAGAAAGTAACTGAAGACATCATTCCCAATTGCCATCTTGTTGTCTGCTTACTCGATAGCCAAAACGCTGGGAACGAACATAACCGCGATTTCATCGCGAAACTTGTCAAGGAACGGCAACGGAAGGTATTTTTTGTTATTAATAAAGCCGACCAACTGAATCAAGAGGAAATTGACCCGCAGGGGAGAAAAGGACCTGCAAAAGATTTACTTCGTTGTCTCGACGGTATCGTTCAAAATCCAGAAATCTTTTTCGTATCTGCCCTATATTCTTTATATGCCTCTCAGTTGTCAAATGGAAGTATGACCTTGAACGATATTGACCATAATGAAAAAATTCATATTCCCTACAATGTGAGGACTCAATTGGAACAAGCACCCAACCCGGGTTTGGAAATAGCAAATTACCTTATGGCACGAAGTCTGTTCCCAAAATTTAAGGAACGATTATTAGATTATCTCTATCGCGAAAATAGGGAAGGGACGGTATTAATCTCCGTGTGCCGTTTCATTCGCGATTTTGCTTATCGTTATGCAAAACCTCTTGAAATAAAGATACAACTTGCTCAACAAAATCCACGATTAGAGCGGATTAGAAAAGAGCGACAGAGAATCCAACAAGAGATGGAACAAAATGTAAAGTTCATGGAAGAAATCATTCAAACTTTGAATACCTTAACCGAAGGTGGGATTGTTAATGATGAAAAATTTGAGGGGTATGAACATCTTATAAACCGTTTATTTGCTCGACAGACTATCGAAAACGACATATTTAAACCTATACGGGAGTGGCTTTGCACGGGTGATAACCTTACAAAAGCACGAAAAAACCGTTATATACCCCTACAAGAAAAATTGGGAGAAATTCTCGATAATTATCTGAAATCGGTTTCCTCCGAACTGAACTATTCAGTTGCTCAATCTCAAGATTTCATCATAAACAAAATAAGAGAGAAAGGATACAATTTCAATTTCTCTCCTCTACCCAAAATAGAGTTGGAAAAAGGTGCTATTGTAGCCATAGATGCGAGTCTTGCTCTTTCCTACTTTCTATTCTTTCTGGGGGGAACCATTCTTGGTGGAATTACAGGAGCCATAATCGGGGAGGGATTTTTAAGTCAATTCTCGTGGGTAGATTGGTTAGGTATTGCCCTACCTGCAATTCCTCACCTTTCCGCATATATCGTAGGAGGTGTCGGTGCTATTATAGGAGCCATTTTAGGCCTTTTAGCCCGTGCTTCAGGAGGAGATGAACTCCGTAGAGAAAAATTAATTGAAAAAATTAGCGACTACATTGAAAAAACTTTAATACAAAACTTAAAGGAAAAGTCAAAGAGCGATTTCGAAACAAGAAATAATCAATTTGTTTCAGAAATTCATTCCTTATTTGATGATTTAAATACACAATTGAACAATCAAATACGAAACCTGGTTGAAGAAGAATACCGTTTAGAGAAAGCACAGAAAGAACTTATTCAGAGACTTGAAGGAAAAGTAGATAGACTTCATCAAATTGCAAATCATGCCCATGAAATTATAGAAGGCACATTCGTAGATTCAAATAAGATATATGAATGAAGCGTGAAACATCTTAAAAGAAAGATTTCAAAATGGAATATGTGTTATTAGGCTCATCAGAGTTGAAGGTATCTGTTATTGCTTTTGGGGCATGGCAAATAGGAGATACTTCTTTTTGGGGAAAAAGTGATGAAAAAGAGGTAGAACAGGTTGTCCGTTATGCAATTGATGTAGGGATTAATCTATTTGATACCGCAGAAATGTATGGTTCTGGGGAATCGGAATCCCAGTTGGGAAAAATGATTGGGAAAGAAAACCGTTCCAAAGTTATTATTGCGACCAAAGTCAGTCCTCAAAATTGCCAGCCCGAACAACTTATTCAGTCGTGTGAGAATAGTTTAAAAAGGTTAAATACAGATTATATAGACCTCTATCAGGTTCACTGGCCTCCCAAAGACATTCCTTTCGGAGATGTGTATGCCACAATGAAACAATTACAGGATGAAGGGAAAATCCGATATATAGGCATATCTAATTTTGGTGTCCAAAATATGAGGAAATGGTTTTCAAACGGTGGAACGGCTGTTTCAAACCAAATCGGATACAATCTATTATTTCGTCCACCAGAATACGAAATAATTCCCTATTGCATAGAAAATAATATTGGGGTTTTTGTATATATGCCTTTAATGCAAGGCTTACTAACAGGACGATGGAAAAGTATTGAGGAAATCCCTCTCCTAAGACGACGAACAAGACATTTTTCAAAAAATCGCCCGGGCACAAGGCATGGGGAAAATGGCTGTGAACGATTGACTATGGAAACAATTCAAGCCATTCATGCACTTGCTGAGCATCTGGAAATTCCTATGGCAACATTAAGTTTATCGTGGCTCAAATGGCAAAAGGGAGTTTCCTCTATCATCGTAGGTTGCAGGTCAAAAGCACAATTAGAAAACAACATAGAGGCACTTCTTAACCCCTTAGACCCCGAAGTGCTTTCTCTATTAAATGAGATTACCTATCCATTGAAAAGATACATGGGAGCAAATGCCGATATGTGGGAAAACGAAAAAAACACCCGTATTCAATAATACGAATACAATACTTTGACTTCCTTCCATCCCCTCTTATAAGTTTATTTCTCTACAAATTAAAGTTTCTCTCCCCAGCGGGCTTTGCGGGATTGTTCTTCGAGCCAACGGCATTGAAAAGCCAGGCGTTCTATCCATTGTGCAGGAGTATAACCGGCTACACTCCGACTGTTTTTTGATTGATAAGAGACTGTAGTTATATGTTTTACACCAACGGCATAAAATAACGCTACCAATTCAGCATACGATAGCGTCCTCTTCTTTTCATAATGTTCCAAAAGAAGTAAGGTTCGCATTCTCAATTTATCTGGATTTACACTCGTGCGAATACACAAGTTAGAAATAGCATAAGATATATCTTCCAGATAACAGCCCTGTCCCGCAAACTCAAGGTCAATAATAGCCAATAATTTCTCACCTGAAAACAAGAGGTTTGCCCCGTGCCAATCCCCATGAATAAGTCCTACTTCAAATTCAGAACGTTTCTCTATAGATAATTCCTGAGCGGAACGCTGAATAAACTCTATTAAATACTTGTAATAAGGCAGTAAACTTGATTCCTCTTTTTCCTCTTTCGCCATATTAAAAAAACTCGAAAATATATCCATAGGGACTTCACTAAAACGCCACATATTTACATCTCTGGGCGGAGCCGGAAAGCCATAACATACTTTATGAAACTTCCCAAGTGCTCTCGCTGAAACTTCCAATGTTTTTAAGGTTAGCGTCATAGGTTCGCCCTTCACAAATTCTTGAAGTTCCAGAACCCAGTCATCAACTTCTACATATCCCTTCCCTGATATGGCTTTTTGGATTCTTGCTACGGGTAGCCCATTTGTAAAAAGATGTTCCGAAAGCCGATGTTGAAAATTTAAGGAATCAATAACAACGACTAATCTTGTGTAAGTTTTAGCAAGGAAAACGCCCTTGGAAGTTTCGACAATCATTTTTCTATGTCGCCTTTGATGAGCACCTTCCAGAGGCCGAGGGAGACCCACCTCCCCTAAATCGTAGTTCTTACGAATTACATCTGCAACAACTTCTAACCCTTGCAATTGAACAGTCATATCACCTATTTATGTTATTCCAAATACACTATAAAAAATAAATTCTATAAATAACCTTTATTATATATAATAAACAAAAACTAATAATAAACAAAATTGCTGTTTTAGCAACCGTTTATAAATATGGCTTCCAATACTCTACAGATTCCTTCAAATCCGCTAAAACTCTATCCTCAAAAGGATATCTTTCTCGATGGCTTATCTCAAGGATAAGAGAACACGATTTAATATCTACTTCTTGAATTGATTTTAATATTTCCTGGGGAACTATTTTTCCGCGAGCATTGTATTCTTTTGTAAAAGGATAATGTCCCCCTTTATCCTGTAAACTTTGTTTCAAATGAATTATCTGTATATCTCTTTTGAAGTGTCTTATCCATGAGTGGGGGTTTGTATCTTCTGGATTAGATGACGATACATCCCCGTGGTCTACATCCAGGCATAACTTCATCGGTATTGAGAAACCAGTCTTACAGAGGTCTTGTATCTTTTGTGCCTCCTGTATCGTTTCACCCACTTCCCTCGGAACAGACATAGGTTCCCAGAGTAGATATCTCAAACCTATCTCTTTTCCGTATTCGGATAATTCTCTCCAACCTTCTACTCCCTGTTTAATCCTCTTATTCCTAATTTCAGAATTTTCATAATCGCGAACTGTCATAATACCAAAATGACTTCCTGAACCCTCAGCACCAAGAAAAACTGAAAGTTTAAAAAATTTTTTGAACCAACCAATCCAGGCTTTTCGAATTTCATCGTTTGGATGAAGCAAGTGGTTTACTCGGGTAAATTGAGAAGTAAAGGTAGTCTGCACCTTTATATTATACTTCTCACAAGAATTTCTTATTTCCTCCGCCTGCCGTTGCACAATTTTCTCTTCATACCACGGGTTTAACAAATCTGCCGTAAATTGCACAATGTGCAAACCTAATTCTTCGGCAACAATTCGTGTCCAATCATCAGGTTCTACAAAACGGTTTATCGCAAATCCTGTATTAATACCCAAAACAATCGCCACAAAAACTCCTTTAAGTTCTATTAATTTTAAACTTCAAGAATATGAATGTCTGGTAAATTTCTAAATTTGCCATTGTAATCCATTCCATAACCTACAACAAAATTATCCTCAATATAAAAGCCAACATAATCTGAGGAAATGTTCACATCTTCTCGGCGTTTCCTTTTTTCGAGTAGGACACACAAATCCAGAGAATAGGGTTCTTGTTGCCACAAATGATGGTAAATATGCTTTATTGTTAGTCCTGTGTCAAAGATATCCTCTATCAATAAAACCTGTTTCTGTTTCACTTCTCTTATGCAAAAATCAGAAACTTCTATTTTCCCTGTGCTATCGGTGCCTTGATAACTTGATACTCTAATAAAATCAACCGATGCAACAGGTGGCAATTCCCGTAACAAATCTGCAGCAAAGAATATAGCCCCTTTTAATGTTATAATTACATGAAGAAGTTCAGGGTTTGTCCTTCTACAAACATCTTGTGCAAGTTCGGACACTCGTTGCTGAATCATTTGCTTTGAAATTAGTGGTGGATAGATGAGTCGCATGGGGTAACTTCAATTTCAAGGATTCTTCGTGTTAATGGGGTAATTGCAGCCGTAGCACTTGGCATATATCCTACAATCCAGACAATACCATGAGGCGTAATTAGAATTGGAATACGGTCGCGTTCTGGAACAGGAACTCCTAAATCAATAAAAAAATCACTTAACTTTCGTGAGTTATTCATACCCATAGGAACAAATCTATCCCCATTTTCTCTTTTTCTTACCCATACACCCTCCGAGAGAACATCCGCATCAAAAACTTGCAGATAGGGCTTACAATATGACTTCCAATCGGTATGAACAGGTAGCATAGTGATTCGAGCATTAAAGTGAAATCCATAAGCACAGGTAACCCCTGGTATTTTAAGCCGAATCGCAGTATTAACCTTTTCTTCTTCTGTTGACGGAAAGATAAACTCTGTCCATTCTTTCCCATTATACAAAAGGTATCCCTGTCCTAAATCAAATTTTTGACCTGTGCCCCCCGTCAAAATGAAGTGAGCCACAGCTATAATGCGGTCATAAGAACATTCAATTCCTTTCCGTTGAAGTAGCACTGCCAGACATCTTCTCCGTATGGCCTCGTGAAATTCTGCAAATCGTTCCCTTGAAATTTTCTGTGATTCGACAATCGTTCGAAGAGCAGATTCTGTCTGTTTTACAAGATATTCATTTTCACATTGTTGTAGTTCAACAAGATGAAGAATAGCATCTCTTAATTTTTGATTATAACTACGCAGTTCTGGGATAAGTATATTACGAACTTTATTTCTAAAATAGTCATTTTGAAAATTAGAAGCATCAACGCACCAATCCACACCCCGGTCTTTTAGCCATGATTCAATCATCCCTTTACTACAATAACATAGGGGTCTGATAATTCTAATTCCCTCCTCTATACGAACAACAGGTATTCCTGTTAATCCCAGAGGGGTAGTTCCACGAATCAGCCGCATCAATACTGTTTCTACCTGGTCATCTGCATGGTGTCCTGTGGCTAAAACAGAGCATCCCCTCAAATGAGCTGTATCAAGAAGAAAACGATAACGGACTTCTCGTGCATATTCTTCAAACGAGCGTTGGAAACTTATTGCTTCTTCTTCCACTGGGTGAGATTTTAAGTGGAAGGGAAGTCCTAATTTTTTTGCTAATTGTGCAACAAATTCAGCATCTTTTTTGCTTTGGCCCTGACGCGTTTGATGGTCAAAATGGGCTATCTCTAACTGATAACCTAAATCAAAAAGGGCATATAGCAATGCAACTGAATCTGCTCCTCCGGAAACAGCAACAAGTATCTTTTCTTCTGAAGAGACCAAATCATGTTCTACTATTATTTTTTTTACTTGTGACAGTATCATTTTTAGTAAGTTAAAAAAGCAAAAAGATTCTATGATATACTATTATAATAAATAGGAACTGATTATACATCGTAATATGAGAAGCGGCATATATATTTATTATACTTAAAAGAAAGATGGAGTTTCAGTAATGAGTGAGGACCCTCAGGTTCAGAAAGACAAAATGAGGCTTTGTCCAATCTGCCGAATGCCTATAAGTGTATGGGCTATTCGATGCAGATTCTGTGGGGAAACGGTAGGTCGTCCTAAAAAGGAGGTAGAAACCTTTACCATTGAAGATTTAGGTGGAGAAACTCCAACGGCAAGAACACTTGTATCCAATGAAGTTCTAGAAGCGATTGAAGAATTCCGCAAAGGAATTATCGAAACCCCACCTAAAGAAGAAAAAAAATCCATCTGGAATTTATGGGGTAAACAGGGAAAGCCTTCTGGAACTCAAGGCAAACAAAACAGCAGAACAAGTTATATCAATCCTATCCATTGGATTGTAACAGTTGGAATAATTATATTGCTTTCTATATTGACTTATTTCTTTGGTCCTACCGTATGGTCTCAAGCAAAGCATCTTTTGCAAGGCAAGGAAAACAACCTCATTGAATATGAAAACCAGGCATTGGCTATGTTAGAGAGAGGAGAGCCTATCGAAAAAGTTGTTAAGGAAGCATTGACCGCATACGAAATGGTGCCTACAGAGGAAAACAAAAAAATATTAGACCATGTACGAACAAAATTGATTGAAATGGTAAATACACTATTGACAAAAGAACCTTATAATCCCACGGACGCCGCAGAAGCATCTCGAATTTGTTCCGAAGTTATAAAAATTGACTATGATTCCAAAATACAAGACTTATACCGCAAAACAATGGTAGAAATATCTGCATACAAGATGACCATTACTCAAATTGATATGGCTAATAAAAAAGCCCACTTTCAATTAAACAATCCATCATATCCGTTAAAAGAACAAATAGTGACTGAGGGGGAACTTATTCAAGATAGATTTTTAGTCAAACAAATTTTGCCTTCTCGCGTTAGACTCGAAGATACGAAAATAATAAATGACGGTAAACCTCGAAGATTAAGTCTCTCCTTATTAGGGAATATTGTAGCCGATGTATAAATAAGTGAAAGGGTAGAAAATGAAAAAGATAATTTACAGATTTAGCAGTATCATTTTATTGTTATTTCTCTCTGTTTCTTGTGCAACAGTAAAAGGATGGTTTTCACATGATTCAAAAGAATCAGGTTCACAAGAACAATCTTCTCATGAATCAATAGAAACTCCGACCAAGAAAGATTATATTCAAGACTTGCAACAAACAATAAAAACTGAATTGAAATCCGCCGCCACAGCAGATAAAAATGCAGTATATCGGAAAAGACCTTATTTTTGGAAGTATTATTCTACATATACTAATACAGAGGGACCTTTCGACATTAATCTACAAGAAACAGATTCAAAATCAAAACCTTATATCGCAAAAATAGAACTTGAAAAAACAATGTATTACACAAAACTACATAAAGCACGAAGAGACGCAGAAGAAGATAATGATTTTATTCGTAGCGTAGGAAAAGAAACGCTTACTTATGAGTTAAGAAATGGTCGGTGGACTAGAATAGGTTCTGTTTTTGTTCCTGAAAAAACGGAGAAGAAATCAGGAGATAATTGGATTCCTTTAAGAGAAGAAGAGATACAAAAAGAACAAGCCACAGAGCAACCCCAAAAAGGATGGATAAACCGTATACGCTCCTGGATTTTTTAATTTTATAGATGTTTATAATGATGTCTTTTCCTCCTGAAAAATCGAAAAAAATCTTATTATTTGGGATAATAGAATCTATAATTATTTTAAGTGCGATTCTCTGGGCTTTCTACGGCTTGAAAACGGTTTTCCTGGGTGACACTCTTACCAGCCGTTTTGCAACGATATATGCCCTAACCTACCATCATACATGGTATATTAATCGCCCTCCTGAATCGTCTCCTAATCCTTTTGAATCTAAAACAGTTGACAAGGTTCAGGTTAAAAACGGAATCATTTCTAGCAAGCCTCCCATTTTGTCTTTATTTATGACAGCCGAATATCAATTTCTAAAACGGATAGGCTACTCCCTGGATAATCCTCAACAGTTAAAGTCTATAGCCCAGATTATGATTGTTATCAATGTAATTATTCCTTATCTTTTCTCAATCCTATTTTTTTGGAAGTTTCTCTATAAAATTAAAATAAGCCCATTGGTTCGAATCATATCATTGCTTACTCTCCTATATGGCACACAATGGTCTGCTCTTGCATCACATTTTACAAACCATGTTCCTGCTACTGCTTGTTTAATTTTGGGACTTTATTTTATTTGGAAAACTCTTTCAGCACCTGGGACAGTTCCTATAACCTACTATCTCTTAATTGGACTCTTTTCTTCTCTTGTTTATACCATAGATTTGCCATTAACCATCTTTATCTCATTTGCAATCTTACTTCTACTATTGCTTAAAAAAAACCTGACAAAAACAATACTATACATTGCCGTAGGAGCACTCCCTATCCTATTAATTCATCTTGCGATAATGTATCATTTGACAGGGAATATTCTTCCTGTGCAGATAAGTAGAGAACCTTTTCTCTTTGAATCTTCTTATTGGAGACACCCCGCCGGACCCGACGCATTGCATCACCCAAAATATTTATACGCATTTCACATCTTGATTGGGGCCAAAGGCTTATTTCTTCTATATCCCGTCTTGATTTTTGGGTTATGCACACTACTCTCTCCTGGAACATGGAAAACACTAACCCCAAATGTAAAAATATCTTACTTGCTATTTTTATGCAGTTTCGTTATATTCAATATATATTATATATTTTCTACAAACAATTATGGTGGGGTTTCTTATGGTTTTCGCTGGCATACTGGCTCTATGCCATTATTTTTATGTGCATGTCTTCCTTTTTTTGAAAACAAAAAATATAAATTTTCATTCTGGATTATCTGGGTAATATTTTTTCTTATCTCTTTTTATTCCACTTATGAGTGTCGGCTTTACCCCTGGTCTATTGATAAAGAGTGGACTGTTCGCTTACTTTTTGGCTCAATAATAACAAACTGATAAGAATGGCAAAAGAATCCCGACTATACTAGAAACGGACACGAGTTCCCGGAAATGCACTAAGACTAAATTCTATATTTATATCTGTTCCCCGTTCTCGTTCCATCCAACGAAGACCGATATCCCAACAATGCAAATTTCTACGAATTTCATAAGTTTGCCGACGCAAACGGTCATTTTCTAAATCGTAAATATGTTCAAATGCGACAGACCATTTGTCATTTAAGCGATAACCCAGGCCATACAAAACATCTCGATTGATAACTTTATTTTCTGTCTCTGCAAGCATAAATCCAATTCTACCATTTGTTTTTCCGTTCACAAGGGTATTATCAAAGTACATTGTTCCTAAAACTCGGGTATAATCCCCCCAAATTAAATCTGTCTTGTCCCAATAAGAAGATATCCCCTCTTTTTCCCAGAGCCAATCATCCATCCAATCTTGAACAGCCGCTGACAATCTATCCCATCCACCTACCTCACGAACTTGCTCATACCAATTAACTTCTTCGGATAAATGCTTTTCCGCAACAAGTTGTAAACCATACCATTTACGCGGTCTTACATCCATTTCGAACTCATAGTCTTCTGATTCGTGATACTCATTCCAGAAATCATTCCCTTGATAAAGGCTTAATCTTGCAATTTGCCAGACTTCTTGGGTTTCGGCGTCTCTTCCATAAAATACATTATCCAACTTCGTTTCTAACCGCGTCTGCCCTGTAACCGTATCTAGTGGGTCAAAATAGTAGCGGTCTTCAATGTTATACGCCGAAGGGGTCCGATAAGACAAGGTCAACGAGGGTAGTACTACATGCTTTATGGCTGAAAAGTCAAAAATACCATCGTATACATGAATCAGTCGTGATTGTAGTGTTACTCCAAGTTTTTCGGATAATCCGCCAATACTTTCATTTTCATCTATTCGTTCGGAATACCAGGTTAATTGGCTTTCGGCAAAAGGGGTTATTTTAACGGGACCCAATGGTTTCAAATCATAAGTAAACCGCAATATATTCACTGTTCGAAAGGCTTCATAATCATAGGGTTCACGATGGTTGTATCCATTTATCGTATCAAAAGACATATACACATTTGATACCAACGGTTGTTCTAACCAATGGAAAGTGGCTTCGGGCAATTTCTCTGTTTCATGGACCCAACCATGCGTGTTTACACTTGTAGTGGCTGTTGCAATATAGTTAGGTTGACGATAGGTAAGATTTATAAACGACCGTGGCTCGGTTCTATCCCGATACTCCTTATAGAAAAAATCTTTGTAGAAGTCCCTATCGCTCCAATTCTCTACCTGTGCTAAAAGGGTTAAATCATCACTGGGCTCAAATCTGTTTTTTAGATGGATATATCCACGCTCATCTGTTGTATATAAACCATGAATCTCACCTTTAGTTCTATAAAAAAATGAGGTGGGGTCATTCATATAATCGTAATAAGCGTCTCCTCCAAACCCTACTCCCTCCTTTTCGGTAATCATTACACGCGGGCCTACCTGAATATTCTCTGTAATCTGTTTCAAATAGCCCACATTTAAATAAGAACCAATTCCAGATTCTCTACCTACATCAAAATCAAATCCCCCCATAAGATTCTCCCCACCCCAGAAAGGCAAGAACAAGGGCGTTGTTACTCTACCTATCTGCAACCGAAGATATTCAGCCTCTTTAAATTTACTCTCTTCCACTGTCATTCTCTTTACCTTAACTCGATAATGAGGGGGGTCATGGTCACAAGTGGTTAGCCAGACATCTTCCGCAGAAAAAGAGTTCTCCCCCTGAATTTGCAAGTCACTTGCATAAAAATAAAATGGACCAATGAGCCCTTTAGCACCTTCCATCTCCCCTGTTTTCTTCAAAAAATCATACTGGATTTTTTTAGCAGAAAAATCACGATATGGGTCCTTAATCGATAGGTATTCCGCATAGATTCTACCTGCTCTTAGCCGCTTCTGTGCTAATTCCTCTTCGCTCAGTGCAGGTTTTAAAATAGAAGGCAGATATACAATCTCTTCTTTGAGTGGAGTCTGATAGACAACTTTATTTGCCTGTAAAAGTGCATCTTTCTGAGTAATTCGTACATTCCCAACTGCCTCTACTTCTTCTGCATCCTCATTATAAGAAAAACGGTCAGATTCAAAAAGCAGTTCTCCCAGTCGTAGATGAACATGCCCCTCCATCATCATTTTACCCGTTTGCATATCTCTCTGCATTCGGTCGGCTTTTACATCCTTAAAAGGCTGATTCCAATCCGGTGGAATAAACCCCTCAGTTTCGGAACCTAACTCCAATGGTTGACTAAAAGCATCCCTAAGCGAACGGGGTTTCAAATCTACCATGGGGCTCATAGACGGTTTCCCCGTAATAGGGGCTCGAACTCTATCCATAACAGGATGCCTGCGTATAGTTGTTCCAACCGTTCCTACTGGTGACACTTGTTCAACTTGTGTTTCGTTCTTCGATGAATTATTAAAATTTTTCTTTACCTTTTGATTAGAATGGGCAGTTTTAGTATCTTGCACCCCCACCGACTCCTTTTCTACGACATCACTCTGAGTAGCCTTCTGCTCATTATTATTCGCGTCTTCAGCAAAAGAAAAACCACATACAGCAAAAACCATCAAAATAATAAGACTTAAACATACTACTTTTTTATATTCAGGTTGAATTAAATTGATATTTATGTTCACCTATTATTTCCCTAATTTTAAATAATTATTTTTCAGGTAGTAAAAACCAAAACGCAGGAACTTTCTTTTTGGGTATTTCCTTAGTGATAGATGGTCCCGGTTCACCCTTTCTTTGTCCATTCAGAGCCTTCTCTTTGTCTTTCTGTGTTTGTTCTATCTTTTGAGGTTGTTGCGTTGTTGCATCGGGCTTTTTTTGTTCTTCACCATACGAAACAGTCAAACAGATAAAAGGAATCGCTGCCAGTACTGAGATAAACACATATATCTTTTTAAATTTGTTTAACATGAGTTTTCTCCGTATGCTCCTATAAATTTTACTACTTGTTCCAGAGATTGAACGCCATTGCTTCCTCCCATCACTTGAACAGTCAAAGCACCGACCGCATTCGCCATCTGAGCACACTTTTTTAATGGATAATTCGACACATACCCAAACAAAAAACCTCCACATGCGGCATCTCCAGCACCTGTGGTATCTACAACAGGAACTGAATAGGCTGGCAACCGTATCGTCTCATCTCGATTCTTTACTAAAACACCCTGTTCACCCAATTTTATGACGGCTATTTCTGTGCCATAGCCTAAATAAAAATCCGCAATATCCTCTGGCTCTTTCTTCCCTGTATAATGTTGTGCTTCTTCCCAACTTGAAAAAATGATATTCGTATACTTCAAAGCAGGTTCAATATGAGGCAGCCATATTCCTTTCCCATCATAGCAAGTATCTATAGAAGTCTTCACACCTAAGGATTGGACTTGTTTAAAAACCCTTCCTATAGGCTCACCGTCCAATTTTGGAGTAACCGAACTACCTCCCCAGTGAAGAACCCGTGCAGAAGAAATGATATTCATATCCAAATCTTCTTCACTTACACTTGCATTTGTCCCTACATGGTGTAGAAAAGTTCTTTCACCATTAGAATTGATAAGAACCACAGATGCTGAAGAATGATAATCCTTTGTTCGTCTAACCCCTTGAACATTTACATTAGCGGAAGTCAATGCACTTAAAATAAAATCACCAAAACGGTCTTCTCCCAACTGCCCTATAAAGGCGGCTTTTCCTCCTAACTTACTAAAAACGGCTGCGGTAACACCAGCGAGTCCTCCCAGGTGCATTTCCAATTGCGGCACTAAGGAAAGCGTGCCCTTAGCAGGGAATTTATCTACAGGTTTCACCATCACATCTGCGCAAACAACGCCTACAGTTACAAGACCAAACTGCATCTTCAATCTCCTCCTACTATATCTTTTTTAATTTTTTATTACCCAACCTATATTTTGCCCAATCTTGCCCAAGATAATAGCAGTATAGCAATATTTCCCTCAAAATGCAAAGAAGTTGTTCCCCTTACTATGTTTCCAATAATCTTATAAGATTATGAACCCCTTTCTCTATTTCAAGGAATTTTCCTGAATATTAATAGATTATCTTCTTTTTTTCCTCAATAAGGTAAAATATTAGATAAACATTGGCTTCATACAATACATACATTGACTTGATTAGAAATAGTATGCTAATATACTAAAAAGGGTTAATGGTAAGTCGTTTTTTCTTCTGTGGTATATAATTATTAGTGGTAGATACTATAATTTTAAATTTTAAAAATAATATTTATAATATTACTATTGTGGTATAACAGAGGTTTGAGGGTTAGAAATAAATGAAACCTGAGGAATTATTACAACTCTTAAGTGAAGCATTGAGTTTTGCATCTATTGGACTTGTAAGATACCGTATGAATGGGGAGATTATATTTATTGACCAAAATGCGATAAAACTATTTGAAGTGGAAAAAATATACTCATCTCCTGCAGAAGTTATTGGTAAAAATATTTCCGATTTACAAAGATATATTCTTCCTCCGGGCTCTATTAGAAAACGACTTAAAGAAGAAGGCTCTGTTCGGGCTTTCGAATATCCTCTGGAAACTCTACAGGGTCGCAAAAAATGGCTCTTGCATTACTCCTATTTAACAAAGGATGAGAGACTCCAGGAAGACTGTGCTCAAGTCATTTTACAAGATATTACAGAACTTAAAGAAACAAGACTAAATTTAGAATGGGCACTGAATCGTTTTGAAGCCATCCTGAATACAGCAAATAAGATCGCAATACAAAGTTTTGATAGAAATTATAATGTCACTATATGGAATAAATATTCAGAAAGTTTATATGGTATTCAAGCAAAAGACATTAAAAAATTAGAAGATTTACAGGTTTGTTATACTCCGACACAAGTTGAAACTTTAAAGATACATATAGAGAATATATTCAATGGTAAAAAGATAAATAATCTTTTCTTATGGAATGCACAGAATAAAAACGGTATGGAAAAATGGATGCATTTTACCTTAACGCCTGTGGTTCGCGAGAATCAAATAGATGAAGTATTGTGTATTCAAATTGATACGACTGAGGAGTTTCAACAGCGTAAAGAACGGGATAAAGTTTTAGCCCAACAAGAACATGTTAGGCGATTGGAAAGTATCGGCATTTTGACTGCAGGGATTGCTCATGAATTTAATAATATCTTAATGGCTATTATGGGGCATGCAGAACTTGCATTAATAAATGGAGAGAACCTACCCCAACGAGTTCAAAATAACTTAGAACAAATCCGAAAATCCACAGAGCGTGCTGCTAAATTAACCCGACAATTACTTGTTTATGCTGGAAAAGAACACGAGACAGTTCAATTTTTAGATTTTAATGATATGGTAAATCATGCAATAGAGACTTTTTCTCCATCTATTCATAAAGGGGTTCACATTCTTCAACAGGTACAGCCGAATTTACCCTTAGTTGAGGGAAACTCCTCACAAATTTATCAAAGCATCTCGCAACTTCTTATTAACGCTTTAGAATCACTCCCACCTGAAGGTGGTACCATTACCATTCAAACAGGAAAAAAAACTCTCAGTCAAACTAATTTACAAGAACTAAAATTTTCAGATAGGGCAAAGCCCGGAGATTATGTATTTATTTCCATAGCCGACACAGGCTATGGCATTAAACAAGAAGATATGGAAAAAATTTTTGAGCCCTTTTTCTCAACCAAATTTTTAGGTAGAGGATTGGGGTTGGCTTCCGTTTCTGGCGTTGTAAGGACACATAAAGGAGCCATCAAGGTAGAAAGCAAACCGAATGAAGGCTCTATTTTTACACTCTACTTCCCTTGCTATAGCGTCTAGAAGGAACCCAAAATTTTATTTAAAGCGTTATAATCTTCCTCACCCCACTAAAGTTATTGGGGAATATTATATTTGATATTGTAAAATTATTCTGGCTTCATGATAGACATCTGTTCTTTTGCTTTTACTAATTGTGTTAGAAACTGATTTGTTGGGCATCCAATTTTTAGTTCTTCGCCTATCCTTACAATTGCTCCATTAAGCGCGTCAATCTCGGTTTTCCTCCCCTGCCTTAAGTCTTCACGCATACTTGCATAATGTTCTGCTGTAGGTGGAATTAATTTATAAAACAAATGCTGAAGATATTCTTCTGGTGTGGGTATAGTCATGGGTACTCTCTTTTCAAGGGCTACTGCATATATTTCATGAATCACCTCTCTCATAAGAACTTGCGTTTCTTCCGTATCTAATAACCGTCCATAAGGGACATCCAACAAGGCAGATAACGGATTAAGCGCTGAATTATATGCTACCTTTTCCCAAATCTTTCCCTCTATATTTTCTACATAGACAGTAGGAATTCCCGATTTATCCATTTGCTCCACAATATTCCGAACAATTGCCTCGTCAGGTCCATCTTTAAACCTTCCCAACGCCGTAGGCTCAGCAATTACTGTCACCTGCACAAAACCAGGCTTTAAAATTCGACTTCCGAAAATAACTCGAGCAGGTATTGTTTTATCCATTCCTATAAATTGTGCAATTTTTTCCACATTCCCAAGTCCATTCTGATATGAACAAACAAATACATTATCCGTCATAATAGGGAGAACATCCTGCACGGCTTCTTCGGTATCATAAGACTTAACAGAAAGAATAATTAAATCAAACTGCCCTTTCCATTCGGAAGAAACTTCATAAAATGTTGGCAATCCGGAAATATGGTGATTTCCCCAAATTCCTGAAATATATAAACCCTCCGTCTGAATGACATCCATCATTTTTTGCCTTCCCACAAGAGATACTTCGTGGCCCGCTCTTTTTAGGAACCCACCAACAACACAACCCAGCGCACCTGCCCCTACAACTAAAACTCGCATTGAGATTACTCCTTCATTGAACAAATTATACCTATTAACAATATTCTTTCCATGCTTTTTCCACAGAACTTATTATCGCACTTGCGAGGCAGGGTTTTCGAAGAGAATCTACGACCAAATCTTTATATTCATAAGCGATTTCTTCCATAGGTAAACCACTACAAAGAATCACAGGTATCTTTAATCCCCTTTTCCTTATTTCTGATAAAAATTCCTTTCCACTCATTCGAGGTAAACCTAAATCAAGAATAATTAATTTAACTATATATTCTAAAGAAGAAATTGCATCTATCGCTTCAACCCCATCATTAACAGCCACTATGTCAAATCCCCGTGATACTAAAATCTTCCTCATTAAATTTTGTTGCATAGAGTCATCTTCCACCAGCAATACAACTTTTCGAGCAACCTCTTTCTCCTGCTTCGTCTCTTGAATCGGGAGAGTCTGAGAAGGAGTATCTACCGGGGCAAGAGGAAACACCACCTGAACTTTTGCCCCTTTACCCAATTCGCTTTCTATTTTCATCCCTCCTCGATGGCTACGGACAATACCTAATACCGTAGAAAGTCCAAGTCCCCTTCCTAAAAATTTAGTGGTATAGAATGGGTCAAATATCTTTTCTATTTCTTGAGGGTCAATTCCTACTCCATTGTCCTCAATAATTAACTCTACATATTTCCCCTCATGCAAATCTGCATTATTGACATTAAAAGAAGAGAAGATATCTCTTTGAAAATCTATAACCTGTGTGTAAATTTTAATCTGACCCTCTCTGTTCTCAATTGCCTCTACAGAATTGGTTACAAGGCTTAATATCACTTGACGAATTAATATTTCATCACATTGTATCCCTGTGGCTTCCTTGCAAAGACGGGTAGTTAAAGTAATCTTATTCGTTATTGCCGCTTCTAACAAAGGCAACATCTCCTTTATAATAGCATTTAATTCTTTCCACTTTTTCTGAATAGCAAAGCCTTTCCCACCGTAAATCATCATTTGTTTACATAGGTCTGAAGCCCGATTCAAAGCCTCCTGCATCTCTATATGGTGAATTGCGACCTCAGGAGTTACTGAACCCAGTATCCGGTGAAATTCTACCTTTTCTAAATCTAAGTGCCCCTGTATAATCATAAGAAGATTATTAAAATTATGTGCAATCCCACCTATCAGGGCACCTAAACTTTCCCACTTTTGAAGTTGCACTAATTGTTCTTCTCGTTTTTTCCGCTCGGTAATATCTCTAAGCATTCCAGAAAAGCCTACTACTTCTCCCCTACGATTGGAAATGGGTATAAAAGAACATTCCACTATTTTTTCTACCTTACCTCTATTTAATTTTATTCTCCATACATACAATCCCGTCTCCTTTTTCTCGTGTTGTGCATTCTCCAAAAGACTTAAAAGTTTCGAGTGTTCTTCTGATTGGACAAAATCCAATAAATTTTTGTTTATAACCGATTGCAAATTATCTTTCCCCAATATTTTGATAAGGGCTGGATTAGCAAAACGGATATATCCTTCTAAATCAATTTCAAAATATCCTTCTATCAGATTTTCTATAATACTTCGATAACGCAACTCACTTTTTTCTAATGCCTCTTGTGCCATCACTTCTTCGGTAACATCCCGAATAAGACTATCATATCCAACTAATTTGCCTTCCCTATTATAGATAAGGGAACAGGTATTTTTTATCCAACGGACCTGCCCATCTTTTCGACATATCCGATGAAGAAGTGGACCCCGAACCTGCCCGTTAATCAATCCATTTGCAAATTTTAATACCATCTCTTTATCGTCGTCGTGAACCATTAAATACCATAGATGTGGATTTTCTTTAAACTCCTGGGGTGTATATCCAGTTACCGCTTCACAACTCGGCGAGTGGATTGTTTCAACCACTTTCCCATCTTCTATTCTTACATGATAAAAATAATCGGTTACGGCTTCAACCATACGACGGTATCTTTCCTCTTGCTCTTTTAGTTCTCTTTCTTTTTGCATCCGTTCCTGTATGTTTTCTCCGATAGACACAATCCATACCCGATTAAAAACCCTTAATTCTACTGGAACATCCAACCAACGAATGGAAATTTCTCGACCCCCTTTTATAAGCAAGGGATGCTCTCCTGAATAAGACTTCGGATTTTTTCTCATTTCTCTGATATATCTACTTACAGGGACTTTCCATGTCTCAGGAATCATCCATTGTAAAAAATCTTTTCCCAATACTTCTGAAGAGGTATAATTTAAAATCTTTTCCCCTTCTTTATTTATACCTAAAATCCGCGTTGTAAAGTCCTCATTAATTTCCCAGAGAAAGTATAAAAGGGGTATATCTTGAAAAATAAAATTCATTGTATCTTTTAATATTTCAACCAATTCATTGTTTGATTTGCTACATATAGGTGTTATATCAATCCATATCCAACCAGATATAACTGTGTTACCTTCTTCCTTTAATACCCACCCTTCTATCTTTGCCCATTTAACTTCTCCCTTATGCGTAAAATAGGGAAATTCATAAACCTCAATATGACCCAATTTCTGAACCTGTCTTAAAAGTTCATTGATAGAGTTTATTGGTTTAATAAAGTCTGTTATATTTGCACCTTCCATTTTCTCTGGATACTCTTCTGGAGAAATATATCCCCAAATAGTAAAAATATCATTATTCCTTGCTACGATATTACCGTCCTGGTCTAAAATAATAGCCCCCAATGATACATTTGAGCATAGTAGATTAAACCAATCATCTTTCTGCAATTTGCTAATTTTAGTGTTCATAATCTTTTTCCTAAATACTTGCCGAAAATTCCTTTTTAAATTTTGATTATCTATTATTTATATTATTTTACTAATACTGCTACTATTTTCAAGTTTTTTTGCATAATTTAATAGTAATGGTATAAATTAGGGACTAACATTTAAAAAGAAGTAATTCTCTATATCCTTTGTATATTCAAAAAGTAGAACTGCTAAGGGCAATGATAAAATCACTACGAACAATATACTCGTGCTACAAAGCGACCACAACCCTTTCTTCTTAGACATATTATCTATATCTTCCATCTTAATCTATTTTCCACAGAAACTATCATTAAAAAAGAATTTCTATTCAGGAAAAGCGGTATATAAATAATAAAGATATTTCTGTTTTATTATTTCTTCCTATTCAATTTTTAATGATTTTTTTCTATATATAAAGGGGTATCAGATGTTTCAGACACAGGAAAATAGACCTTAAATGTGCTACCTTTACCGGGTTTGCTATATACGCTAATAGTTCCTTTATGTCCATGAATAATCCCGAGAACAGCAGCAAGTCCCAACCCTCTACCTGCAAATTTTGTTGAAAAGAAGGGGTCAAAAATCTTAGATAACATTTCCTCAGACATTCCGACACCTGTATCGGAAATTTCAACATATACATATCTACCCGGAGCAACTGATTCTAAAAAATATTCACTTTTAATTTGCTCCTCGGACAAATTAACTGTATTTGTTTGTATAGTTATTTTTCCTGAGGTATCGCCAATTGCCTCTGACGCATTTGCAATAAGGTCCATTAACAACTGATAGATTTGGGTTGCATCTCCATATATTGATGGCAATTCTGCAGCACAATCAAATTCAATTGTTGCCTTCTTAGAAATAACCGCAGAGAACAGAGGTATCATCTCTTCAATTAATTTAGATAAATTTATGAGTCTTTGTGTTATAACCTTCTGTCCAGAATAGGCTAACATTTGGTTCGTCAGTTCGGCAGCACGCTGTGAAGATTCTTCAATTTTCTTTAAGTAGTTGCGTATTGGAGAATCTTCTGGCAAACGGGCAAGAGCCAATTCCGCATTTCCCATAATCCCAACAAGGATATTGTTATACTCATGGGCAATCCCAGCGGCAAGAATTCCTAAACTTTCTAATTTTTGAGAATAAAGGATTTGTGCTTCTAATCTTTTTCGTTCTTCTTCTGCTTTTTTACGGTCGGTGACATTACGACCAATTCCCTGAATAGCCACAGGAAGCCCTTTTTCATAAATAACCGATGTATTTACTTCAAGGGGAATCCTTTTACCTTCTTTAGAGACAATCTCTATTTCATATTTTGTTGAATGAGCCCCATTAAGTTTTTCGCAAATCTTTTTTTTCACTTCTTCAATATATTCAGGGGCTATAACATCGAATATATTAAGATTTAATGCTTCTTCCAGGCTATAGCCTGTAGCATTTAATGCGGCTTTATTTAAAGAAGTAAATCTACCTTCTAAATCATGGGTATAGATAATATCATTCGCATTTTCGAACAAATCTTTATATAATTCTTCTGCTTGCTTTATTGTATCTATTGCCTGCTTCCTCCGCTGAATATCTCGCAAGAAAACCATGTAGAAGGAACGACTGGCAAAGGAAAAGTGCCCAACAATAAACTCCACAGGAATTTTCTGTCCCTTGAGTGTCATTATTTCAATCTCATGAACACTCCCATTTCTCAACTCTTTTTCTTGCCCTAATTTGTTAATACATTGCTTCCAATCAGGTATAAACTGCTGAATCTCGCAATTTAATAAGTCCTCTTCACTATCTGCCTCCAATAAATTGATTCCACCCCGATTACAACTTACAATGACACCCCCTTCGTCCACAGAAAGAAGTGCATACGGAAGCATCTGTTCTAACAATTCATATTGAAGACCCCGCCTTCTTTGTATTTCCTGAATGTTATACCACAAAAACATCCATCCTATCTCACAGGCTATTGAATACAACAGAGGAATTATTTCTTCTTCTAACATATCATCTCGTGTTGTTGCCAGAGCAAAAAAGCCAACCGGCTCCTCTCCAATTCGAATGGGAACTGCAAAAACCTTTACAAACCCTTTTTCTTGTAAATTAATCGGAAAACTATCCATCAAAGAAGAAATCTCTATAACATCATTACTAGACATAATCGTGTCAACAACTTTATTATCCAGAGATATTTCTTTTAAGGATTCCGTAATCTTGTCTTCTAAACCTTCTGAGGAAATTAATACAACCTTTTTTGATACCACCTTAAACACAACTCCGGCTTCTAAAGAAGTCATTTCGACTACATTACGGACAACCTCTGAAAATACCTCCTCTTCAGGTATTCCTCGCACAAGTTCTTCATAAATCCATTGTAACTGATTCTTCAATAAACGGATACCCCGCGTTAAGAATTTTGTCCAGCGAGAAGTATTCAACTCCTGACCCAACATGAGCAACAAATTTGAGCCTTGCCCTTCTCCTTCAAGCCCAAGACAAGCCCAGAGTATTAAAAGTCTTTGCTTATCTCTGGTCAGAATTTCCCCTTCAAATGAAATAGCAGTTCCTATTTCTTGTTTACCCACCTGAAGAAATTGTATCATCTCTTCTCGAATCTCCTCAGGAACAAACATCTCAAACCAATTTTTCCCTCGAACTTCCAAAGGCAACCATCCTGTTAAATCCTTTATGCGGTCATTCACATAAACAATATTTCCCAAAGAGTTAATTTGAAGGACAAGCAAAGGCAATTCTTTTATAACCTTTAATAGATAGGATACCCCCGGTTCTTGAAAACCTGTGGATAATGACTCCTCCCTGCTTATCGGAAAAATTAGAAATAAAACTTTATCCAAAACATTTTCGCCCTGTTTAATCCGTACCCCTAGAGCACCCAATTCCCAGGTCTGCTCCTGTTCCCATTTTGTCCCTCCGTGTCCGACCGTTTTCCAGATTTGCATCCAACAATTCAATGACTCTGGAATAATATCCTCAGAATGTGGATATACCACTTCAATATATTGCCTTAGCAAAGTATTGTCTAACTTTTGTCCTCGTTTAAAACCAATCAACCATTTTCTCGTTTCCTTATCACAGTATTCAATAGTCCCATCTACTTGTGATATAAGAAAACCCATACCAGAATTTTTTAGTAACTTGACAACCTCTCTTATGCCTATCTTTAACATCGGCTTCCCCCAAATCGACATTATATTATTAAACTATTTTTAATTCTACGCTCTTACTATATCTCATTCTACTTATATTTTAAACAATATCCATTAATTTTGTAAATACTTTTTGTATAATTCTTATTTATTGTCAGAGAAAAGGAATGGGGTATAAGAACTGGGAGGATTTAATCCAAAGTGTTTATAGGCTAATGGAGTAGCGACCCTCCCCTGAGGTGTCCTTTTCAAAAACCCAATTTGAATAAGATAAGGTTCATGCACCTCCTCAATAGTCTGCCGTTCCTCTCCAATTGCTACGGCAAGTGAATTTAATCCCACAGGTCCTCCAGAAAATTTTTCTATCACTGTCTTCATTAATAGTCGGTCCATATCATCAAGTCCCAGGTCATCAATACGGAGCAGTTTGAGCGCAGAATTTGATAAAGAGAGGGTAATCGTTCCATCTCCTTTAACCTGAGCATAATCTCGAACACGCCGAAGAAGCCGATTCGCAATACGCGCAGTCCCACGCGAACGGCGTGCAATCTCTAACGCTGCATCCTCGTCAATAGGCACATTCAAAATTCGCGCAGAACGAAGCACAATTATTTGAAGTTCTTGCGGAGAGTAAAAATCAAGACGGCACAAATCACCAAAGCGTGCCCGTAGCGGTGGTGTTAATAATCCAGCACGCGTAGTAGCACCAATTAATGTAAAGGGCTTTAAACCCAACTTGATTGAGCGAGCCGTCGGACCTTTACCCAGCATAATATCTATCTCAAAATCTTCCATCGCAGAATAAAGTGTCTCTTCTACTGCACGATTTAAACGATGAATTTCGTCTATAAATAGAATATCAAACTCGTTCAATGCCGTAAGTATCGCCGACAAATCTGCCTGCCGTTCTAATACGGGACCCGAAGTCTGATGTATTGACACATTCATCTCATTGGCTAAAATGCGAGCCAGAGTTGTCTTGCCCAAACCAGGAGGTCCATAAAGCAAAATATGGTCCAATGGCTCTTTCCTCTGTTTCGCTGCGGAAATCGAAATTGATAATTTTTCCTTTACCGGCTCTTGTCCCGGAAAATCCTGCAATCGTTGAGGACGAATCTGCTCATCAAAAATAGTTTCATCTTCAATTGGTTCCGGTGCAAATATATGTTCAGAACTCATTATGGAGAACCTCCTTTCAGAAATTTCAAAGCAGTGCGAATCAGGTCTTCAATGCTGGCTTGTTCCCCTAATTTTTTCCTTGCATAAGACACAGCACCCTTTGCCTCTGCCGCTGAACAGCCCATCGAAATCATCGCCTGATAAACTTCATCCGCATCCGAAATCTTTTCTTCCGGCGGATTCAGTAATGCAGACAGTTCCGTGTCTTCTCCCATTTTATTACGAAATTCCAGAATTAACCGCTGTGCCGTTTTCTTTCCAATGCCCTGTGCCGTAGAAATCAAATTAAAATCATTTTCCATAATAGCCCGTCGAAATTCGCTCACAGAAAGTGTAGATAAAACCGCTATAGCCGTTTTTGGACCTATTCCACTTATAGAAATCAATCTTTGAAAAAGCAATTTTTGCTCATCATTTTCGAAAGCGTATATATCTACTGAATCTTCACGCCAAACAGTATACACAGGCAATAAGACCTCATCCTCCAGATGAATCTTACCTAACAAATTCAATGGTGCACTTAACAAAAAACCAATACCATTTACATCCAG
>CAZJTZ010000023.1:0-52408 GCA_964549105.1 uncultured Nitrospirales bacterium
AGTTTTATTAAAAAAACATTCTTAAATACAGTTCAACTCAACATAAAAGAAAAACACAAAAAACTCCTCACCTTGCAAAGGGAAGGGGTCGCATTAGCGACGGAGGGGTTTTCTCTTTTAACAAAGTAAATTTAATACCCCCTCTAAGGACTCACTCTCAGTAGGAAGTAAAATTGAATATATGCACGCAATATTTTATCAGTCAGAGACATGGGGCTAATGGTTTTTGCGTTTTACCGCTTTAATATGCCGCCCCGTTGTTGACTGAGTTTAATCCCTTGTAGCATCATTCGCAATTCATCAGGGTTATCAGAGTTCCACATAGCATCTTCTTCTTTAATTAGTTTGCGTCGAATAAGGTCTGATAGGCTCATGTTAAAAGTTTGCATCCCCTCGTCGGCTCCATTAACAATAGCCAGAGGTATCTGTTTCACATTATTTTCACGAATCAATTGTGAGATACCAGGATTATTTAACATCACCTCCACAGTGGGCACACGCCCCCGTCCATCTAAGGAAGGGACAAGCCGTTGGGATACACATGCCTTCATTTGCAAAGCAATCTGTGAACGAATCTGGTCGTGCATATTGGACGGAAACATATCCATAATACGGTCAATGGTTAGCATGGCATTTGTTGTATGCAAGGTCGTAAATACCAGATGCCCTGTTTCTGCTGCGGAAATAGCCGCTTGAAAAGATTCGCCATCACGCATCTCACCTATAAGTATCACATCCGGGTCTTCACGCATGGCTGCACGAAGGGCAACATGGAAATCTCGCGTGTCTATGAGAACCTCACGCTGGTTCACAATACTCTTCTTATTGGTGTGCAAAAATTCAATGGGGTCTTCAAGCGTTATAATATGTAATCGTTTCCGCTCATTAATATAGTCAATAATAGAAGCCAGAGTAGTAGATTTACCACTACCCGTTGTTCCCGTAATGAGTATTAATCCCCGAGGAAAATTGGCTACCTTCTCCATTACAGGTGGCAAGTTTAACGAATCAAAATCAAGTATCTTTCCCTTGACATGTCGCATAACTATACTAATCGAACCCCGCTGCCTCATTAGATTTACACGGAATCGTCCCAGGCCTGAAACGCTATATGCCAGGTCAAAATCGCCTGTTTCATAGAAAATGTCCTTCTGCTTTTGATTCAACATCTCCTCAACAAAATTTTGCGTATCCGTAGGTGATAGGGGGTCAGCCTGAATAAATCGTATCTCACCATCAATACGCACGGCAGGTGGACTTCCCACCGTCAAATGCACATCAGACGCCCCTACTTTCACGGCATACCCTAAAATCTTTAATAAATCTGGCATGATTTCATATTCCTTCCAGGTTTAATTTTTTATACAACTCACATTCCAGCACCATTCTTCCCAATAAAAAACCGTCCTTTTTAAATTCTAACACAAATATTGTGAAATTTGTAATATTTTGCAATACAGAGAAAATACTAATTTGCGAATAAGTATATATATAAAATGAAATACCATGTAAAAACATATAGCAATATACCTTTTAAGAATGTAACACCGATATAATCAAGAATCTTGTTTGATATTGGTTTGATAATTTACAAACATTACTGAAATAATGACAGGAATCTAATTGTTATGAAAATATTGGAACAAAGGAAAGGATTAACTTTATGCAATGGATAGATGTAAGTATTCCTTTACAGGCAGGTATGACTGTCTGGCCCGGTGATTTAAATTTTAGTTTTGAACCTGACAATAGAATTGCAAATGGAGCCAATTCAAACACCTCCTTCCTACATTTATCAAGCCATACCGGAACTCATTGCGACGCTCCATGGCATTTCGTAGATACAGGGAAAAGGCTACATGAGGTTGACCCATCTATTTATTTTGGTAAGGCACAGGTAATTGAATGGGAATACGACGAGCATATTAACGCAGAAAGATTAAAAGGTATGGAGTTTTTACCTCGCGTTTTGTTTAAAACAAAAAATTCATCCTTACCCACGATGGGTGATTTTCATACGGAGTTCCTTGCTCTGCTACCCGATGCTGCCCAATTGCTTGTAGATAAAGGTGTTCGCCTTGTAGGAATAGATTACCTTTCCATTGCACCCTATAAAAAATCACGACCTACTCACGAAATATTACTAAAAAATAATGTTTTTATTGTAGAAGGGTTAAGATTGGAAAAAGTCCCGGCAGGACAATATGAATTTATTGTTCTTCCGCTTGCAATTGTGGGTGCAGATGGGGCTCCGTGCCGTGCGTTTATAAACCTTTAATAATGGTAGTTATCATTCCACAATTACATAAAACTATAATCTTTCCCCGCCATAGGAAAAACACCTACCGTTATCATTTTTGCGGCGTTATTATCATTTTCTCTATGGTATGTTCCTCGATTTGTTGGATTGTCATTCGTGCCTCACGATAGTTCCCACGCATGAACATGTCTGCCTGGTCCCGATACCATCTACTATGTGGGATACCGGAATTGCCCGTAGGTAATACTTCCAGAATATGGTCAGGCTGAGCATAATCAATCAATCGCCGAGTGGAAGGACCGGCTATGACATCATATTTATATGCTCCCGCAATGTATGGCATATTATTTATCGCATGATACGAGCCGGGACATGGGAACGGACCTACATTGAAAATCTTCCGTAAAACAGGGATATATCCAAGGGGATGGTGAAATTCCAAAGTATGAATTTGCCCCCATTTCCACTGAGTAACATCTTTACCCATTTTTTTCTTTAGCACTTGCACAGCCTCTTTAAAGGAGCGATAGAGAATATCAGAACGCGTTTCCTTATTGGGGGTTGAAATATCATCCCACAAAAAGCAGGTATCATCATGAATAACATATTTAAAAAAACTCCATCGGTCTGCAACCGAACAATATGCACGGAACATGTCTTCCCCTAACTCATCCAATAATAGGTGGCGGATAATCGCATCGCAAAAAACCCCATAAACAGAGGCACCGACGCTTTCTGTATCAAATTGATAATCCCATACACTTAATTGTTCCAGAGCATTTTGTTCTATGGGTAGCATCTCTGCTTTCTTCGGACTCAACAATTCAACCATTTCCTTTACAATAGGCGGTCCAGCCACAGAAAAATGGTCTAACTGCACCTTCCGCAAATCCTCAATTGTCCAGTCCGTCCGTGGCTCTAATAGTTCTTCTATTCTTTGGGCACGGTCAGACGGCTCCCAATATCCCTGAAGTTCTTCTATATCCCCTACGGGTTTTATTGTGGATAGGTTATTTGCTGTTACGATATAACCCCACGGCGGATTTATCAAATGTGGATTTAATTCAAACGGTAAATAGCCCAGTACATCATCCTTGCCACTTGTCCCGTCCAGAACATATTTTGAGTTTACATGGTCAGGTCGAACAGGAATTTTCGCCGCTACCCACCAGGCGATATTGCCAAACTTATCTGCATACGATATGTTAATTCCCGGAGAAGTTACTAATGAAACCCCTTCCTGAAACGAATTTAAATCCTGTGCATGGCTTATCTTATAGAAACCCAGAACATCCGTATACGGAACATGTTGACAAGCCCAGTAAAGGGATAGTTCAGGACCACCATAGTTCAAAAGTTGACGATATACATCTGTTACGACAATTCCGTGGGGTGTTATTCGCCTTTTAAATGTTACAGGCTTGCCAAAACGAACCTGAATGGTTTCTGTCTCTTCAGTTACAGGAACCCATTCCCCTTTATACTTGACCTTCAATGGGTCTTCTGGGTTAAACAATTCCTGATACAAATCATGGTCATCACCCGCAAACATGGTCAATCCCCAGGCATAAGTAGAATTTTGTCCCATTAGCGGAACAGGTATTAGCGGAAAATAAAATCCATAAAGGTCATAATCATTGTAAACCAGATGTGCCTGATACCAGGCTCCTGGCTGTAAAAAGCCAATATGCGGGTCATTAGCCAGAATCGGTTTGCCAGATTGCGTTCGTGTCCCTGCCAATACCCATGAATTACTACCCAGGTGCACTCCCATAAACTCTACAATATCCTGCCATGTTGATATAAAATCCTCTAAAAAGGCCAGGGTCTCTTTAGTGGTAGAATGCTTTAAACTCGCCGTAGGCAAGCCCCAGTTAGACAGGTCCCGACCTTGCGATTTCAAATATTCCTCTGCTTCTTCTATGGTCTCCATAATCGTTATAGGTCTCTCACGATGATAACCACATGAAAGCACTGAAAAATCTTCATCTGGATATTTCATTTTCAAAACAAGATTTACAAGGTCCTGTCTTAAACCATCCGCAAAGGTAATAGGCATAATCATCGCCGTAGACATACAATCTACATAAGTAAACGGTTCAGGTTTATAACCTAATATCCGAAATTCTGGCGGCAAAGGTTCTTGCTCAATAAAAGTATTAATACCTAAAAAAAATGCGTCAAAAGATTTTTTCAGCGGACTAAAAACATCCGCATTATTACTTAGCACTTCCTCTGCAAATTTCCTTAATCGAAATGTTCTCAATATAGCGTCATATTTTACCGTAATCGGTCCAAGAAGTTCTGAAAGTCGTCCCTGAGACAATCGGCGATATAAATCCATCTGAAATAGTCTGTCCTGTGCCATAACATATCCCAGAGCAAACCACGCGTCTTCCTCGTTCTGAGCGAAAATGTGGGGCACACCATTGTCATCTCGCCGTATTACAAGTTCCGATTGAACATGAGGCACTGTAATCGTGCCCGACAGTTTGGGCATATATACCTTCGCATATTGCACCGCTGGATACACATAAAAAAAGATAAGCCCCACTGCAAGCAAACAAAGAACAATTAACAAACAAAGAACTGCCAGCAATACAACCTTAATAACCTTCTTCACATATAAACCCTCCACTTAGTTCACTGTATTAAATTAATAAGAATCAAATAAACATATAAAGAAGATATTACTACTTATTAAACAATTGCAAATTTTGGGTTCTTCTGCAAAAGGATTATTAGAAAATAAGTCTTATAGGACAAATAGGATAGATTTGCCATTGGGGATAGAATCTATTAATGTTAAAAAAACATAAAAAAATACGGGGAAAGATACAAGCAATCCTGCATTCTATTAGAACTTCATTACTACCTATCTAACATTAAATTCTAAAATACGGCATAAATAAACCTAAATATAACAACACAGAATAGCAAATAGATAACTTATACCCTATATAATGTATAATTATCTGTATAATTTAGTTATTTATACAATATATGGTATTTTATTGTTAAAAAGTGATTTAAATAATTTTATTTAAAAAACTAAAGAAATTTACAACTGAAAAAATCTTCTTCTGAAATAATACAAAATTAACCTCATAAAATAGCACCCTTAATATCTAAAAAATTATTAATTTGAACCTTAATCTTTTTCTCGATAAAAATAAAATATATGCATCTTAATTTTTACTTTTCTATATGATGTATAGCGATAAATGTTATATACCATATATAGCATATAAACAATTTGATATAGGCTTATTTCAATATTTTATTGTGGTTCTTTCTTATAAATAATAATAATTATGTGAATAACAAATTAAAATTAAACTTGATAATTGGGCAAGTTTCTTTTATAATTAAAAACGGAGTCTGAAACAATATTTCAATCAATTAAATTTTAAGGGCATTTTTAATGAAGTCGGTCGAACCAAAGGTCTTTCTTGTGGGCGAAACAAGGGTTAATGATGAGGGACTTCAAGCATACCTTGAATATCTTGGTGTTCCTAGCTGGGCTACAGATGCACCCAGCGACAGCGAAAAGATTGCTGAAGTCATGGGTAGGCTCTGCTATCGTTCCTTTGAACCGGGCTTGAATCCAAATGTTACAAAAGTTCGCCAGGGTAATTCTTCCTATATAAATCATCTTATCGAAGTTGGACATGGTAGTGTTCTGGAACATGCTTACCTGAATTTTATATTTGCGGATGTAAGTCGTGTGGTAACTCATGAGTTGGTTCGCCATAGAGCCGGCACAGCAATTTCTCAAGAGTCCCTGCGATTTGTTCGTTTAGAAACCCTTTCAATGTATATACCGATGCACATTCGAGAGAACGAGAAGGGTATGGAGATTTTTGTTCGGACAGTAGAAGAGATGGAACGCATTCAGAAAGAACTGTCCGATTTGTTTGAATTAGATAAACACCCATTTGAAATAAAAAAACAAATCACTTCGGGTCTTCGTCGCATTGCGCCGATGGGCGTTGCAACTACAATTGGCTGGTCCTGCAATCTAAGGACTTTAAGACATGTAATTGAACAACGCACAGACCCCGCGGCTGAAGAGGAAATAAGGTTTCTATTTGGTCTTGTTTTTTCAATAGTTAAAAATCGTTATCCAAATATCTTTGCGGATTATGAAGTTGAAGAGGTAAATAAAATACCCTGGGTTAAAACCAAACACAAAAAAGTTTAATCTGGATAAATATTTTTCAGAATGGAATTATTAAATTTAACATAAATAAAATGCTATATAAATAAGGGAGAAGAGTATGCTGTTCCCGATTCGTGAGAGATTTAAATTAGATGAAACATTTATAAATCAATTTAAAGGCAAACAGCCAGAGTGGGGTCCTCTTGGATATATCACCTACAAACGCACTTATGCCCGTATTGTTCCAGAGAGCGATGGTCGAACAGAAGAATTTTGGGAAACCCTTCGGCGAGTGATAGAGGGGTGTTATACTATCCAGTGGAATCATTGTTTAAGTCTGAAATTGCCGTGGAAGCAGGACAAAGCCCAACGCTCCGCTCAGGAGATGTTCCGTCTGATGTGGGAATTTAAGTTCCTTCCACCGGGGCGAGGCCTCTGGATGATGGGCACAGACTACATCTATATACGGGGCTCTGCGGCATTGAACAATTGTGCCTTCGTATCTACGGAAGATATTGACATGGATTTTGCTGAACCATTTTGCTTTTTAATGGATATGTCCATGTTAGGAGTCGGGGTTGCCTTTGATACAAAAGGGGCAGACAAGGTCGTGATACAAAAACCACAAACCGGCGAGTATGTGCATGTTGTAGACGATTCTAAAGAGGGTTGGGTAGATTTAATCCGTGTGATTTTAAATTCCTATGTAGGTAAGGGATTGCGACCCACTAAAATTGATTATTCTCAAATTCGGCCTATGGGTTCGCCTATCCGTACTTTCGGAGGAATTGCCCCTGGACCGGGTCCTTTAATTGAATGCGTTCAGAATATTGATATTGTCCTTCAACCTCGTATTGGACACCGAATCTCCTCCACAGATATAACCGATTTAATGAACATTATTGGTAAGTGCGTTGTTTCTGGTGGAGTTCGTAGAACGGCTGAATTAGTTCTGGGCTTTCCTGATGATGATGAATACTTAAAACTGAAAGACCCACGGCTTCACGAGGATAGGCTTATGGCATGGCGTTGGGCTTCCAATAATAGCGTCATTGCCAGGGAAGGGATGAGTTATCATAAGACAGGGAAACAGTCCTCTTTTAATGGCGAGCCAGGCTATTTCTGGCTTGAAAATGCCCGTGCTTATGGAAGATTCAAAGACAGTCCGAATTGGTTAGATGCCAATGTGGCTGGGACAAATCCCTGTGCCGAACAAAGCCTGGAATCCTTTGAGATTTGCAACCTCGTAGAAACCTTTCCTTCCCGACATGCCTCGTTTGAGGAATATCGTAGAACATTAAAATATGCCTATCTCTATGCCAAAACAGTAACACTTATCCCTACCCACAACGAACGAACCAATGCCATTATGCTTCGAAATCGGCGTATCGGCTTGTCTCAATCCGGTATCGTGGAAAACTTTGAACGACATGGTAGACGCGAACACTTCCATTGGTGCGATAATGGCTACAAATATATATGCGAACTCGACAAGATATACTCACGCTGGCTTTGTATCCCTGAAAGTATAAAAAAGACCAGTGTCAAGCCCAGCGGAACCGTGTCCTTGCTCCCCGGTGTAACGCCAGGTATTCATTACCCTCATGCAGAATATTACTACCGTACCATACGCATAGACCGAACCAGTCCCCTCATTGAACCCATTCGCAGAGCAGGGTATCGTATCGAAGAATCGGTGTATGGCGATAAAACATTGATAGTCTACTTCCCTGTACATCAACCCCATTTCTCCCGTTCCAAACGCGATGTATCCGTCTGGGAACAGGTCGAAAATGTTGCTCAGACCCAATACTATTGGGCAGACAACCAGGTAAGTGCTACCATCACATTCAAACCTGAAGAAGCAAAAGACATTCCTTACATCCTCGAACTCTATGAAACACGCTTGAAATCTATCAGTTTCCTACCCCTCGAAGAACATAACTATCCCCAGGCACCTTATCAAGAAATAACGAAGGAAATATACGAGAAAGCAGTCTCGCGTTTACAACCCATTCAGTTCGACAAAATAACAACTACGGAACAGCAAGACCTATATTGCGATTCCGAAAAATGCGATTTATCCTTTGTCCGAAAACCAACCCAACGAGAGGTTACCTTCGAAACACCCGAAGAAATACCCACATCTAAATAATTGAAAATGGTCTTCCTCCATATTAGTCGCTTCCGGGAAAGAAGTCTTTTATAATTAAGTAGATAAAAGCCGATTAATTTAATATTATTATAGAATAGATGGGAAGAGTTTAATAACAAATATAAAAATGAATTGAGAGAGAATATGAAATTGACAAATAAAAGAGATTGAAGAGAAATATAAGATTGTAACATTACTATTTTCGGCAAGGGATATTGAACATAACAATGCAATGATATTATTAGAAGTATTAAGGTGAAAAGGGAATAAATGTAAGCACAAAACGAGTATAATGAATTTGCCAACTCCGGCAAAATATCTGAGAAGACAAGGTAAAGGCAAGGATAATGGCGAGACGCTCAATCTGCACAACTTGTGGACATGTGGGCTACCCCCAACGGATAGTCAGAGGAAGTTTCTACATTGAACTTGCATTGTGGCTATTTTTTGGCTTGCCTGGACTAATTTACACAATCTGGCGATTGACAAGTTGCTATGATATTTGTCCTGAATGTAAAAATACTTCAATGATACCCATAAACACACCAAGAGGACAGAGATTACTTGAAATGATACAAGAATACTCCTCATCGTCTAATAACGAAAAAGAATGATAGATTATATATAGAATAGGAAGTAGTTTTTCTCATAAATAACTATCGGAACTTTTGAATAATTAATTCAAGCAATATAGAAATCTGAATAAGTATCATAAAAAAATAGTTTTCCCCTGTATCTTTATTTGACTTACATCTTTTTGTTTTTTTGGATAGGCTATGTTAAGAAAAATTTCACAAGAGCAATTTTATGAATTGCTTCTACATAATGTGTCTAGAATATATTTTTAATTGTAGTTCAACTCAACATAAAAGGAAAGCGAAAAAACTCCTCACCTTGTGAAGGGGAGGTGTCGCGTTAGCGACAGAGGGGTTTTTTCTTTTAACAAAGTGAATTTAATACCCCTTATAAGGACTCACTCACAGTAGGAAGTAAAATTGGATATCTGCATTACACCCCCTTTAAGGACTTTCCCTTCCACCCAGGGGGAGAGTCTATTAATACTTACTTCTTTTAAAAAACAAATAAAAAGTTTTACTACTCTTCTATGTTAAATTGTCGTAATATCTAAAACGCATTTTTCAGATTTCTTTACATATTACTTAATTCGTGGGAAGTTAGGACTCAATATCAGTTTAGAACTATGTCCGTTCAGTAGGCTTCAAGTTCGACAATCTGGAAGAGGCTTTGTTTCGCAGAATTGTAGGTTGGAATCACACGAAGGTAGCGGGCTGTATGCGGAGAAATAATGTCTACCTGCCAGTTTCGATACTCACCCTGGGTTTTGTCAATAACCGTTTCCCAGTTTTGACCGTCTTTGGAGAGTTCTATTCGGTATTGGTAATATCGTTCGTCAAGATTGAACAGTAGCAATTGGATACGGCTAAGGGTTATAGCCTCAGGGAAAAGGAGTGTTATCTCTCCCGGTATTCCACAGCAACCAAAGCCTGAAGTTCCTGAATAATTGTCAATATCCCCATCAATAATCCACTCCGGGTTCAGTGAGAGGCAAAAGCCTGAACTGGGTTCAGTGACTTTTGTTCCATTATTTTTATGTGCCCAATTTTTCCCACTGCGGTCCGGAATTTTATATTCTTCAATAGGTGGGAGTGAAGTAAGGGGCTGGTAATCGTTGTTGATGAAATGGACAATGTTTCGATAAATCTCATATAGTTTTTCATCTTTGCTCGTTGCCAATTGATAGATAGTATCGTTTGATTGATACCATGCCATTGGCTTTGTGTTCCATTGAAAATGGCTTCCTGCTTGTAGGTATTGTAAGAAACGAAGTTGGTGAGGTTCGGATGTAAGGATTCTATCGTCCAGTTCCATTTCTGCACCACATTGGAATTGTTGAATCCGATAGCCTGCCAGAGGAAGTCGTCTGTTACCACCGTCCCCGTTGAAAAAGTAGTTTGGCTGTAAGAACATATAATCGAAACCGAGTTCTTTCCATACCCAGATATTATTTCCTGTAAAGAATGGAATCCAGAAAAAATTTAGTCCTCGCTCGTGAACGATTTTTGCCGTCTCTTTGACGGTAGGTATCATTTCATTTGTTATTGATTCGGCAAGCCAGTAGAAGCCGATAAAATCCAGGTGCTCATATTTTGCTTGTTCAATATGATGGCATACCTGCTCAATATACCAACGAATCGCCTTTTGTCTATCCTCTGGCTTCTGAAAATTCAGGGAAGTGTTCGAATCGGGTAGCGTCCCAAAGTTTGTGCATTTTACATCGGGTTCAGGAATAGTGATAATGACTCCGATGTTTTGATGAAGCAATGACCTGCTCTTTAAGTTTCCAGCACATTCATTGATAGAATGGAGGCAGGATAGCCACCTTTCTGCTAACCCTTTCCAGTGTTCTATTTTTGCCACTTCCTCTTCATTTTTCCCACCCCAGAAAAGTTTACCATCGGTGGTGCGATATTCAATCAACAGGAAGGCGTCAAAGAGTGGAAAAGTCTTCCCTGTGTTGGACTCTTTATAAGTGATATAGGGTTCAAAGTCCTCTGCTTGCCAATCCCTTCGACCACCAGCACCGTAATAAATGAGACCTATATTTTTGGGAATAGAACTTTTTAAAAAAGTAACATTTTGACTTTCTTCGCCTTCTATAGGACGAAAAACAAGCACAAGAAACAAGAATGTAAAAAGGCAAGTGTAAATAAAATAAGGATTGTTTCTCATAGGTTTTTAAAAAAAATTTATGATTGAATTAATGTGTTTTTGTTCAATCTTTCTTTTTTGTAGCAGGGATAATCAATTTTTGCCCTATGTGTAAAACGGATTTAGAAGTCAATTGATTGGCTTCTAAAAGTGTTTCTAATGGGACACCATATTTCTTGCTTATGTTATAGGGATTATCTCCTTTTCCAACAATATGGACTGTTTTTTCTGTCGTCTCTTCTGTTTTCTCTGAAACAGTTGGTTGTTTTTGTTGTTCAGTGGTTGTCTCTTTAGGCTTTTCAGGTTCTTTGGCTTTAACCTCGACTGGCTTTGTGGTAGGAATTTTTAATTCCTGTCCTGCACGCAATTTGGTCGGGTCTTTAATATTATTCCATTCCATAAGCGTTTTAACCGACACACCAAATTTATTTGCCACAATTGCAGGCGTATCGCCCGGATTTAATTTGTAAGTCTGCACTTCCTCGGACTGGACTTCTTCCGATACTATCTTTTCAGGCTCTTTAGCAGGAGGAGTCGGTTCGGAACTTATTTCAGGAGCAGTTTCTTGCGTCGTGGATGTTTCAGCAGGTTTTGTTTCCGCAGAAGGTTTAGCACCGGGCACTTTCAACTTTTGTCCTATTCTCAATGTTGATTTTGCAGTCAAACCATTTGCTTGAAGCAAGTCATTTGTAGACACACCCAGTTTTTTTGCTATCAAGCCGGGATAATCTCCTGCTTGAACGACATATTCATTCCCTTCTCCAACGGTTGCTGCAAGTGAGGTCGTCGAAGAAGGTGTTGTTTCTGCTGTTGCTTTGGTTCGTACCTCCTGAATTTTATATGTTTTTCCTGATTTTAGTTTAGCACCTTTCCGAATACCGTTCCATGAGCAAAACTCGTTTTCGGTAATACCGTAGAGTTTACATATAGAAGAGATTGTCTCACCGCGTTTTACCGTATGGTCTATAGGACCCGAAATTTCTGATGTTTCTTTTTTCTCCCCTTCTGGTGCTTTGGCTGCTACGACTGGTGAAGGAGGTGTTGCCATGTTTTCTTTTTCAGTAGAGGCAGGAGAAGTTGGAACAGATGTCTTCTTTTCCATTGCCATTGTTAAGGGGGATTGTTGCAAATATTCCAATGATTGAGCCCGACTCTCTGCCAGGTATGCCAATCCGATTGCTTCTATTCGTTTTCCGTTAGAGGTGGTTTTGCTTGCCTTTTCAATAAGCCTGTGGACCTCTGCCAGAATCCAATTTGCTCGATGGTCTGTTTCTGAAGCAGAAGAAGAGCCTGTTAAATATTCGGTCAATTTCTCTTCACTTCGTGCAACAATATCTAACAGAGGTTCACGGAAAGGTTCGCCTCGAAATTGTTCTGTAATACAAGCACACTGTAAAAAGTTGGACAACTTTGCAATGAACAAATTTTTTTGTGCCTGTGCTTCATAAGTGTTCTCGGGTATCTGTTCTAATAGGGGCAATTCACGAAACAAATTCAGGACATAACTACGATTTTGATTATCCCTGGGATTTTGGGCAATGGCTTTTAATGCTTCTGTAACCGCAGGGCTTCTAATTGTGGAAAATTCCTCACGGTCGAGTTCCTTTACCAGAGTATTTATCTCATTCACGGCTGCCACATACAGAACCTCGTAAGCATTTCCCAATAAATATTGCGGAGTAGATACAGCATCTATAACAAGGGTGTTATCATTTACTTGTGGCAAAGTAGAAGGGTTTCCATAGGTATCAAAGAATTGCGTTGTTGCCAGACCTTCGCCAGAAAGGGTCAGAGGTCCTGCTCCCCAGAAAATCATTATCCAGTGGGTCAACGATTGAAACACAAAGGCATTCATTGTATCGGATTGAGTATACCAACCTAACGGTTCTATATTTTCTGCCCATAGACGAGCACTTCCAGATAAGAACGATACCAACTGCGAGATTTTGCCTTCCTGCACTAATGCAGAATAGGGAAGAATTAAGGTGTCAAAACCATACGATTTTGCACTCCATATTTTCTGAATCTGCTCCACAGGGTCAGAAGGCATGGTTTTGTCATTAAATCGCAAAGCCAGTCCAATCCCCTCTCCACCATGCTTAATAATCTCATCTTTTAACGATTTCAATTCCTCTTTTGATAAAAAAGGTCCATGCCAGGTTACTTCGTAAGGTACTTCTGTAGAAGTAAGAGATAATATATTGGGAATAGGGTCTATAGATGAAAAAGCAAGACGAAAAGTGCCAATCCCTTTTGATTTTCTAACTATTTCAAACAGTCTTTTAATCTGCTCTGGTGAATAGTTCCCTTCAATTTCCCAGGTGCTAACATACCCTCCCAGTCTATTGTTCAGGTCTTCAAAAATATCTAATGGTGAAGAATGTTCATCTAAATTGAAAACCAGTGTAATCTTACAACCAAGAGAGACGGCTCTTTTTATAAGTTCATCCAATCCTTGGAGATTGCTATCAAACGAAATTTCTTTGACACCCAACATTTGTGCAAGATATAGACCCTTCTCATCTGGATTGTAGAGTGCAAAGGGAAATGGCATCTGCTTGTCTATATTCCTGTCAATCCTACAAAATGGAAATTGCCATTCCTGAATCTCACTTTGATATTTTAAGGAAATAGTTGCAATAAAGAAACCCCTCGCTGGCGGGAGGTCGGTTATTGAAATCCAATATTTTCCATTCATATAGGTTGTTGGATTGGTGGGCCTTAATTGAGTAACTGTTTCCCCATCCGATTTTGTAACAGTAATTGCTATCTCAAAGGCAGCATGGGGAGGTCCAGACACGCTGATTATAAGAGGTTCATCTATGTAGGTAAGTGGTAATATCTGGTCAGGAGCAAGACATAACTCAAAAGGAACAGCAGTAGAAATAGTCAAAGCACAAAACATGAGTAAAGAAAACATAAAATTATTCCTTAAAATTCACCTACAAAAGGATTATCTGTTCGTTCCGCTCCGATGGTCGTAGTAGGTCCATGCCCGGGATAAACAACAGTATTATCAGGGAGAAAGAACAATTTTTCCTTAATGGAAGAGAGTAAAGTCTCATAATCGCCACCGGGCAAGTCTGTTCTTCCGATAGAACCCTGGAAAAGCACATCACCCACGAAAGTAATGCCATCACCGACGAGAGAAATATGTCCCGGTGCATGCCCCGGGGTATATAACACTTTCAGAACTATATCCCCTACTTTGATTTCATCACCTTCTTGTAAATAGCCATCTGGCGGTGGTGAAGATTGAACAGGAACCCCAAACATAAGAGCCTGCTGTCCTAATGTCTGAAGTAGTATTTTACTTTCCGGATGCACTAATAACGGAGCACCTGTGGCACGGCATACACCAAAATTCCCGCCACAATGGTCTATATGACAATGAGTATTGATGACTGCTTTCACTTCCAGAGTTTCAAGGTCTTTGATAAGTTTTGGGTTGGCTTCGCCCGGGTCAATGACAATTGCCTCACCCTCGCTTATCAGAATATAAGTGTTTACTAAAAACGGGGTTATTTCATAAACTTTAATTTCCAAGGGAACTACTCCTTTTATATAATTTTCTTTTTAACCCCTATATTATATTATGAGACACAGACATTTTACATTATGAACATTTTCCACTATCACCTGAAACATATCTTCAACTTGCCTTAGTTAAAAATTCCAACGATTCGGTTGGTTTAAGAGAAGGCTTGAAACCTCCTTTGTCTTTCCATCAAAAGAGATGATGATGAAGGTTGGCGGCTCCTGTGCTGTTCCAAGACCGAAATGTAGACGGAAGTTTCCCTGATGTGCCCGTGAATGTTCACCTTCGCCGACAATCCGTAATTTTGCGTTACCTCCGCTCATCTTGCACAAGACCTTATTGGCAAAGCCGTAAGGATTGCCCTTAGAACCCTGAAACTCCACCTCTACCCAGTTTTCTTCAGTATCGCTTACATTTTGGAAAAGACTAAAATACCACCATTCTCCATATTCCGATGAATTGTTTCCTTTTATACGATACCCTAACATCACATCCTGCTTTCCATCATTATTCACATCAACACATTGCACACGGGCGTCGCTTATCTGCGTTTCGGGGATATGTGTCATTGATAAAATCTGCGTTTCCTCAAAGGTTTTCTTCTGTGGGTTGTTCATCATGATTCCCTGAGGTATAGATAGAAGTTCATCATAACCGTCATTATTCAAATCTGCCCAGCATGCCCAGAGCGATTTATCGGGCAAATTAAAAGTTTTCGGGACTAACCACTCAAATTCCGTATTCCCTTTATGTCTCATCAGGAAAGTTTTATGGTCAGGTTTATTTGCAAAGAAAAATTCCATATTCCCATCATTGTCAAAATCACACACAGCAAGAAAGTCAGGGACATACTCAATATTTTCTTTAACCTCAATAATCTGTTTCTGGAAATGTGTTCCATTTTGATTCATATATATTGCAGGCTTTTTATTACTAAATGACAATAGGTCCGTATAACCATCGTTATTCATATCAAACCAGAAAACAGGTTGCTCACCTTGAATATCTAACCCATAAGCGTTTGCACATTCCACATACTTTTCGTCAGAAGTGGTTTTACGGAATAAACGGCAGGACTCTTCACGAGCACAGACAATAAAAAGTTCCTGAAAATCATCATTATCAATATTTACCCAGCATGCTTTTCTTGTTCCACAGCCACAGTTTTCCATGCCCGAGGAATCATAAACATTATCAAATTTGCTCGTTTTATTAATAAAAAGTTGGTCTTTTAGCCGTTTTCTAAAAAAATCATACTCCGGGCTTCCACGCAAACCACCCCTTCCCGAGAAAAGGTCTATTTTCTGGTCGCCGTTTATATCTGTCCATGTATAGGTGTGTCGGTCAAAGGTGTTTAGTGTAAAACTATGTTGCGGCGGTGAGGTTTTGCCTGGACCAATATGAATTTTATTTAGAGGTAGGTCTTCTGATACAGAAATCTGCACAGGAATAGAAGGTCTTCCTACATTTACTATTGTAAGTCCTTCCCTTTCCGAAGAAAACTTAAACCTTGTTTCACCGGGGTCTTCTTTCGTTTTTTGTTCCGTTATTTGCACTGTGGCAACATCGCCTTTCTGGTCCACAACTTCAGCCTGCAAATGGGGAATGTGCATTTCTACTTCTATTTTGGTTGAGATATCCGACGAAGTGATGTAGTATATGTGAATATTCTGCCAGATATAGTAAATGTATAAACCTGCTTCGGTAATGGACGGTGCAGCAATACTACATGCAAAATCAGGAATCTCGGGTAGTAAATCCAATCGCAAATCACTGGTAACATTCTTAAATGCAAAATTCCCTAAATTTTGCAAAATAGAGGGTCGAAAATTACAATTGCTGGAAAAAATATCCAACAAACCATCCTGATTTATATCTGCCACTCCAAAATCAAACAATTGATAGCGATGTATTGGCAGAGAAGTTTGTTCAAAACGAAGGTGTCCATTTTTGAGAGTTGAGCATTGTAGTTCATATCGGGGCAATCCTGTTTCGTCCACAGGAGAAGAAGGAGACAACAAAATCTTCGGATTTAATGTTTCCTCTCTCTTAAGAAAAGAAAGGGAATCTTTCTCAAATACTACGAATACGCCTATACAAATAAAAAAGAGGAGTATAAGGGCTACACCTACTCTTGGCAGCACTTTCATATATTTCCTTTTCAAAACCATTTCTTTTTATCGTATTATATCATTGAAACATATAAAATCGGATTGTTATAAAGGGTAAATATTTATGAATTTAAAAAAGAAACAAGAACGCAGAGTAAAAGTAATACGTAATTTTAAACCTCAGGGGAAGACCGTTCCTTTTAAAGGACCCGAAAGTATTGACAGTGATTGTCTGGAATGTTTTGAGTATGAATACACAAAAACCAACTCAGGTAGAAACATGGAAATTGTCTCGACCACAGACGAGTTTACTTCGGTATGTCCATTTTCAGGTTTGCCCGATTTTGCGAAAGTAACTGTTCGTTATGTGCCTGATAAATACTGCCTTGAACTACGCTCTTTTAAATATTATCTATTGTCATATCGCGATGTGGGCATCTGGTATGAACACCTTGTAAATCGCATGTTAGAGGACCTTGTATTTGCATGCCGACCGCGTAAAATGTCCATAACAATTGAATGCAAACCACGCGGAGGTATTGCAAGCACTGTATCTGCATATTACGATATAGATACGATGGGAATACCTGAAAAATGGAAGAGTGTAGAGTAGTTTTATTTCAGTTGTTTATTGAGAAAATTTAACATAGGTTCAATTGCAATCTCATGTCCACCGGGGTGAATAACCAGTTCCATTTTATCTACAGCAACAAATTTTTCATACACGACTTTTATTTCCAGCCATGCTTTTTGTGCTAATGATGGGGGAAACTGGTCAGGTGGTTCTTTCTCACCATTTTGACATTGTAAAGCACGAGGTGCAATCAGTCCATAAATATCAGGAAAATCTACTGCTTCGCGTAAGCCTGGAAATTTCCAACATAAGCAATGATTCTTTTCCATCTGGTCCATATAAGTTAGGAAACCGCAAACAACCGTTGCTTTTATACGGGTGTCCATGGCTCCCAACCACATTGCCATTTCGCCCCCTAACGACAGACCTGCACAGGCAATTCGATGGGTATCCACAAACGGAAGCGATTCAAGGTAATCAACACAACGCATTAAGTCCCAGAGCCGTTCTCCCATCAAGGTTCGACCTGTCTCATAAACCTCATGTTGCCCAATATCTGTGCTTATCACCACATAACCGTTCTGCACCAATTTTTTGCCAAACTCATGATAAGGACTGGATTCCTTTTCAAAAGGGGTATAGCGATTTCCACTATGCCCATGGATACATACAACCGCAGGAAATTTTTTACTTTCAACCGTAAGCGGAACAGCAAGACAAACACGGATACGCCTCTGAAAAGTGCTCTGAATCTCATATTCCTCTAACTTAAATCTTTCACAAACATCTTCCTTTATTTGTCTTACTTCAAAGTCCGTGGGTTTTTGTTCAGGGAATAACAAAATATTTGCTAATTTTTTGCGAACCTCAATTTGCCATTTTTCAAATGAGGTTTTACTAAGCGTTGATTCGTAAATTTTTAACTGTCGCAAGTCGGCATTTTCTGCATAAATAAAGGAGGCTAAAAAGAGACAACTACAAAGTATAAACAAGTAAGCGATTGGGTAAAAGAAATTCCCTTTTTCATAAAATATATTCATAGACTCCTCTCTCGTCATAAATTCGCATCTCTCGTATTTGAGTATAAAACGCCAATTATGATAAATTTATTATTTGGCTAATCAAATCTTATTTTGTATTAGTTCTTAATTTAGTTCTAAATATTTTATTATAACCCCAAACTCTATAAGATATAAAGGTTTTTCCATGATTCAAGAGTTAATGAGAAAACATCGTCGAGCGATTTTAATTTTTGTTGTTCTCGTGATAACAGTACCCTTTGTTCTGTTCTTTGGTATGCCAGGTAGAAATAGACCTACGGTCCAGGTAAAGGACAATCCCATAGCGACCGTTTCAAAACTACCTGTATTGGAAAGTGAGTTTCGCAGAAATTTGAATGCACTTATTCAACAACGCTCTACCCCTGACAAGCCTGTTACGCTGGAAGACCTTGAAAAATCGGGTGAAATAGATAAACTTTTACAACAGATGATAGATTCCAATCTAATCACATTGGAAGAGCAAAAACGAGGTTTTCAGGTAGACCGCAATCTGCTGGTTGAGCAAATGCAAAAATGGCCTCAATTCCGAACGGAAGATGGGAAGTTTGACCGCGAAGCCTGGAACGCATGGGTAGATGCCAATAAAGGGAAAATTAACTGGAACGAGATTTACACTGACCTGCGAAACTCTATATCGAGACAGGTATTCATCAATACCCTTCTAGCACCGGCTCGATTTGATTCGACTGCCATTGAGAAAAGGGTAAAGAATAGTTTCACTCGCATTCGCATCAAATATGCAAAAATCTCCCCCCCAGTAGAGATTAAAGACGAAGAATTAGTTAAATATTTTGAAGAACATAAAGAGGTTTATCGTAATCCAGATACATTAGTAGTAGAAGCAGTTAAAATCTCATTACAGCCTCCTGTTCCAGATAAGGTCAAAGAAGCCTACGAAAAAGCCATAAAGGGAGAAGATTTTGCCACTCTGGCAGATACCTATTCCGACCAGAAAACAAAAAATGGTGGAGATATAGGCTGGCAAACACCGCGTGAAAATGAGCCTCCACATCGTCAGGCTCTTTTCTCTCTGAAAGTAGGCGAAATAAGTGCTCCCATTTACACTTTTGGTGCTTATTATATTTTTAAGTTAGAGGAAGAGCGAACCAATCCTGAGACCAATGCCCGTGAAGTACATGCCCGCCAAATCATGGTTCGCGCCTCTTTAAGTGATGTGGAAAAGAAACAAAAAGAAGATGAAGCAAACGAGATTGTGAAAAGAGCCAATGAAGAAAAAACATTAGAAAAAGTGGCTCAAGAAAAGGGACTCTCCATTACAAAGATAGGACCGTTCAATAAGGATTCCAAAGCAGTAGAAGGAATTACACAGTTTGACTTATATCCGCTCTGTAATGCCTTTATGACACCGGACAAAGATGCAGAATATCAAGTCATAACTGCCCGCGATAATATGTATGTGGCAAAGGTTCTGGAAAGAACCAAAGGCGAAATTCCGCCGCTGGAACAAGTGCGTGAGCGTGTCGTTGAGGACTATACCACCATGGTCAAGAAACAAGAAGATTATAAAAAGAAGGTGGATGAAGTAGTAAATAAGATTAAAGCAGAAGCAAAAACCATTGATGACCTTCCTAAAATATTGCCCGATTTGCAAATTGAAGTAAAAGAAACCTCTCAGGCTTTCACTGCAAAAGATTACCTCTTCCAGGAAGGACTTATGATTGCACCAGAAGAGATTTTCAACGAGTTGGAAGACAAAGATATTGGTGCCCTCGCGGGACCTATCAAAGATTTTGGTAATGAATATTATTTTGTGCAACTGCTGGAAAGAACACTCCCAACAGAAGAAGATAAGCCCAAGATGGAAGAAGAAAAGAAAAAAATGCTGGATATGGAAATACGCATGGCACAAAATGAAATTCTGGGAGACTACCTCCTTTATCTAAGAGAAAACGCTATGAAAAACGGTGTTCCTATCAAAATCAATCAACCATTAATTTCCTCTATATTAGGAGAAAATAAAAAGACAGGACAAGAAGGGGAAGCAGAAAAAGGGAAAAAAGCCCCGGCAACACCTGCTTCCGATTTGGAAAAACTGAATACTCTGGTTGGAGATTGAAACTTTTTAATAAGCCGATATCTATATTGCTAATTTTTCTCTGAAATAATTTAACGCTTCTTGTGGGTGAGTCATGTCTTCTCAGGTTATTGTTATTCATCAGGGATGTGAGTGGCATTTTGAACAACCCTTAAAAACTGTCGTTGCTTATCGCATAGAAGAAGTTCTTTCATCATTATATACAGTAGAAAAATGGGTAAAGAGTGGAAAGTATGCGGTAGGTTGGGTTGCGTATGAAGCAGGTCCGGCTTTCGATAAGGCATTTCCCCGTCGAGAAGAAACCATACCCGAATTGCCCCTGGTGTGGTTCGCTATCTTTGATACACCCAAACAATTCCCTCTGGAGTTCCACAATACTCAAAATGATATAACAACTGAGAAATGGCTCTCTCAAATATCTCAGGAGGAATACACACAAGTCCTTAAAAATATCCATGAAAACATATCTTGTGGCAATGTATATCAGGTAAACTTTACTTTCCCACTCCTGAATAAACTTGATGGAAACCTTACTCCCCTCTTCTACCGTCTCTGTTTCGCTCAGGGAACTGGCTATTTTGTATACATAAAGACAGATGATTTTTCTGTGCTTTCTATTTCCCCAGAACTATTTTTTCACTATTCTAACGGAAAGGTTGTCCTAAAACCGATGAAGGGAACCCGACCTCGTGGAAAATGGCATGAAGAAGATATACAAAATATGAATGAATTACAAAATGACCCTAAAGAACGAGCAGAAAATTTAATGATAGTGGACTTAATCAGAAATGACATTGGCAAGGTTGCCGTCTTTGGAAGTGTAAAAGTCCCTTATCTTTTCACCTGTGAACCTTATAGAACGGTCTGGCAAATGACTTCAACAATCGTTGCAAATACAGAAAAAAGTTGGGTAGATATTTTAAGGGCAATGTTTCCATCGGGTTCTGTTACAGGTGCACCCAAAATATATGCTATGAAATTAATTCAACAATGGGAACAGTTTCCACGAGGGGTATACTGCGGAACAGTAGGATGGATAACCCCTCAGAATGAAGCCGTTTTTAATGTAGCCATACGGACTCTTGTGCATAATCAAAAAACCAAAACAGCCTTCTATTATGTAGGAAGTGGCGTAGTCTGGGATTCCAATTCGGACAAAGAATGGGAAGAATGCCTTACCAAAGGGGCTATCCTTGAAAATTTTCCACCACCATTTAATTTGATTGAGACAACACGAGTGGAAAAGGGTGAAGTCTTTCTCCTCGACTATCATCTTCAAAGACTTGAAAAAAATGCGTATAGATTTCAATTCCCCGTGCCTATATCGCAACTGAAGGAAGAATTATTAAATCATGTAAGGTCTATTTCTGACTCTTTATACAGACTAAAAATTGCAGTTTTCCCCGATGGCAAATTTACTTTTGAAAAGAATACCGATATAGGTTCTACAAAGTTACGAATTACATTAGCCAAAAACCCTATTAACCCCGATAATCTCTTCCTCTATTACAAGACCAGTTATCGAAAAGTGTATGAAGACGCAAGGAAAGAAGCACCCGGGTTTGATGATGTTTTACTCTGGAATAATGAACAATATATTACAGAGAGCACCATTGCAAATGTAGTAGTCCGTTTCGGGGAAAAAATGTATACCCCACCCCTGCATTGTGGCTTGCTCCCCGGAACTTTTCGACAATATCTACTCGACAATCATGTCATTGAAGAACGGGCAATTGCTATAAAAGAATTAGGAGAAGCAGATAAAATATACTTAATCAACTCAGTCCGAAAATGGATTGAAGTTGAATTAAAAACACAATAAGAATAGGACCTATATGACCTATTAACCAATGTTGAGATTTTTTGTAGGGGCACAGGATTCTGCGCCCCTACGAGAATAGGTAAATTGTTGTTATTTGCTACTTGTTGAAGTGCTTGCCTTTTGTAATTTTAGTTTCTGTAAAGAACGACGGATAAGGTAAGGTAATAGTTCCTTACGAACTATTTTGTTCAGTTCCAGGTTTTGACCCCGTGCCATTTCAATTGCAGTCTGCACGGCTAATTGAAAAGCCTTCTGTCGCTCTTCTGGCGTTAATTTTCCGTCTTCGCGTGATTTTTTAATTTCTCGCGTGTAGGTATCATAAGTCTTCTGAACGGCACTTTCAATAAGGGTCAGCACAATCCGATATTGCGAATTCCGCACCTTTTGATAAAGTTCGTAGGCACGCATAATTGCCCACAAACATCCAAACAGAAAAAAGCAAACATAGAAAAGAATCGGGTCTAATAACGGGATAGTAGTTGTAAACATGGTTTATTCCTCCTTTTTCGTTCCATTTTTAATCTGGTTTCGGTTGTCTGCGTGAATATGTCCATCGGCATAATCTACTTTCACAAAGTCAAAATATTTTCTGCAAATCGGCTCAATTTGTGAAGACGGTATCCGTTCCTTATTCTGTTTGTGGCGAGCATAAAAGTCCACAGCAATACCACCATAGCGGTCTAAATGCCTCGAATTTTTTGATACCAATCCTCCTTCATCTGTCCAGCCCAATCTCGCTGCAAGGTAGTTTAAATCTTCTTGTGTCCGGGTTGTATCTGTGATGATAATTTCTATCTCTTCCTTAAATATTTTTGCCAATTCCTCGCGTAGTTTGCTTAAAGACACAATCACCGACTTATGAATCATTACCCATCCATTCTTACTTTCAAACTCCTTCAAATTGAAGTGGGTTATGGCCCAGTTCCCATCTATCTTAATTGCAAGTTGCACATCATTTCGTCCATCCATAAAGTTCTCCCTTATTTCATTGTTTTTTGTGCCCCTTTATTGAAAGGCTACGGGAAGGGTTGACTATAAGTCCCTTCCCGTAGCAGATTTGAAGAGGGAAATGAGCCGCTAACTCCAATCGCAACGCATAACAACACGAGCCTTCCGATAGATAATGGCAAAATCCGTTACAACCGTCAGATAACTGCGGTCCCACTGCTGATGAATGAGTCGGTCACTTTCTACTAATACATCTTGTTCTGTAAGTTTCTGCACAGCATAACGAGAATCAAGCAAGGTAAAACAATGGGCAGGATGGTCAGCCATAGGAACAAGTTTCACCCCTAAAGGTGTGGGCAAGTTCCCTGTTCTTGCAAAATCAAACAGTCCCGAATCCGTAATTTGCGTTAAGGACAAAATCTTCTCCATAGTAGTAGAGTCGGCAATAAGATGTGTCGGCGTGAAAAAATTTTTTGTAGTAAGATGAAGAAAAGCACGGACAAGGTCTGTATAATTCCATGTGTTTGCTGTCTGTGTATTCAGATTTTCTGGGGCTGTATCGCCTCCCGAAGAATCGCCATACGCCAGAACGAGGGCAAGCCGTTTATCCAGGTTTCTACCCAGACACTCCCCAATTCTGCGGAGGTGAATACGAAGCATATCTACGGACATCCTGCGAATGACCTCATAAGAAGCAATTATCCCTCGTCCTAATTTGTCCAATCGGATTACCCTATCCCCGTAGGTTATCTCCGATTCCGGGATAGCCGTGCCTTCACTGACCTGCCGTAATTCTGCCTCTTCTTCCGACTCTTTCATGTAGGGCACATCATAAACGGCACTGTCAATGCGTTCGTCACGAATGATTAATTGGGGATATACTGGTTTCCCCTGCATCCCTGCAATTACCGATTCTCGAACTAAATCGGGGAATAGCCATTTTGCGTTGGGGTCTGTCTGAAAGAATCGTTCTACGGTAATTTGATATAGGTCTATACCAAATTCCCGGGCACAATATTCCTCAACATCTGTCCCTAAAGCCCGGAAATATTGAGTATGTGTAAGTCCTAATGCGGTCAGGGTGTCATACAATTCCTTTCCACGAAGTGTCAAAAGTTTGTCTTTAGGTTGAGACAAAAATTGCATTTGTTCTGTTAGTTTCATATTTGTTGATACCATTGAGAAATCCTCCTGTTTAGCGTTAGAGTAGAACATGAACCCGATTTGTCGAGCCATCTACCTTGATTACCCTTCCATAGCCATTCCCGGAAGCAGGTGCCTTGACTGTGCCCGGTTGCGTTGAACCAACGATACCATGCACTCCATCAATGGTTGGGGGCACCCCTTGATAATTAAAGATACACACCCCCTTAACCTTGATAGGAACGGCTGTATCGTTCGTATCACAATCATTCATGGCTTGCCCAAAAATAACATCCTCTCCTATAAAGGTGTTCGTAACTTCATACCCAGCGACAATCTTCACGGCATCTCCACGATGAATATTTACAATTCCCGTCGTCGGTGTACTACAAGTAATAATCAATTCTGTATATGTTCCTCCAATATCTCCAAAAGCCATAATGTTTCCTCCTATTAGGTTAAATGTTTATTTGTTACTACCGCTCTGTTTTTCTTGCCCAAGAACCAGATGAATCAAATTTTGAGAGGCATGTCCTTCTGTTCTATTTGACCATGACTCATCTACCTTCTCTGGTTGGGATAGCCTTTCAGGGGGAGACTGCAATTCAAAACGGTCCTCCCATTTTTTTAGGTAAGCATGTATTTCGCTTAACGAGCACCTGGACAGGACCTTTTCCCATTGGGAAGTATCAAAACAATCCCCTTCCAAAAACTTACCCAGACCGCATAACCTCTGAATAGCATATTCCCGTGCCTCTACCCCATCTTTTATGAGCGAAAGAGCCTGTGCTGGGGAAACTTGCCATTTCCGCATACTTTGCCACAGGGCACGCTGAAAACGGATGGAAAAGCCTCCCCACCGTTCTATACGATATACCCGCTGTGATTGGTTTTCCAGCCTTAATGCCAGATAGCCATTCCCATTGCCCTGACTGAACCAACGGTAATCGCCAGAATGCACCAAATCGGCATGTTCCGCTGTATCCAGCCAGGAGGAACTGTGTGGAAGTTTTTCTACACCCCACAGTTCATTTTGCAACTCTGTGCTGTCAATTCGCCAGCCCAGCAAATAGCCTTTTTGTTCTATCCGTAGGTCAAGATGTATCCCCTGTTTGTCCTTATGTCTATGCAATACAAACCTACCTTCCGAATGAAATGGCACCTCTACGGGAATTTCTCCCTGATGTTCGAGCATTCTACAGAACATAATTTTCACCTCCTTTTGTTAATGATTGGATAAAATACCCTGCTGAATAAGGGAGAAAACTACACCCAGCAAGTTTGCCAATAATAGCCACAATCCCCGAAGTAAAGATTGTTCCAGCCGCGAAACACGGTCTCGCAGTTCACTCATATCCTCACAGAGACGGCTTATCGCATCGAATTTACGACTTTGTTTGGGTAATGACGATGTTCTCATCATAAAAACGGCCTCCTTTCTGACTTGTTATAAATTCCCGTTATAAATTCCCTATTTCAAAATTTCTTCTCTTTATTCATGACACCATACCTGTTCTTTTTGAACAAGTTCGGCATGATTCCTTTGCAGGAAGGTCATTCCTTTTTCACCCAGCTGCTCAATGAAACGGGAACGCCCATCCGTTACAAACGATGTCCCCTGCGAACCACATGCCACAACCGACCCTTCCAGAACATCCTGAACCCCTCGCATGCGATAGAAACATAACTCACCTTCATAATTCGTCCCCGGCACATGCACACAACGCCGAACATCTTTTTTACAAATAGAACACTCAGGGAAAGTAAACGAGAAGCCTATGGATGTTTCACGATACACACCCCCTTCAATATTTGCTATAAAATTCCGATTCTCTTCCAGCCTCAAAACATAAACCTTAGGCCGAACCGATAGATATTCTCCCTCACGATTCAGGTAGGAATGAAAAAAGATTCCTCGTGGTAGCGAACCATACAAATCATGCCGTTCCATAAGTGGTCTGCCCGGCACAAGTTTATTGATTACTTCCAATTCCTCCTCTGGAAAACAACTAAAATGGCGGTCAACCCGATTGTGGCACAAGTCCAGTGTAAACACAGCATATTCTTCGGACGATAATGGACGCAGAGTGAACCGATTAATTGCCGCATTCTCACTGGATACATCCGCTTCTGACAGAGATACGGCTCGAACTGCATTAATGACCTCACCCCAACGCTCTCCAAAACAAACTCTCTCCAATATGTTCATAGACAAAACCTCCTTTATGACTTGAATAGATTTTTTCGACTGACTATGAGAATAAATTTAATTTTTCCACATATTTTCGTGCTTCTTCCTGTGTCAGAAGATTGGTATGTAGCAATTGAAGGAGTGTGCTAATTCTTCGTGTCTCTATCAAGGATTTTTTGAGTGCATCTGCCGTGCTATTGGAACGCGGCAGAACGGTCAACTCCCCACGAAGCCCATTCAGACCAAGTTCAAGGCGATAGATTCGTTCCAGAATATATGCAATAGACTGATTAATTGTGTCTACATGACGGTTCATAATTTCGTATTGCACCGTGCCATAGGTTTCTGTCGTACCGTAGTTCCTACCCAACAGAATAGGCATAGTGTGTGTGCCTGTGATAATTTGTTCCTCGATGGCACGCTGAGTATCGTAATAGGTAGGAGAACGCTGAGCCCCTTGAACCACCGACACATTCACATTATCAAAAGTAACTACATTCTGGTCTATGCCTAAATTGCTCATCTGTTCCCTCACCTGCTCCAGATTTGCGTCCATCCGTTGCTGATACTCTTCCTCCGTTTCATCTACACCCCGCGGGTCAGGTTTATATTGCACATGCAACCGAGCCCAGCCTGCATTGTGAATCGCACGAGACATGTCCTCCATAAGTTTCTGCTGAACCTTGATTACAGAAGGCAGTGAACGAAACAGAGAACGCCCATACGGATTGGTCCCATCTCGGTCCAGTGCAATATACACAAACCGTTCGCGGGGGAGCCGAATCACCTCTTCCGCATACACCTGATACGCCTGCCATGCCCCGTCCTCCCATCGGAAACGAACCGTCCATACATCTATCGGAACTACATCATATATCTGGCTCCCCCGCGGTGAGAATATGATTTCAAGGGCAGCAGCACCATAAGTGAATAAGGAAGTGTAGAGAATATCCATTAAAGTTGTTATCCCCCCCTCTCTGTGATTCATGCGACGGTTCAGTTGCTCAATAACAACTTGTGCCCTCTGCCGTTCCTGCTCCGACATTGTGTCTGCCCATTGCAAAATAAAGCCCGTATTACATAGCCGTTTCCATGTCCAGACCGCATCAGACAAATCGGGTATGTTGTCCCGCAAATAGCGATAAACTTCCAACATAGCGAAAGGCATGCGGTCAGGGAGTGAAACAAAATCTTGCAAATAACTTTGTTGGGGTGTATCAAAAACAAGAGAATTGCGGCCTGCCTTACGAGGTCTGGATTTTGTATCTCCACGAAAATCAAAAAATGTCCGAATCCATTTCCACCAGCGATAACTTACATCAGAATTTTTAACCATAAACCAACCCTTTTCTTTGTAAAATCACTCTATAAATAAGCACCTCTTTTTGCCCTACACATTACATAAACAATTGATGGGCAATAGGTTACCTATCGCATAAGCGTAGTCAAATGAAGTTTTATAAGTCATATATGACCTATTTGTGTTAAAAAAGATTGATTAAAAGGGTCTATTTCTTATATAATACGGCTGGGGAACAAAATAAAAATCTTATGCTTTTACAGATACACAATAGACTTGTTTTAATACCCAGTTTCGGAATTGGGTTGGTCTCCTTTTCTCTCAATTAACCCCTAATTGGAGGATTTTTATGTGTACTCACGACTCTACCCGCTATTACTGTTTTTTGACAATCTGTATTGGGCTAACTCTGTTATCCCTTGCAGGTTGTGATTCAAGAAATTTAGTCCCGGACAGGATAATCCCCGACGAATATGCGAGTGGAGAACATCAGACAGGACTACATGGAGAAACATTAAAAAAACCTTTCCGTGTAACTATTGAGAGTGCTGTTCAAAAGGGTCTTTTAGGGAGTGAGAAAGAGCGTCGAGGTCTTGGAGGCGTAAAAGTCCTATTCAAAGTTCTCAACCCAGATACAGGTGCTATTTTTGTAGATACAAACACTACTACTACGGAAGTAATTTCGGATGTAGGCGGTTCCGCAGCGGCAACGGTGAAGTTAGGAAATTGGTGTGGAGATATATGGATAGAAGTATCCCTACCTGACTTTCCCAATGTTAAAACTACTCGATTGCGTGCTATTGGCGGTGTTGAAACAATTTTATCCACTACCGAGACGATTGCCGGAGGGACTGTGGATTCCTTCGGGGTACGATTGGTAAACAGTGATGGCACTCCTGCTAAAGGTGTCGAGGTATTTTTCCGTGCAGAAGGCTCTTCTAAAGGTGCATATATAAAAAATCCATATATGCTCACTGATAATGACGGGAAAGCAATTACTTCCTGGAAATTGGCTCCAGAAACAGGCTTGAATTATGCTTCCATTGAAATACGCGATACAAGACCCGATGTAACCGTGCGTGACCGATTTGATACCCGGTCAATAGAGTTTAAGGTTATGGGCATGAATAAATGGGGGTTGCTCATAACACTGGCAGGTGGATTAGCCCTGTTTATATATGGTATGACACAAATGTCCTCCGGAATTCAATCCGCTGCGGATAGAAAACTGAAAGCCATTTTACAATTTATGACCCAGAATCGGGTCGCAGCACTTCTGGCAGGAACAATAACCACGGCACTTGTCCAATCCTCTTCCGCAGTTACTGTTATGGTAGTAGGTTTTATTAATGCGGGACTGGTATCATTGAGACAAGCCATTGGTGTAATTTATGGTTCCAATATCGGGACAACCGTTACTGCACAATTGATAGCCTTTCGTTTAGAGTCATTGGCTCTTCCCGCTATTGCGATTGGTTTTATCATGTTATTCATCTCAAAAAATGGTAAAATCCGTTCTTTTGGCCAATTTCTTCTCGGTTTTGGTTTGCTCTTCCTCGGCTTAACTATTATGACAGATGTGCTCAAACCTTTGCGGTATAGTCCAGAATTTATACAATGGTTCCATAAATTCGATTGCTCCCCCAATGCACAAGGGGTCATGCCAATCATTCCTACGCTTATGTCCATCTTAGTAGGCACAATTGCAACCTGTACCATTCAATCCAGTAGTGCAACGGTAGGACTTGTTCAAGCCCTTTGTGCTCAGGGATTGATAAACTTCTATACCGCCGTTCCACTTATCCTCGGCGACAACATCGGAACAACTATTACAGCAAATATTGCTGCAATACCTGCCAACCGCAATGCAAAACGCGCTGCCATAGCACATACCCTATTCAATGTAATTGGCACAATATATATGTTCGTCCTTTTCTTTGTCCCGTTATGGAATCATCAGCCTCTATTTTTAGGCTTCGTGGATTGGGTTACCCCGGGAAATGTGTTCTCTGAACATCCAGAAAATATCGTGCGACATGCTGCAAATGCTCACAGTTTATTTAATATATTTAACGCATGCTTGTTCTTACCGTTTATTGATTTACATACAAAACTTTGCATGCTTATCCTTCCACCAGCACGAGAAGACCGCGAAACGGCTCTCCAATATCTCGAACCGAAGTTGCTCAGTTCACCCCTATTTGCATTAGAACAGGCTGTTAAGGAAGTTTCCTATATGCTTCGCAAAGGGCAAAACTCGTTGAACGATGCCTGCGACCTGTTATGCAAAGGGAATGGCGAAGGTTTGGCTGAACGAATTCAGGAAAGGGAATTAGTGATTGACCAGTTACAACGCGAAATAACAGAATACCTGGTGGAATTATCTCGAAGAGATTTAGAACCTGCAGAAGCAAGATTAATCCCAGCCTTGATTCATGCGGTAAACGACGCAGAACGAATGGGCGACCATGCAGAGGCTTTCATCGAACTACATAAATTATTGCAGGAGGGCGAACTCATTCTAACCCAATCCGCAATCAATGAGATACAAGAACTTCAAGGGGTTCTTAACTCACAGTTAGAATTTCTATTTCAAACATTTGAGAAACATGACCCCGATTCAGCAAAGAAGACGATTATGATGGGCAGGAAAATCCACGAACTCGTTAATAAATTTACTGAGAACCATGTTAAACGATTAGAAACAGGTGAATGCTCCGTTAAAGCAGGGGTCATATTCCTCGACGCATTAGGCTATATGGAGCGAATTAGCGATAGAATTGTGAACATTGCAGAACGAGCCGAAATCGTTCTGGATGTAGTTTAGTTAATAATAAGGAAGATGGTGCCTAAAAAATATGAAGTGTGCTTGCTGGCTCGGACCGCATAAAATAGAATTAATTGAGAGACCTGAACCCAAACCGAAATCTGGTGAAGTCCTTATTCAGGTAGAATCCGTCGGGGTCTGTGGCTCGGACATACACTACTACCTTGAAGGGAAAATTGGTGACCAGATAATTAAACCGCCACTAATTTTAGGACATGAGTTTTCAGGAATTGTTTGTGAGACAAAAGACACAGAGCACAAACATCTAATTGGGAAACGAGTTGCGGTAGAACCCGGTATTGCCTGCGGCAAATGTGAGTCTTGTAGAACGGGACACTATAATGTGTGCTTAAATATGCAGTTTTTAGGCGGTCCCGGTTGTGACGGTGCTTTAGTAGAATATATTGCCATACCTGCTGACTATTGTTTTACTGTTCCCAGAACATTGAACGCCCCTCTCGCCTCCATGATAGAACCCGCAGCAGTCGCTTTGCATGCCGTTGAATTGGCTTCAGTCCATCCCGGAGAAACAGCCTTGATTGTAGGGTTAGGTTCTATCGGATTACTTACCTCACAAATACTACTGAACAGCGGTGTATCGTTTCTTGCAGGCATAGATTTAATACCCCATCGGACAACTGTGGCACAGGGATTAGGTGTTCACAAAACTCTAACCCCAAACCTTGAAAATTGTGTAGAAGAATCTGTAAATTGGATTCAACATATTACAGAGAAACGCGGTTTCGACATAACCTTCGATTGCACAAACCGTTCTGAAGGGCTAATGATTGCCTGTTATGGCACCAGACCTGCAGGCCGTTCTGTCCTTGTAGGCATCTCAGGCAAAGATTACGACTCAATCCCTGTATGTGTAGCCAGAAGGCGTGAGTTAAACCTACAATGGTGTCGCCGATTCAAATATAACTTCCCTGCAACGATAAAACTGATTGAGCAAGGGAAAATCAATTTAGAACCCCTTCTGACCCATCACTTTCCCCCTGAACAAACCCAAAAAGCATTCGACATCGTTGCAAATACAGAAGACAATGTTATTAAAGCCTCTGTTGACTGGGTTTAACCCAATTTTTTTAACATCTTTGTTACTTCTCTACATCCTTCTATCATTCCGAGCGTGTGAAAATGTAAGTCGAGAATCATTTTCTTCTCAATATTCTCTATGAGTTGTTTCACTTCCTTTTCATCCCATTTTGGCTCACATGGAGGCGAAGATAAAATAGAAAAAATGACATACATACAAAATATACAACTCATAACCTGACCTTTATATATGCGGAGAACTATCCCTCTAAAAGTTCACGACATACCTCATTTAACAATTTTCCATCCACTCGTTCACCTAACTCCTTTTTCATGGCACCTGTCAATTTTCCCGCATGATTTATTTCTGGGTGCTCCGCAAGATACTGCTTTACCCGTTGCACAACCTCGTCACGGCTCATCTGTTGCGGTAAAAACTCCTCAATAACTGCAACCTCCTTTTCTAACTTTGCCACCTCCTCAGCCTTCCCCAACTGCTTATAAGTTTCAATACTCTCTTTCCGTTTTCGCACCTCACTACGCAAGGTGGATATCGCTTCGTCCTCCGACATCTCCTCCGTTCGAGCCGTTGATTTCTCCTTTAACAATAATGCTGCTTTGACCATACGCAATGTTTCCAGCCGAACCGTATCCCTTTCCTTCATCGCCGATTTCATTGCTTCCTGAACTCGATTCATTATGTCCATATCTGAGACTCCTATTTAAACAAATTATTTATTTTGCAAAACTTTCCTATTCTTGCGATTATATCGAAAAACACAAAAATTATCAAGAATAATAAAGTAGTATTAAACAACCAATGCCTGGTTAGCACGATAAGGACCACCTCTTGTCTTGATAAAAGAGAGGAGAACTCTTTAACCCCTTTCCGAAAGAAGTTTTTTTACCATAGAAAACCACAGTTAAAAAATCTTTTTGACCTCTGTAATAAAAAATTAAATGAGAAATAAGTGGGAAAGTCAAATAACTAATTGCCTATAAATTTTATAATGTTACAAATTAAAGAAAAGATTTTTCGCTTCGCTCGAAATGACAGGAAGAGTAATTGAAATTACAGGTGAAGTCCAGCAGTTTTCCCACCTGCTGAGAATACACCCTTTGCAACGATATAGTTGAGAATATTTGTTGTGACAAAATAAAAACGCCACGACAGATTCTGTCATGGCGCTATTCTGGATGCTCACCCTTTACGGGCTTTTTTCGACCTCCTTGTCTTTGCCTCAACCTCCATGTGTCGGCTTCATTTATATTTATCGGCAAAAAATAATTTTTCTTTAATCAAATAATTACTAAATTTTACAAGTTTGCCTTTATAAAAGTTTTTCTATTACACTTTTATCCTTAAACGAAATAATTGAAAAGGGAAGTATATGAAAGTTTTAATTACTGGTGTCGCAGGATTTATCGGTTCAAGCCTTGCAGACCGACTTATTGAATATAGGAATAAGGTCATCGGTATTGATGATTTTAGTCCTACTTATGACCCTCAAATTAAACATAAAAATATTGAGAATGCAAGGGAATCAAAGCTATTCACGATGTATGAGACGGATATATGCGATAAAGAAACGATATACAATATTTTTGAGAAGGAACAGCCCGAAGTCGTTGTTCATCTTGCAGCCCGTGCAGGGGTTCGTCCTTCATTAAACAATCCAGAAGAGTATTACAGAATAAATATAATAGGTTCGCAGAACATATTAGACGCTTGTCGTGATTTTCAACCTTCTCATCTTGTCTTTGCTTCCAGTTCATCGGTATATGGTGGTAGCAAAGCCATCCCCTACTCAGAAACAGACCCTGTAATGTTTCCAATTAGCCCTTATGCAGTCACAAAAAGGACAAATGAACTCCAGGCACATGTATACAGTTCGATATACAGTGTCAATATCACCATGCTCCGTTTCTTCACTGTCTATGGCCCACGGCAAAGACCTGATATGGGAATACATAAATTTACAAAACAAATTTTTGAAGGGAAACCTGTAATATTGTATGGAGACGGAACTTCTGCAAGAGACTACACTTATATTGAAGACATTTTAGATGGGCTTATAAAAAGTATCGAACGACCCTTCCGATATGAAATTTTCAATTTAGGAGAAAGCAGAACAACCCAACTCGTAGAACTCATCGAGATTATTTCAAAATGTATCGGTAAACCTGCTGAAATTGACTGGCAACCCAAACAACCGGGTGATGTGGAAATTACTTACGCAGACATAACCCACGCCCGCACTTTGTTGAATTATAATCCCTGTATCCCCATAGAAGAAGGTATTCAGAGATATGTCCACTGGTTTAAAAAGTTCTATAATTTGTAATATAAAAGAGGAGAAAACCATGCCACAATCTCAAACCCACGAAAAACGCCGTGCATTAATAACAGGCATTACAGGACAGGATGGCTCTTATCTTGCTAACTTCTTGCTTACAAAAGGATATGATGTTTATGGCATTGTTCGAAGGTCAAGCACAGAAACCTTTGAACGAATCGCTCATATACAGGACCGGATTACACTAATTCAGGCAGACCTGACAGACCAGGTCTCTATGATTGAAGCCATACAGACTGCCAACCCATGCGAGGTTTATAATTTAGCAGCACAATCATTTGTCCCTACTTCATGGAAACAGCCTATCCTTACCGGAGATGTTACCGCATTAGGCGTTACACGCGTGTTAGAAGCCATACGCGTTGTAAACCCATCTATACGATTTTATCAGGCTTCTTCCAGTGAAATGTTTGGAAAAGTAAAAGAGACCCCCCAAACAGAGACAACCCCTTTCCATCCCCGCAGTCCCTACGGTGTGGCAAAAGTATATGGACACATGATTACTGTTAACTACCGAGAAAGTTATAACATTTTTGCCTGTTGTGGAATATTATTCAACCATGAATCTCCGCGCCGGGGGTTAGAATTTGTTACACGGAAAATTACGCATGGAGTCGCTTGTATCGTGCATGGACTAAAAAAGGAACTACTTTTAGGCAATATGGAGGCAAAACGAGACTGGGGTTTTGCTGGCGACTATGTAGAAGCGATGTGGCTTATGCTACAACAAAACGAACCTGATGATTATGTTATTGCCAGCGAGGAAACGCACAGTGTTCAGGAATTTTGTGAAATTGCCTTTTCTCATGTCGGTCTGGACTGGAAAAAATATGTGAAAACCGACAAACAGTTTTATCGCCCTGCTGAGGTAAATTTATTACTGGGTAATGCTTCCAGAGCAAAAACGAAATTAGGATGGAAAAAGAGGCACTCTTTTGAAGATTTGGTTCAAATGATGGTTGATTCAGATTTGAAGTTTGTCCAAAAACATATTCATGAGTTAAAGGCAGAAGCATGAAAAAACAGGCTTTAGTAACAGGTGCGGGTGGTTTTGTTGGGCAACATCTATTAAAACATCTTCAAACCTGTGGCTGGGAAGTATTTGGTTGCGATATAGTCCAAAAAGAAGGTTTATTTTATTGCGACCTACAAAAAAAGGAGCAGATAGAAACGCTTCTAAACCAGATAGGTCCCCTTTCAACCGTATTTCACCTATCTGCCATCAGTTTTGTCCCGCAATCCATGCAGGACCCCTTATCTTGTTTCAAAACCAATACAGATAGTGTGATTATGTTTACCGAACTTTTACATAAACATTATGGCAGCAAAGACCTGAACTTCGTTTTTATTAGTAGTTCCGAGGTGTATGGTCCACCTTGCTACCTTCCTATTGATGAAAAACATCCCTTAAATCCGCAAAACCCGTATGCTATTTCAAAACTAACTTCTGACCTGTATTGCCAATACTTAAATAGAAATCGTCTACTGTCTACAATTATCATTCGTCCCTTCAATCACTCTGGTGCAGGCCAAAACGAACAGTTTGTCTTATCTAATTTTGCAAAACAATTTGTGGAAATTGAAAAGGGGATAAAAGAGCCCACTCTTTATGTGGGAAATATCGAAGTAGAACGGGACTTTTTACATGTATCAGATGTTGTGCGGGCTTATGAAACACTCGCCCAGTATGGGGAAAGGGGAGAAGTTTATAATCTCTGTTCTGGTAGTCCTTACTCCATAAAACAGATTATAGAAATCTTGCAAAAGGAAACAGGCATAAAAGTTGAAGTGATTATTGACTCCAAAAGAACACGGACTCATGATATTCATAAAATTTACGGCAGTTATGAAAAATTGAAGGTGGGCACTTCCTGGGAACCCAAACTTAACATAGAAGATATTCTAACGGATTTATTAAATTATTGGAGAAATAAATTAAGCAATACAAACTGAAATATATGTAAATCGCAGGGGCGGCTTAGTTGTTTAGAACGAGTTGTGGTTCCAGATGCTCAGGATTTGACTCCCAGCCCCGGTACCACGCTACTGGGTTTTGTTTTAACTTATTATCCTGTTCTATTAACCATGCCAGGCCATCATCTAACAATCGTATAACTTCAGGACCATCTTTATCTCGTAATCCGGGATGGTCAATGGGATACCAGCGTATTTCCTTCGGCTCACCTGCTGCCTCAAACAATGCTTTCCCTGCTTCCGGAGACACCAGCGTATCCTGGTCCCCATTAAGAAACAGAACAGGCGTTGGCGATGTATTCTTAGCATAATGTATCGGGTCCGCAACATTCATTATATATGAAACAATAGGCTTTGCAATTACATGTAGCCATCTCGGAGAATTATTTTTTATAGCAGGTGCATCCAGCATTAATTTGATATTCCCACCACCTACAACAAAAACTGACGCTTTAATCCGTTTCTCAAACGCTGTCAGGGTACACCCCGTAATAGAACCATAACTTGCACCAACTAAATAAATTCGATTTGCATCAATATCCGGGTGTGTTTCCAGATAATCAATTAATCTTCGCGCATCATTGATTGTTTCCCTGGGTCTCTGATAAAAAGCAAACCCCTGTTTTAGCCATCCCCCCTTAATCTCTCGTTCTCCCTGCATAAGTTGGTCAAAACTCGCCATGGCAAAGCCCTTCTCTGTGAAAGTGCCGCCTATCTTATTTATAAAACTTTTGCTCTGACCAATTCCATGGAGAAAAACTACACACGGAACTTTCCCCTTCAGTTCCAACGGCAATAAAAGCAATGCGGGAACCCGTTGACCAGGCCTACTTTCATAAGAAAACTTTATACTTTGAAAATGCCGAGGACGCTCAACACTAAAGGCATTTACTGTATCATTATATTCTTTCACTTCTTCTACTCGAACATTTAATGGAAGACTTGGGTTATAGTTACTAAAATAAGTTCGGTCTCCATAAAATTTTAGTAAAAGAAAAGAAAGAACCAAAACAAGAACAACAATACCTACCCACTTCAATACTTTCTTGACAACTTTCATGGAAAAAACTCCTTAATCGTGGTTATTAAAACAAATAAGATAGATTACAAAAACCCTATATTTGACAGTCTTTTAAGCAAATTTGTTTCAAGAATATAACAAATTAAACAATTTTTTATAAATTTTATAATAAGTATCCTTACATTACTGTCCAATACAAAAATTAAGGGAACGATTTCTTGCTCTACTATCCCGTTCCTTTATACTTTTTGCTAACTTCTCTTCTCAAAATATATATCCGTAGAACTATAACATTCACACTGCTTTGCGTTTTTTACATATTTTTTTGTAGAATATGTAATAGGTGCCGGGGTAGCTCAGTTGGTTAGAGCACTGGATTGTGGTTCCAGATGTCCTGGGTTCGACTCCCAGCCCCGGTACCATGCTATTGGATTTTGTTTTAACTTATTATCCTTCTCTATAAGCCACGCAAGACCTTCATCTAATATTCGAATGATTTCTATTCCATCTTGCTCGCGTAATCCGGGATGGTCAATGGGATACCAGCGTATCTCCTTAGGTTCTCCTGCCGCCTCGAACAGTGCCTTTGCTGCTGGTGGTGGCACTACCGTATCCTGGTCACCATTCAGAAACAATAGTGGCGTCGGCGATGTATTTTTAGCATAATATATCGGGTCTCCAACACTTAGAAGGGAAGGAAGGGTCATTTTTGCTAATACATGAAGCCATTTGGGGGCATTAGCCTTTACAATGGGGGCATCTAACATTAATTTAAGGTTTCCACCACCTACAACAAGGAGAGATGCTTTTACTCGTTTCTCAAGTGATGTAAGTATACAGCCTGTAACAGCACCATAACTTGCCCCCACTAAATAAATTCGACTTGCATCAATGTCCGGGTGTGTTTCTAAATAATCAATCAGCCTTCGTGCATCATTAACAGTCTCTCTGGGTCTTTGATAAAAAGAAATAGCCTCTCTCAGCCCTCTGAACCGTGTTCCTTTCGGAATTTTCCGTTCGCCCTGCATAAGTTGGTCAAAACTTGCCATAGCAAACCCCTTCTCCGTAAAAGGTCCACCAATTTCATGTATAAAACCTTTATTTTGTCCAATTCCATGAAGAAAAATTACACATGGAACTTTCTCCTTAAGTTCTGATGGTAATAGAAGCAATGCAGGGACCCGTGACCCCGGTTTGCTTTCATAAGAAAACTTTATACTTTGAAACTTTCGGGGACGCTTAATACCGAATGCTTCTATTTCATCATTAAATTCCTTTACCTCTTCCACTTTTACATTCAAAGGAAGATTGGGGTTATAGCTTTTGAAGTAAGTACGGTCTGAGTAAAATTTTAATAAGAACAAACCTACAATCAGAACAAGGATAACAATACCTATCCACTTTAATACTTTCTTAACAACTTTCATAAAACACTCCTTAATAGTATTTATTAAAAATTAGTAAGTTAATAAATTTTTCATTCAACAGTTTCGATGATAATTCGTTTTGAATACACGAATAACTACTAAACTTATTTTTACGGATTTTTCCCAAAAACAAAAGATAAATCACGAGAAACATCATTTACAATAATTAAATCAAGAATACCGTCTTTATCTATATCACAGGGAACACTTGAAATTGGATTATAACCTGCATAATAGTAATATTCATACGAAAAATTTAAGTCCCCTTCATTAATCACAACAGAAATAGAACCATCCCCATTTACAGTTATTAAATCAGGCATATTATCACCATTAATATCCCATGAGAATATAGACCTGGGATTTTTCCCGACCCTAATAGAGCCTTTGTTAATAAAGGCACCTTTCTCTTTTGCCCCAAAAATTACTATCGTTTTATCCGCCGGATGAACTGTAACCGCATCATAATCTCCATCGTTATCTAAATCTTTAAGCAGGAGTCCCCTGGGACTTCCATTTGTCGCGTATCTTTTTTGAGTATCTTTATCAAAGGTACCATCTCCTTTGCCAAACCAACACACAAAGCGTGGGGGTGATTGGTCATTAGGGTCATCAGGGTCTCTACTGCTAACAAATAATAAATCCAAATTCCCATCTCGATTTACATCTGCAAGTTTGGCTGCCGTCGGATAATCACCCACTACTGTCTCCTTTGCCACTCCAAAAGCACCTGTCCCATCACCCAGGAGTACAGAAACCGTATCCGCATGAGAATTTGATGTTACAATATCCCTTTTGCCATCATTATTCACATCTCCAACAGCAATAGAAAACGGATACGCATTATGAGAGATAGATGGGTCTTTAACAGAAAAGACTCCTTTTTTCTGGAATACACCTTCCCCATTGTTTAAATATACCGAAACGCCCATCACCCCTCTTTCACATAAAACAAGGTCAACAGAGTTATTATCATTATCTATTGGAGTGCACAACATTGATTGGACTGTTCCTGAAACATCCCATCTCCCTTTCTCAACAAGTGTCAGGTCTGAATATATCTTAAAAACACGGAAATAAGCATTCTGACTGGAAGCCATGATAATTTCGTTAAGTGAATCCCCATCTAAATTTCCAGAACTTAGACTTCCTATATCACCATCAAATACAGGCTTTACTTCCATCTTTTTAAAAAACTCCCCGTCCCCATAAACAACTCCCACACGCTTTAATCCCGATAAAGTTGATACCAAATCCTTTTGAGTATTGGCATCCAAATCTACTAAATCTATATCAATAGCACCCATTCCCAGATTTATCGTTTTTTGATATGTAAAATTTCCTCCCTGAGAACCGCTAAAAATCTCTGCTGTGCCAAGGGGTCCCGTGCTTTTTTCACCTGTGCTCGAAGTTAGTTCTCCATAAAGCAAACCTATTAAATCCAAAAAACCATCCCTGTTCAGGTCATTTAATAAAAATTTCATAGGAAATCCATGAGAAGTAAGAGTATTCGTTTCAACCAGACCACCATGAGTATCATTTATAAATATTGTATAATTTCCACTACCCGGATTTGCGACAATCACATCTAAATAAGTATCGCCATTTACATCCATAACATCAACACAACGCGGATAGGTTCCAACAGGATAATCATTCTTTGTCGAAAAAGGACTTTGTGGTTGGCTCAATAATACTGAGATGTTATTAGAATCACGATTTGAAGTAATTAAATCTATTTCCCCATTTTTATCTAAATCCACAGGCACAAGCCAACGCGGTGCTTTCCCGCATTCTACATAATTAAATTCTCCCCAGGTCCGATTCCCTGCATTCAGGATATAGGATATTTCTCCCAATTGGCTTTCGGTGATAGCGACATCCATAAGTCCATCATGATTGACATCTAACAGGGTTAAAGCCATAGGAATAGCGCCCTCTCGTAAAGGAATCTCCTCTGCATCCTCAAAAGTCCCATCCCCTTTACCATAAAGAATGGAGATTGAATTCCCACTTTGATTTACCAGTACAAGGTCATCAGAACTATCACTATCTAAATCTCCACAAACTATCATTCCGGGATTTTTCCCCACAGAATAATCTACATGGAGTTTAAAATTCCCCTTTTCAGAATCGCGTAACAAAATAGACACATTGTTCGTATTATAATTAGTAATTGCAAGGTCAGGTGCACCATCACGGTTGAAATCACCGTGAGTAACAAAATAACTAAGTCCCGCTGATGGATATTGGTAAGGCAAATGGAAGAAACGAACAGAAACATTGGGGTCGGCGTTTTCACTCCCATCGCACCCTACAAACAAAACGATGATGAATAGAAAGGAAAATATTAAACTATATAGAACCCATTTTTTATAAAAAAAGTATTCTATATATGTTATAATTATATGCACGATAGTCTTTCTCGAAACTTGATTTGTATTACATTATACAAAAAGCAAACAATATGAAAAAAATTTCTGCAGTGTCAGATTTACATATCTTTTGTTCTCGTTCTAACTGGAAGAATAAGTTCCACGCGGTTGAAGAAGCAATTCAGTCCTCGGATATTTTTGTTTTTAATGGTGACACTTTTGATTTCCACTGGGTAACGGACAAAACAAAGGAACAGACTTTTAACAAAGCCATTTTACTTTTAAGAATGCTTGCTATTAAATATCCACAATGCCATATTCACCTAAATTTAGGAAATCATGACCATCATCGTGAATTTTGCCAACTGTTAACGCAACTGGAAAATGAATTACCCAATTTCACCTGGCATCCCTATTATTTAAGAGTGGGGAAAATTGTCTTTTTACATGGCGACGCGTCTATTCGCAAAATGAACCATAGCCAATTAATAAAATATCGTAATCACTGGGAACTCAAACCCACACATAAGAATATCTTTATCAATCAAATCTATGATGTTGCTGTAAGTATGCGAACACATGTCGCTTTATCCCACATCTATTTCAGAAATCGTCGGACCGCAAAAAATCTACTCTGGTATCTTGACGACCTTGAACTGGGTCTGGATTCGGGCATTTCTGATGTTTACTTTGGACACACCCATATTCCTTTGAGAAACTTCCGATACAAGGGCGTAACCTTTCACAATACAGGCACGGCATATAAAGGCATGAAACTTAATATCCTTCGCACCCTTGTTCTATAAATAAACCTTTTCTTATAAGCCCAAATCGTCCATTATCTTATTCTGTTTATTGGAATAATCATTCTGTATACCCTGTAGATTTTGTCTTGAATGTGAGCCCACAGCACCTGAAGAATTGGGCATACTATTCAATTGCTGTTGTATCCCCATTCCTCCTGTAACGGATGACATAGGGGAAGCCACAGATGATGTAGAATTACCCGGATTGGAATAAGTATTTGTCCCTGCTGACTGTAATGGATGTAAAACCCCTCCCGTTTGTGGATTATAAATAAACGATTCTCCATTGCTTGTCCGTGGAACAAAGGTTAGATAAGAAGGGTAAAGACCATCAAGATTTGCAGGATAATAACCCGTTGTCTGTGCAAACTGAACCACAGCAAATTTAATTTGTTCCATTTTACGAATATCCTCCGCTGGGATTCCAGCAGGAACGGTTATTATTTGTCCTGTTGCAGGGTCAAAACTGTAGGCTTTATCACCTGAAGGCTGGGGTAGGGAAGGAAGGTATTGAGGCACTAACTCATTCAAAGATGTGGGGTACCTGCCGTTCTCCGCTTGAAAAGTCTGGATAGCCCGTTCAAGGTTTATTTTACCTGTTTGATTTGAAATACCCTGAACCTGCCTTTTCATGCTTTTCAATTGTTGGGCTTGCAATTCACCCTGAATAGCCGTAGTTGTTAATAACTCCACTCCGCAACCTGAAAAAACAAGGAAAAGCGAAAACACAACAACTATCTGCACTACATTATTTAATGAATGTATCATAAACAAAACCTTTTTAATTATGTCTTCATTGAATTATTCTACTACTATATAAAACGATTTATAAACACTCGTTGTTTCTTTTTTAATTTCCCTTTTACCAAAATTCAATTTTAAAACAGGAACGGCGTGTGTTGTTTAAGCACACGCCGTTAAATCGGTATACGACAAAAATATTATCGCAATATTTTGAGTATTTTCTCGGCTATTTTTTGGACTACTTCGGGTTTTTTATATTCACCTTGTGCTAAATGCTGTTTTGCTTGCTCAACCTTATCCACACGCACAGCATCTTGTCCTTTACTCATTTGTATCAAGCGAGCCAATTCTGCGGCGGCTTGTGCCTCAGAACTAATTACTACCTGGTCATCCTTAGGAACATCTACTTTACCGGCACCCTGCGTCGCTTTAATTTCACTATCCCGGTTGCTCTTTACTTTTGAAGGTTTTTCAGGTACCGGCTCGGGCATCCCACCGACACTCTGTATTCCTACCATTGTTCGTTCCTCCGTCGTTTCACTCGACATTCTTGTTTTTACATATTATTTATCGGCAAATATAGTCTATTTCTTTAGTTGTTCACTTCATATTTATCCAAATAAAGTTAAAATCTTACTATAAAACAACTTATGTAATATTAATAAAACCTTTATCTCTTTTGGATAACAAATTAAAGATAGTTTATTATAACAAACAGTTAATTATTAAATAAATTTTGAATACTAAAAATATTATGAAAATAATCACTAAAAAATCATTCAAATTTCTTTCCCTCTTTTTTCTCCTTATCATTATTCTGGTTGGTCTTATTTTAATTTTCAAACCGAAGCCAGGTTTTAATGGATACATTTTGGAAGATTCAACTTTAACTATTTATTTTCCTGATTTTCCCTCTTTTTGGGCTACAGAAGAAGAACAAAAACTGACTTATAATCTCTCCAAATATCTGTTTGAACATTTATATAAAATTGAACTTTCTTTTAGAAAAACATGGGGGATAAGACCTACACCTATTCGTTGGAAAATCTGGGCTGGTAAACCATTAGTGGTCAGTTGGGATGATTCTGGGAACTATCTTATTTCCTTTAAGCCTAATATCTTGTTCCGCTTATTTATAGCGCCTAAAACGAAAACGACACACTTTAATATGGTAAGTGGTCCTCTTTCGGGTGGAAAATTTTATTACCGCTGGCAAAATGATGAACTACTTATCAGCAATTTAGAAACATTCCTATCCCGCTCTATCCCATTTTCAATGAAGCCTTTGAATATCAGCAAAAATGTTGGTTATATAAAATTAGGCAGAAAAAACGAACTGTCTCTGTTCCTGAATGCGGAACAAAATAATCATATTAAAGGTAAGATAACAATAAATGACAATAAAAAGTATACATTAACCCCCTTGTTAGACCTTACGGGTATAAATCATTCTTTTGCCTTTTCATACACTCCTTTTATAGAACTTTTAAGTGACGAGTCCATACAAAAAACTTTTCGAGCCCTATTCCCTAAAAACCTGATAAACCCCTTGAATATCTGGTTATCCACATTCAAAGATACCTCTATCGAAAAAATCTACCAGAAAGTTAGAGATGAAAAATTGTTAGAAAAGGGTATGTTGTTCTATCTGGGCACATCAAAAAAATATTCAAATCCCATTCCACTTTTCGGTGTCTGGTTCCCCTACAAAAATAGTGATTTGAAAAGTCTTCTTTCAGAACTTAATTTAGAATTACCTTATTATTCAGGTCGTTGGGGCTCTTATGAGGGATATTTACTCCCTGTCTGGAATGACGCTATATGTCTGTCTCTGGTCTATTACAACAAGGGATGGCTTATCTGCTCTCAGGAATCGCTTATGGCAGATTTTCTTGTTTCACTATCACAAACCAATTCCCAGAACACTCCCAATATAAGCATTCGTTTCTCACAATTGAGTGAGGATATAGAGGGATTACTTCTCTGGTGTGCTCGATTAGAACTTTTAAATGGAACGAATGAGAGAGATATAAACAATCTGTTTTCTCCGTGGAAACAAGTAATGAAGGAGATGGGAACTTTTTATTTGTATGCCCATTATTCAGAAGATAAAGAGAAAACAACTTTTTCGTTCAGCGGGGAATTAACAAATGAACCATAGAAACAATATTTTATATATGTTCATCATTTTATTTGTATTGATGTCAAAATTTTTGTTTGCAGGACCTCTCTTTCTCGTAGGAAATAGGGATATGCTTGTAGGTGCAAGTTCTGAAGGTAATATCTCCTTTGTGAACTGGCAGGGAATTGGTGGAAGCAATCAGATAGGAAGTTATGATAATTCCGCAGGACTGCCCATAAAAGAAAATTTATTCCTTGAACCTACTGCCTTTTTCTTGAAGGTTCAGGATTCTATCTATTCTCTTACAGATAGCACAATTACAGGGAAATATATTAAACCTGAGATTCCACTTATCAAACTGAAAGGGACAAAAGACGAAGGTAATTTAGCATGGGAAGAAGAGATTTTTGTCCATCCATCTAAAAATGTCCTCTTTATACATTTTGTGATGGAAGACAACATACAACCTTACTCAATTGAACAACTGATTTCATATCAAAACATCTCCCCATCACCTCCACCAATACCTGAGTCGCCTTTCCTTATACCTATAGAAAATCTTCGAAGCAATTTTTGTTCTTTTTGGGATATGACCCATCATGCCCTTGTCCATTTTCGCCCCTACTCACTAAGTAAGACAGACCTGCAAAGATTTGAACAATTGAATAAAGACTCGGCAATAAATCCAAAATTCTGGCAAAAATTTGAAGAGGGAACATATATCGGGGTTTCGTCTCCCAATCCGATTGAAGGTTCTGCCATCATTGATTCTCCCCCGATTAATACCACTTTATCGGAAATTGCAACCAGAACATTCCCCAAAAAGCCATATATGCTCGGAGATACCTGCTCTGCCATGATTCTGAAATCTACTCACACAACAGAGTCACAGCAAGTATTCACAATTTTCTATGCCTTTGCAAAAAATTACTCAGAACTTGAAGAATTAGTTGATTGGGCAGGGAAACAGAACTATGAACATGCCAGAGAAGAACTTATTAACTTCTGGCAAACAAAATGGAATGAAACAAAAAAAAGCATAAAGGAAGATTTTGCACATACCTGGCTACTCCTGTCTTTGTCCTCTGACCCATCAACAGGTGCCATCTTACCTAATCTCCCAGAGCCTATTTGCAACAATAAACTTTCTCTGCAAAATTCTTTTCTTTTAGTGCAAGCCATGAATGATATGAATATGCTCGATTTTTCAAAGAAACTTATATTCTTCTGGAACAATGTTGGCAAACAGAGAAAGCAAACAGCAAAACTCACTTTCCCCTTACAGTCCTATCCAGATGGGACTCCTGCAACCCCAGATTATTGGGCAGACATTTCCCAGACTGTATTTTTTATTTCTATGATATATGTTCAGAACAATCTTTTATCTTTTACAGAAAAAAAAGAGTTCTTAAATGAGGTATGGGATGTCTTAGTATGGAGTGTTGACAACCTCTGTCTATGGAAAGTTCCGGGAGAATTACTTCCTGCCCCTTCTTATACAAGTTCGTTAAATCGAGATGTTCAAAGTGCAAACCTTGTAATTCGAACACTTATAGGGATTCAATCGGGAATACAATTAGCCAGAACAGCATACAAGCCTGTCCCTGAATTTTGGGAGGAACGAGATAGAGAGATACAAACATGGATTCGCCTTGCCATATTAAACAAAACAACACTCAAAATATTTCCTGAAACTGATTTCACTTATTGGAAAAAGTTCTTCCCTAACAATAATCCTATCTGGAAATTACCGGTGAAATATAACGGAACTACTATCTTACTCAAAGACTTAAACAACACTACAAACAAAAACGACATATAGATAACTAATCTATTACTTAATTCATAGAAAATTAGAAATTAAATTGACTTTTTAGACAGCCCGCTACAAAACTCCTCTGAATAGATGTCTTCCCCCCCGCAGTTTTGGCGTTTTTTACACCCTTTGCAGTTAAAAAATTATTGCTACTTACAATGTAAACTAAACAATAAATTTTTCCATATATACTTCCTATAACCATAAACCCTGTCTACACGGATAGTGCTTTGCAGGGCTAATACCCTAAACGGCAATTCTTCTGTTGTCTTCTCGGGCAGAGTAAGAAACCTTTCCCTTAATTTTTTAGCAAACAGGAATGTGTTAAAATATATTCTCTAATAAATGAACTTATGAGGGTCCCCAAAAGATGAAATCGTCTCACAATCCCCAAAAATCACCTTTTTTATTTGACTTATTTGGCTTGCCCTCTATTCCTATACAAGGAGCCCTTCGCGTAAAAAAAAGAGATGGGCATATTGAGTCTTTTAGCCTTCAAAAATTATCAGAATCAATAAAGAAAGCCTTACAATCTGCTGGAATTGAAGAGAACGAATTAGAATACAGCCTTGCCACGGCCATCAAGACCTATTTAAGGGAATGTCATGGCCTCGAAGCAATTGTAACATCAGAAGAGATTAATTCTTTAACTGTCCAGATTCTTCGTGAAATGGGACAGATAAAGACCATGCGGAGTTATATGGAATTTTGTCGGCAAAAGAGACTTCAGCAAAAACTTATTTCCAAAATCAAAAATTCAGATGTTCTTCCTAAGAAAAAGACAGAGGATACTTCACAAGAACTTTATCCTGCCGCTCAACAAAATCTCGATATCCTTACACAGAAGATAAATCAAGTTTTAGAACCATTAGATTTGAATAAACGCATTTGTAAAAAAATAACTCAACAGATACTTGAAATATTAAATCAACTTCAATATCACCAGCCAACCTCTTATTTTATAAGTGAATTGTGTTTGCTTCTGTTAAATCGAGAAGGGATTATACATAACGCCAGAAATCCATTCGTAAATCTGCCTGTGGCTGAATGTATTGAAATAATGAGAGAAGGTTCTGCCGAAGATATAGACCCGGAAATGACAGATATGAATTTAGGCAAAAAAGTTAAAGAACAAATCTCTCGTTCGTTGATATTCTCTCCAGAAATTATAGATGCTCATGATACAGGACTCATTCATCTTCATTACATAGAACGAATAGATAGATTCTTATCGTTAGAACAACCTGCGTATTATTTCTGGATGCTCAACCGGGAAAAATTATCTTCTCTACAAAGCCCTGAGGATTTTTGGAATTTGCTCACAGACACCTATTACCGATGGACTGATTTTTTCCTCAATCCTATTGTATGGTGGGGATTTAATTGGGCTATTGCACCGCTTATAAAAGGATTGGAAGGAAACGATTATAAGAATTGGGTCTTCAACTGGATTAAACAATGTGAAGAAGTAAGTCAAGAATTTCCAGGCATGCAGGTCATTCTTGACTGGTCTTTACCGCAGAAATGGATGGATTCACCTGCATTTGGGCACAAAGGGAAAAATTTAGGTGCTCCTTGTTCCAGTTATGAAACAGTGGCGCAAAATCTAATGGTAGACACTCTGGAATGTATCCGTCAAAAGGAAGATTGCCCTCCCTATCTCACAGATTCCATTCTTTGGCGTCTAAACCTTCCATTGGAAATAGACCCTTCCTCTGTGTTTTGGCCCCTTCTTGCTTCTTGTGTTGAAGACAGGGAGGTTCCCATATCCCTCCAATTTACGCCCCGAGAAGCGATGGATATGACATCCAGAGTAGAACTCTGGGGGGTGACTATTAATCTGGCACGAATTGCTTATAAAAATCCTACAAAAGACAATTTCTATTCCGCGGTGTATGAAGCGTGTTTATTAGCCATTCAGGCATGGGAAGAAAAACTGAACTTTTTATTGAAATATGCTGGCGAAACAAGTGCGAATTTATGGCAATCCCTTTTAGACCAATTGTATAAAAATCCTAAAGAACGACTTCCCTTGACTGCCTTTCCCATGGCTCTCAATATAAGTGGTGTAAATGAATGTATCCACTTGCTTAATCCGGGTATAGAATTAAAGCCTCTGGAACTGTGGGAACAAGCAGAGGGACTGCTAAAAAAAATCCGAACTATGCTGAATGGTTGCATTCATGGAAAAGATTTAAAAGTGCAATTCTCGTTAGAGACAAATGTGGAAATACTAAAACAATTGGCTCAAAAGGATACCGATGAATTTCCTGATTTACTTCCCATAATAAATACCGGAAATCCATTCCATTTCAGTCCTTATTACGCTACGGAAATATCTCCCCTTGTATTTTATCATCCGGAAAAACTTACCCCGTTGTTCGATAAATTATTTGCTACTGCATCATTATTTGATAAACCGTTGCAAGTAAGTTTTTTGCCTGAGCGTGTTTGGGATAGCCTTATCCTCAGTGAGGTAATACAACTATTTGGAAAAATGAATAAGAATTTTACACCTATACAGTTCCGATTTAACCCTTCAGAATAACCGAACCTATACAAATGAGAGATAAATAGAACTATTCCCATTCGATTGTTGCTGGCGGCTTAGATGTAATATCCACAAGAACACGATTAATGTCCAAAACCTCATTGCATATTCGGCTTGCCACCTTTTGCAAAACATCTGTTGGAAGCCGAAACCAATCCGCAGTCATTGCGTCTTCTGAGGTTACGGCACGAAGCACACATACTTCCTTGTAGGTGCGTTCATCTCCCTGCACACCTACACTTCTCACAGGCAGAAGACAGACGAAAGCCTGCCAGATTTGATTGTATAAACCCGCTTTCTGAATCTCATCAATAAATATAGCGTCTGCCTCACGAAGCGTATGCAACCGTTCCGCCGTTACTTCTCCAACACAGCGAACCGCCAGACCGGGACCCGGGAAAGGATGACGATTAATAATTTCCTCTGGTATCCCTAACTGTCTCCCCACATCTCTTACTTCATCTTTGAACAATTCGCGAAGTGGTTCTATCAATTGCAAATTCATCTTCTCTGGCAGCCCCCCAACATTATGATGGCTCTTTATTGTAGAAGAAGGTCCACCTGTAGCAGAAACAGATTCAATCACATCGGGATATAAAGTTCCCTGTGCTAAAAAGGATAGATTCCCTAACTTTTTAGACTCCTCTTCAAAAATCTCAATGAAAAGTGAACCAATAATCTTTCGCTTCTGTTCAGGGTCAGTAACACCTTTCAATGCCGATAAAAATCGGTTTTGTGCTTTAACACAGTGCAGGTTTATATGAAAATTATCACGAAAAACCTTTTCCACCATTTCTGGTTCACCTTTTCGCAACAAGCCATTATCCACAAAAACACAATGTAAATTCTCGCCAATAGCACGATGTAGAAGTACAGCCGTAACACTCGAGTCCACACCACCGCTCAAAGCACACAGAACTTTTTTGCCATTAATTCTTTCTCTAAGTTCCTGAACAGTTTGTGTTATAAAGTTTCCCATCGTCCAGGAAGAATCAGCATTACATATATTATGTACAAAATTTGAAATAATTTTTTGCCCTTCAGGGGTATGGACTACTTCGGGATGAAATTGCACCCCGTAAAATTTTCTTTTCGGGTCACCAATGACAGCATAAGGACAATTTTCAGTAGCACCCATAGTTGTAAAACCTGGCGGAATAGCAGTAACCCGGTCCCCATGGCTCATCCATACAGGCGTCTCTTTATGCACTCCTTCCAGCAATTCGGAGTTGTCTTCATGCTTTAGATATGCAATACCATATTCCTTCTGCATGGCAGATTCTACTTTTCCACCCAATAATTGGGCAAATATCTGCACACCATAACAAATACCCAATATAGGAACATGCAAATTAAAGATTTCCATTCTGGGTAAAGGGGCATTGGGTTGATGAACACTTGCCGGTCCTCCGCTCAAAACGATTCCCGCCAGATGCGGGTTCTTAATCTTTTCAATGGGCACATTATAAGGGAGGATAATACTATAAACCCCTGCTTCACGGATGCGTCGAGCAATTAACTTGCTGTATTGTGCACCAAAATCCAGGACAACAATAATGGGTCCGTTATATTCCATAAATGATTACCTCTTACCTTGGTATCTGGTAATTTGGAGCGTCTTCTGTAATAGTTATATCGTGGGGGTGGCTTTCTTTTATCCCTGCAGAGGTAATTCGGATAAGTTTGGTATTCTCTTGCAAGGACTTTATGTCAGAGCAGCCACAGTACCCCATTGCTGAGCGAAGTCCACCGACCAATTGATGAATAACATCTCCCAGAGCACCCCGATACGGAACACGCCCCTCAATACCTTCTGGAACGAGTTTTGTCGTTTCTGTATCAAAGTGCATGTATCGTGTTTTACTGCCTTTTTGCATGGCTTTAATAGACCCCATTCCACGAACTAATTTGTAAGTCCTACCCTCATACAAAACTCGTTCGCCGGGACTTTCCTCTGTCCCTGCAAACAAACTGCCTATCATTACAGAGTCTGCACCTGCGGCAATGGCTTTGGCTATATCCCCAGAGTATTTAATTCCTCCGTCGGAAATAACAGGAATGTTTCTCTTTTTGCAAGCATGAACTACATTTAACACTGCGGTAATTTGTGGGACACCTACTCCCGTAACTACACGAGTCGTGCAAATGGCTCCGGGTCCTACACCTACTTTTACTGCATCTACGCCAGCATCTATTAGTGCCTGTGCACCTTCCGCTGTAACTATATTCCCTGCAATAACAGGTATTTGCGGATGACGCTTTTTTACCATAGACACCATTTCTATCACGAGTTTAGAATGACCATGAGCCGAATCGAGAACTAACACATCCACACGTGCATCTACCAGTGCATCTACACGAGGGAATTCCTCTTCTCCTATACCTATTGCAGCACCTACTCTCAACCGCCCCATCTCATCCACACAACGATTCGGGAAATCCCTGGCTTTAATAATATCTTTTACTGTAAGTAGACCGTTAAGCCGTCCCATCCCATCTACAATAGGCAACTTCTCGATACGGTGTTTGTGCAAAATTTGTTTTGCTTCGTCCAGAGTCGTGCCCGGTGGAACAGTGACAATTCGCTCCTTCGGGGTCATAATTTCAGATATTTTACGGGAGAAATTTTCTTCAAACCTTAAATCACGGTTTGTTAATATTCCTACCAAAATCCCTTGCTCATCCGTAATGGGAACACCTGAGATTCGGTACCGAGACATAAGTTCTTCCGCATCGGCAAGGGTATGGTTGGGAGAAAGAGTAAATGGATGAGTAATCACTCCAGATTGAGACCTCTTTACCTGGTCCACTTCGGATGCCTGTTCCTCAACCGTAAGATTCTTATGAATGATGCCAATCCCACCTTCTCTCGCTATGGCAATGGCAAGACGCGACTCCGTAACCGTGTCCATTGCAGCACTTAAAATAGGTATGTTCAATCTTATATTACCTACAAGTCTTGTGCTTACATCCGTATCTCGCGGTAATACACTCGAATAAGCAGGTTCTAAAAGAACATCATCAAACGATAAGGTTTCGACAATTCGTTCTTCTTCTCGCATAGACAAAAATTCCTACATAAAACTATCAAATTTATACTTAAAAATCTCCGGACTTGCTCCCGGGTATATAATTATAAAGCAAATGCAGTAAGCTTGTAAAATAATTTTTTAGAAGTCCTGTCAAATATGTTTGCTAAATATACCAGCACTCCCTCCTATAAAACAGTTCCACAGGGGAAAGATTGTTTCCACCTGCGGAACTGGAATGTTCCATCTCGTTCTTATGATTAATTATGA
>CAZJTZ010000024.1:0-52395 GCA_964549105.1 uncultured Nitrospirales bacterium
TTTTATAATAACTTCACACAGCAGAAGAGAAATTTGAATATCTGTGTTATACCCCCTATAAGGACTCCCCCTTCTGCCAAGGGGAGAGTTTATTATTACCTACTTCTTTTAAAAATAAATTAAAAGTTTTAATACTCTTCTATATTAAATCGTCGTAATAACTAGAACATATTTTTAAGGTTTCTCTACATATTACTTAATTCGCGGTAAGTTAGGAATTAATTTTCCAAAGGTCTAATGATGGTCATTTCTTTTGATTGTTGAGGAAAAAGATTATCTCGTTAGTGTTTTGGGTGCTTATAACTATGTCTAAAAAGCCGTCTTGATTAAAGTCAGCAGTCGCTAATGCCACGGGGTTTCCTGATTTTATAGGGTATTTTTCAATAGCGAAATTATTGGGTTGCATCGTGCCCTTTTCTTGTATTACGGACATTTCTGTTTGCTTTCCCTTTTTACGAGTTGTAGTCGGCTCTGTTTGTTCCCCTTTTCCTTTGTTTAACATAACAATAAGTTGTTGTCCTTTCCTATCGGCAAGGGCAATATCCGGCAGGTGGTCATTGTTAAAGTCAGCCACAAGCATATCCATAATCTCTGTGTTTATCTCTGGGTTTGTACTGTTGAAATAGAAGGTATTCGATAGCCTGAAAGAAAAAGGTTGTCCATCTCCATATAAAATTTCAACGGGCTGGTTAAGTTTCCGATGGCTTACAACAATATCATGTTTGCCATCTGCATTAAAATCTGCTATGGCAACATGGTTAGGCTCCGAACCTCGTGTCAAGAGTCGAGAATATTCGTTGAATATAAACTCATTATTGCCTTTTAAAAACAATAATTCTCCAGAGTTAAACATTGTTACTATTAAATCAGGATAGTTGTCATTATCAAGGTCTGACATCGTAAGTGCTCTCGGCCCTCCCGGCGTAGATATAACCTGGTGGAGAACAAGTTTTTCCTTAGAGTCACCGAATAATACAGCAACAATATCACTGCTCCAACCTGTAGTTATTACATCGTTTAATCCGTCCTTGTTTAGGTCAGTAACAATTAAGGAGGTTAAACCCGGTGTAGTAAAAAGGGGCTGTTCATCTCCATCTGTAAGCCTTGTATATTTTAAGTTATCATCGGGAATTTTTATAGAAGAGGCAGTAAAAATATTTTCCTCTTTTAAATTATGGAAGATTTGAATATCCTGGTTTTTCTTTGCAAGGAAGTTTACGACAACAATATCCAGCCATTTCAACGAATCCATGTTAGCGATAGCCAGGGCGTAAGGTGCAAAATCCGTTTTAGGTGAAGGATGAAGTTTAATATAGTCCAGAACCCCCTGAGATAAAAGTATGGATAGTTCATCGTTGGCAGGCTTCTCCTCCCGAGGATTCCTCATTTCTCCCCGGTCAGCAGTAACAATATCGGGTATGTTATCGCCATTAAGGTCTGCTGTAGCAATAGCCCATGGATTGGGACCAACCTGTAAAAAACGAGGATGGATGGAAAATGTTTGGGCATGCAAATTGTAACTAAACAATAAAAGTAGCAAAACAAATAGAAAATTATAACTGCTTTTTCTAAAATAAAAACACATAAGGATTAATCCTTATTTTCTGTGAATTGGACAGCAAGTTTTATGGCACTGTATAGACTGTGTTCGCGCGCTATTCCTTTGCCTGCAATATCAAAGGCAGTTCCATGGTCAACCGAGGTTCTTATAATAGGCAAACCCAGGGTTACATTTACTCCCTCGTCCATAGCCACGAGTTTCATGGGAATATGTCCCTGGTCGTGATACATAGCAACAACCATATTAAACTCACCTTCAAACATCCGACGGAATATGGTATCCGGGGGATAAGGTCCAGAACAGGCTATACCCATGCTTTTACACTCTTCTATTGCAGGAAAAATTATTTTAATCTCTTCAATGCCAAAAAGGCCCTGTTCGCCTGCATGGGGGTTCAGTCCTGCAACAGCGATATTAATTTTTGAAGCATGAATTTTGGTTAATGCCTTATATGCTATTTCAATTGTTTTGACCAAGTCAGGTTTATTAATACTTTGAATGGCTTGAAGAAGGGATAAATGTGCTGTATGGTGAACAACCCTTCTTTCCCCTGCAAATAATGACATGCGATAATCTTTTGTGCTTGTCCAATCTGCTAACATGGTGGTATGACCATCGTAAGGAATTCCCGCTTTTGCCAGCCCTTCCTTCGTAATGGGGCAGGTGACTATAGCGTCCGTTTGCCTTTCCATGCACCATTTTACTGCCTGTCTAATCCATGCAGTTGCCGCTATGCTATTTACAGAATCTATTTTTCCAGGGGTTATTGATAAATTCTCAAACTCAAGTTCAACAATCCCAATTTTGTTTTTCAAGTGCAGAGATTCATCAGGGCTTTTTATTTTTATGGGTTCAATAAATCCTTGAATATTTTTATTGTACTGTATGTAGGCATTAATGTTCCCTAATATGACAGGGGTGCATAAATCAAAAATCTCTTTGTGAGTCAATACCTTGCCAATAATTTCAGGACCTACACCGTTTATATCACCCATCGTGATAGCAATGATAGGTTTCGTTTTCATAAATACGACCTTTTATAAAAATATAATTTTGTTTTTGATGTTAAAATTATTAAAAAATTATCTTTAATTATACTTCAAAGGAGCATAATAATTTCTTTTAGGAAATAGGAAGGTAAAAAATAAAGGCAGGGACTATATATCATTTGTCCCTACCTTTTGAAAGTCTTGAAAACCTATATAGATTTTATGTTAATGCAGATACGAGCACACCTATTGCATTTGCAACAGGTGTAGTAACAGGTGGAGTTCCACCGTCAGATTGATAGCGTAGAAATTCAACATGACCGTCGAGGTAAAGCACATTTGACCCACCAGGAATGTGATTGAAGTCTGAAACATTTGTAGATATTTTATCAAACATAATAGGTAATGTGCTCTGAGATTGAGCACTTGTAGCCGGGTTATTAATATCTGTTATCAGAAATCGTTCAATCCCTTCTCTTAAACGATATACCGTTTTTGTCCCTGCGTTACCGTAACCTTGAAGAATATCACCTGTAATGTCAGAATCTATAATCCGTTGAATACCTGCATTATCTTTGCTTTGTATTGCTGATACCAGGTTCTGGGTAGCCAGTGCCATCAAGCCATAAACTAACTGTGCAGGGGCATCCCCAGAGCCTTCACCAGAACCAGCGCCTAACGCAGCTAACACGCTTGCCATTGGTCCAATATCAACCATAGGCCATTCATCACCTAAACGGTCAAAAACCAATCCCAAATACATATAACTGGAATCCATTGCAGAGGCACATGAAACAGTATCACCAGCATAATAATTAATGCACCAATCATCTCGGTCAGGATATTTGGCACGGGTTACTGATTGACTATAATCACTATCTGATGGACAGAAAGCAATCATGGGGTCATTTAGATATTCAGGATAAATAACAAAAACACTTGGACAAAGGTCTCCACGAACTTCTATGTTTCCACTTATCGAGGGATAAGCACCAACTTGAACGGGAGGATATTTTTCACCTTTTGACTCGTTGCTATACATTTTTAATACCAGTCCCCATTGTTTGAGGTTGTTTTGACAACTTGAGCGTCGTGCTGCTTCACGAGCACGGGCTAAAGCGGGCAGAAGTATGGCTGCAAGGATGCCGATAATAGCAATGACTACCAGCAATTCTATTAAAGTAAACCCTTTTTTCTGTGCCATTTTTTTCCCTTTCCTTTATAATTTGTTTGTTATTATTTTGCCATGCGTACACTATGTCGTTTACTATATAATTAGACGAATACATGTATATATGAGTTTCGATAAAAAGAATAAATAATTGTTAAGCATAATTAAGGAGTTAAATCGGATGGATAAAATATCAAATAGTAACATTTTATATGTCCTTATTTTAATTTGTCTTCTTTCTTTCTCTCATTTTATTTATGAATCTATACCCGGCCAGGAAGGGAGTATTACTTTACTATCTACTCAATTTGGATATGAAGTAAAGGGTCTCCATGGTTTTGTAGGAAAAATAACTAAGGATAATATAAATGAAGAAGAGTGGAACTTTTCTGGAAAATTTAATTTTCCAAATCAGTTATATTTTTATTTGGGAAAAAATGTATCCATTTCAGAAACTTATCCAGAAGAAGTTGTTATAAGTTTTTATGTTTATCCTTCGAGAATAGGTGAATTCCTATTTCCGCAAAATAAGGAGAAGGATGTCCAGTTCAAAATAAAGGCATCTAATGATGCTCAATTTAAGGTTTTGTTTTAATGTTCTTTTATTAGTTGTGGGCTTTAAGAGTGAATGAAATCTACCAAAGAAGAATTACGAAGAAAAATTCTATTCTATAGAAGAAACCTTTCCTCAAAAGAAGTGAAGGAGAAGAGTGAATTAATTAGTCATATCGTTTTCTCTTTGCCTGTTTACAAGTTCTGTGAAAGGCTTTTTATATATATGCCAGATAACAAAGGGGAAGTGGATACGCGACCTATTATACACTTCGCTTTACAAGAGGGGAAGCAAGTATGGCTACCACGAGTAAATAGAGATGATTTAATCTGGCATTTAGTAGATAAAGATAAATTGTCTCGGTTGGAGTCTAACAAATGGGGAATACCAGAACCATTACCAGATTGGGAGCCCATGACAGACAAAATAATTTCAAAAACAATTTGCATTGTGCCCGGCATTGCATTTGACCGTCGTGGTTATCGAATAGGGCATGGCAAAGGATACTTTGACCGATTTTTGAAAAAAAATGAGGGATGTATCTCTATAGGTCTTTGCTATAAGTTTCAATTAGTTTCCTTGTGTCCCCATCGAAACTGGGATATGCCTATGGACTGGATAGTTTCTGAGGAATATACTTTTAACCTTTTGACCCCATATCGCTAAAATTTTCCAGGATATATTTATGGAAAATAATGAATTTAAGTTTATTAGACTAAGTAAAGGGGATACTTGCTATCAAATTGTGGGAGAAAGAACAAACCCGATTGTTGTTCTGGTGCATGGCTCATCCTCTCCTATGTGTTCTTGGGATAGGAATATTTATGAATTGTCAAAAAATGGTTTATGCGTAGTTCGATATGACCTTTATGGAAGAGGATATTCTGCTCGTCCTTGTGTGCGTTATAACTCTGATTTGTTTGTAAACCAGTTGAGTGAACTATTAGATAAACTAGCACTCCCACTACCAGTTCATTTAGTTGGAGTGAGTTTAGGTGGTGCGATAGTCGCTGACTTTACAGCCTGTTATCCTGAAAAGGTGAATAAGATAGTATTGATTGCTCCTGCTGGATTATTTTATCGAACCTTAGGCATAAGAGTTATGGGCATTCCTATACTGGGTAAGAGAATATACAAACTCTATATGGAAAAAAACTTAATAGATAATATTCTAAAAACATGGGAAGTTTCCGATGAAGATAGAGATAGATTGAGACAAATACATGAGGAGCAAATGAGCATTCCGGGATACCGAGAAGCCATATTGTCAACTATAAAATATGGTCCTCTATATGATTTAGAAAATGTTTATAGAGAACTCGGAAAACGAAAAAGAGAGGGAATCTTGATTTGGGGTAAGAAAGACAATGTTGTTCCTTTCTCTGTAATTGAAAGGTTGATGAGTTTGGTGCCATGGCTCAAATTATATACAATTGAAGATGGCACCCACGCAGTAAATTATCAAAAGGCAGATATTGTAAACTCAATATTATGTTCGTTTCTCGCGAACAAATAAAAAGGAAAGGAAGAAGAAAATGGATTTTTCTAAATTGCTCAAAACTGCTTCTGTATTTCACGAAGCAAGAGTATTGTTGACAGGCGTAGAATTGGATTTGTTTACTCTACTGGCAGATAAGGAAATGGACTTAAAACAGGTGTGTGATTTATTAAATTCGGATAGGAGAGCGACACAATATGTTCTGGATGCACTGGCATCAATGGAATTGTTAGAAAAAAGAGAAGGTAAATATAAGACATCTCCAGAGGTAAGTCCCTTTTTAAGCAAACAAGGGAAAGAATGTATCCTTCCTATGCTGGAACACCAATCACATTTGTGGCATCGCTGGTCCCAACTTACAGATATAGTTAAAGGAAAGTCTATTACAATAAAACCTATTGACCAGATGAGTCCGGACCAGTTGCGAGCATTCATTTTGGGGATGCATGTTATTGCATTGAGGGCTTCAAAACCATTATTGCAAAAGTTAGGACCTATCCCATATAAAAGAATGCTGGATGTTGGTGGTGCTTCTGGAACTTACTCTGAAGCCTTTATCGAAATGAATCCCGGTTTAAGGGCTACTATTTTTGATTTGCCTCCTGTAATAGAAATTGCGAAAGAACGATTAAAGAACTCTCCTTATTTGAATAGAATAGATTTTTGTGTGGGTGATTTTTACAAAGATTCACTTCCTACAGGATATGATTTTTTGTGGCTATCTGCGATAATACATCAAAATAGCCGCGAACAAAATGTAAACCTATATAGAAAGTGTTATACTGCACTGGAACCAGGGGGCGTTCTGTGGGTGCGTGACCATGTAATGTCTGAAAATAGAACCTCTCCAAAACAGGGAGCCCTTTTTGCAATCAACATGTTAGTAGGAACGCAAGGCGGAGGAACTTATACTTTTGAAGAGATTCAACAAGATTTGAATCAAGCAGGATTTAAAGAGGTTCACTTCAAAATTCGTGGAGAACAGATGGATACAGTAGTAGAAGCAGTTAAAAATTAGGTAGAAATCTTAATTATTGTTTTTCAGCAAAGGCCGCAGAGAGCATAAAGGAAATAACACTGAAATACAAGTAGAAAAACATGGCTTCAGCGGAAGAAGCAGGTTGTGGGTGTATTCTTGTCCGCTCTGTGATTTTGTTTATATGTCTCGTTTTCATGGATTATTTCTTTCCTTATAGTAAGGTTAAAATCTATTCTATAAGACGATACAATCTATAAATTAATTCATTTCATATTTACAATTAAAAAATAATCCATTACGAGGTAAAGTATAAAAGGTTGGACTTTTACAAAGGATATTTTTGAGGAAGTGTTTATTGCATAGACGAAATGGCGTCCGAATCTGAAAGATGAGAGGGAATGAGGAAATGTATGATTAATGCAGAAAGAATGCCAATTGTTCCCGCAATTATCATGACTAAATCTAATCCTGTGACTTGTAATGTAGGGGCAAGGATTTTTGTTATAGGCAAATGAAGGTTTTCAAAAAGAGTTGATGAAGGGACTTTAAAAATCGTTCCCAGTTCCGCCACAAAACCTGCTAAAATAGGCGCTATCCCTGCTACTAATCCGTTCAAAGAATTGTTTAACGCTAATGAAGCAGTGGCTTTCCCTTTGGGTGTACTCAGGAAAATTAAATTGGTAAGGCAAAGGTTAATTCCTGCTACACCAATACCAGAGATTATGTGAAGGCAAAGGATAAAATACCATTGCACCTTTGCATTCCCTATTTCTGCCGCAAAAAACCATGATAATACGCTCATGAAATATAATGGGATACATACTAAGAGTAGGGAACGATTCCCATATTTATTAGAAAACTTTTTCCATGAAGAGAAGGAGATGACATTTGCAAATTGATTAATCACTGTTAGACAAATCACAATTAAAATGGAATAACCAAGTCTTCTCATCAGGAATACAGGTAGAAAAGAATTTGCAAAGTTAAAAACAGCGTTCCATATTATATTAAACAACATCACCCTGCGGAAAACAGCATTTTGAAAGGGTTCTTTAAAAAGTTTTATAAAACTCACTGTTCGATTGTTAGAATCTGTTTTTTCTCCCGATAATGTATTTTTAAAATCATAAATATTGAAGAGTGCCCATGAAGAACCTAAACCACACAAACCTGCAAAAATAAAAACAGCAGAATATCCATACGATAATGATTGAGAGTAATGTAATTTGATATATTCTAAACTATAAGCGCCTATGAAACTTACAACGGCTCCCAGCAAGGTAGCATAAGTAAGTCGTTTAGTCAAAACATGAGAAAAAGTATCAGAGTTAAAAGAATCACGAAACCAGGCACTAAAGGCACAACTACCAATATTGCTGAATGTTACATAGATAATATAAAGAACAAAAAAGATAGGAAGAATTTTGCTTTTTTCAAAAAGGAGAGGGATAAAACCGCAAAGGAGAGCAGCCGTCCGCCCCAGGGTCAATGCTGATACGGCTATAAATTTTCTTTTAGGATACCATTCCACTAAAAAAGTCGCAGGAAACTGTAACATTTGAGCAAGTGGAACCAATGCTGCCAGCAGTCCAACAACCACATAACTCGCACCCAAATATAATGCAAACGCACTTAAAAAAGCACCTGTGCTAAGACTCGTCAGCCCTTGTGCAAAAGTCGCATCTATAACAAACAAAAATTTATTTTTTTGAATAGTATTCTCAATATTGCATTCAATATTTTTTTGCTTTACTGAAACAAGTGTACTCATATTCTAATATATAATAGTCCTCCTAAAAGCATATAATATGTCATAATAAAACGATATATATAGAAAAATAGTGCATCAAACGATGCACTATTTGGTCTAAAATCTGTATCTATAAATCATTAAATCATTTATAATTATACACGAAACAACAACAAATATCACATTTATTTCAATTAATACTTTACATTAATTAAAAGTTTCATTTATTCGGGAAAAAATTGAAGTATGTATTTAAAAAAAATCTCTGCTCGCTATTTTCGTTGTATTACAGATTTGATAGTAGAATTTTCTCCTGGCTTGAACATTGTTATTGGTGCTAATGCTCAGGGCAAAACTTCATTATTGGAAGGAATTTATTTTCTATCCTTATCCCGGAGTTTAAGAACAAATAACGAAAGGGAATTGGTTCAATATGGGAAAGATGGTTTTTTGTTGAAAGGCGATATCATATCTCATCTGCATTCTGATAGTCAGAGAGTTATTGAGACAAAGTGGTCGAAAGGGAGTAAGAAAATTAGTGTAAATGGAATTGAACTTGAAAAGATTAGTGAATTGATTGGGCAGTTAAGAATTGTGTTTTTAACAAGTGATTTTTCTGATTTAGTTCGTGAAGGAGCGAGTTTCCGCAGAAAATTTCTGGATATTCAAATTTCACAGATGGATAGGGATTATCTCCGTGCTTTGCAAGGGTATCAGCGTGCCCTTAAACAACGAAATGAGTTACTTCGCAGAAAAAATCTTTCATCAGAAGAATTATGGGTCTGGGAAATACAAATGGCAGAACATGCGAAAACACTTATTCATAAACGACGAAATTTTGTAGAAAGTATCACACCTTTCGCTACAAGTATTCATTCGCAGATTATGGCAGATGAAAAATTGGAAATTCGGTATATTCCTAATGTTATGGAGGATGATTTCATTAGTAAATTGGAAGAGAATCGAACTGTAGATATTCAGAGAGGACAGACTCAAAATGGACCGCATCGTGACGATATGGAGATAAAGATTAATGGATATTCTGTTCGACAATTTGCTTCACAAGGGCAACAAAAGACCTGTGCTTACTCAATACGAATTTCAGAGGCTTGTTTATATAAGGAGAAAGGTGAGGAGTTGCCTGTAATACTTGCAGATGAGTTGTTTTCAGATTTAGATACAGAACGGGGAAAACGATTTTTAGAAATAATTCCTGATGATGTCCAGGTTGTTATAACAGCAGTTGACGAAGTTGTTTGTAGAAATCTGGCAAGTAAATATAACATGTTTAGAATAAGGAAAGGTAATATTGAAAAAGCATAAGAATAAACCAGAAAAAATATCGGATATTGTTTCGGATTTATCCAAATCCAATGCCGTAAAAATAGGTTTTGAATTGATTCCTGTTTGGCAACAATGGGAGGAGATTATTGGTAAGGATTTTTCCTCAGTCACGAAATTGTCAGGTTTTAAAAGAGGGGTGCTTTACATTAAGGTTAAGAACACAACCATTATGCACCGCCTTACTTTTGAAAAGGAAAGAATTTTAAACTCAATAAGAGAAAAACTAAAAAAAAATTTGGTTCAAGATTTGTTCTTTGAACTGGATGAACAAGCAGATGAAGAAATAAACCACCCCAACTCTTAATTTAATAATAAAGATAAACAGGATTTATTGTTAGTGAATAGGTGGTTTTATTTATTCTTCTTGATTGTTGTTATCGGTTCCCTCAAATAAATCGTTTGTTTCTTCTTCTTCGTTTATCTCTTGAATATCAGCAGATTCTTCTTCGGACTCATCTTTTTTGATGGCTCTATCTACAGAGGCAATCTTGGCACCTTCGCGGAGGTTCATTAATTGGACACCTTTTGTATTTCTTCCAATGACGCGCATGCTTTTAACAGGTATACGGAGCAACTTGCCATCAGTTGCGACGACAACAATGTCTTCGTCGTCACTTACAGATAGCATAGTAACCACTTTCCCGTTTCGCTCTTGCGTTTGGATGTTGATAATCCCTTTGCCTCCACGATGTTGAATACGATATTCTTTTACCTCGGTTCTTTTCCCATAACCATTTTCAGTTATAGTCAGGACAGTAAGGTTATCTTTTGCAATAGAAACGCCGACCACATAATCGTCTTCATCTAAACGAATACCCACAACACCCTGAGCCGTTCTTCCCATAGGACGAACATCCTTTTCTGGAAAGCGTATGGCAAGTCCATTGTGGGTTGCAAGCAAGACATTATCCGTACCAGAGGTTACAAGCACATCTATAAGTTCATCACCCTGTTCTAATGTTATTGCTTGTATTCCAGTGGAACGAGGTTTACTATAAGCAGTAAGTGGTGTTTTTTTGACAAGACCTTTTTTAGTTACCATAAAAAGGTATTTGGATTCATCTTTTAGATTTTTAATAGACAGAAAGGCAGTCACTTTTTCTCTATCACCGAGGGCAAGTAAGTTTTTAATATTTCTACCTCGTGCAGTTCTTCCGGCTTCAGGTATTTCATGAACTTTTCTCCAATAGACACGACCCTCATTTGTAAAAAACATAAGGTACTCATGGGCGGTTGCTGTAAATATATGCTTGACAAAATCATCGTCAGGGGTCTCCATACCCATAACGCCCTGACCACGCCGTCTTTGTTTCCTGGATGTGGTTTGAGGCATGCGTTTAATATAGCCCTGATTGGAAACGGTGATAATCATTGCTTCATCGGCAATGAGGTCTTCAATATCAAAATCTTCAATAGTTTCCAAAATTTCTGTTTTCCTTGCATCTCCATATTTTTCCCGTATCTTTTCAACTTCTTTCCTTACCTCTTCAAGAATGTTTTCATGGCTGGATAAAATATGTTTTAGTCGTCCAATCTCTTTCTGTAAGTTATCATATTCTTCCTGTAGTTCCTTTCGTTCCAGCCCGGTTAATCTTCGTAGTGGCATAGCAAGGATAGCCTTTGCTTGTTCTACGGAAATATCTAATCTTTTACATAATTTTGTTTGTGCTTCTTCTGCATTTACAGATTTGCGGATTAGGGCAATCACCTCATCAATCTGGTCAATGGCTTTTAAGAGCCCTTCAAGTATATGGGCGCGGTGTTCTGCTTGTTGCAAATCAAAACGGGTTCTGCGTTCAACAATTTCCGCACGATACTGAACATAGAGTTGAATCATATCTTTCAAATTCAGGACACGCGGAATATTATTAACCAGAGCAAGGAAATGGATTCGTGAGGTGTTTTGTAATTGAGTGTGTTGGTATAACTGATTCAAGACGACTTGCGGATTGGCATCACTCTTAAGTTCAATAATCAGACGCATACCTTCTTTGTCCGATTCATCTCTAAGGTCAGTTACTCCTATAACCTTATTATTGTCAACTGCTCTGGCAATGGATTCTATTACAGATTGTTTGGTAACTTGATAAGGGATTTCTTCTACAAGCAGGCTCTTCTTTTTCGTCCTCTCCTGAGAGACTACCTTAATTTTAGCACGAATTTTAACCTGTCCTGTGCCTGTTCGGTAGGCACGGAGAATACCTTCTTTGCCACAAATGATAGCGCCCGTAGGAAAATCGGGACCTGGTACAATTTTAATAAAATCCTCAATAGACGCCGAAGGATTGTCAATGTAATGAATAATGGCATTGCAAATTTCAGTAAGGTTATGAGGTGGACAATCGGTTGCCATACCTACTGCGATACCATAAGAACCGTTGACCAGCAGGTTGGGAAAACCCGAAGGCAGGACAGTAGGTTCTTCAAGACGACCATCGAAATTAGGACGCATCTCGACCGTATTTTTTTCAATATCCGTAAGCATCTCTAATGCGATGGGAGTTAATCGTGCTTCGGTATATCGGTAGGCTGCGGGACTATCGCCATCAATAGAACCAAAGTTTCCCTGCCCATCTACCATAGGGTATCGCATATTCCAGTCCTGTGCAAGTCGAACAAGGGCATCATAAACCGCCTGGTCACCGTGTGGATGATATTTCCCTAAACATTCACCAACTATCGTGGCACATTTGCGGTAGGGACGATTGGGAGTTAATCCTAATTGATGCAATACGAAAAGGATTCTTCTCTGAACAGGCTTTAACCCATCCCGAATATCTGGCAAGGCTCGACTTACAATTACGCTCATAGAATAATCAAGAAAAGCAGATTGCATCTCTTGCTCAATAGGGACTGGTTTTATATTTTCATTCACCGCCATTAAATATTCTCCTAAAGATTTTATATAAAGTTAGAATTTTAAATATCGAGATTTTGTACTTCAAGGGCATGCTTTTCAATAAAATGACGACGCGGTTCTACTTCATCCCCCATAAGTATTGTAAAAACTTGTTCCACAGAACTTTCATCTGCAATTTCAACTTTTAATAAAGTTCTTTTTTCTGCGTCCATGGTTGTCTCATACAATTGCTCCGCATTCATTTCACCCAGACCTTTGTATCTCTGGATAACAAGGTCTTTTTTACCTAATTCCATCAGGAAATTTCTTAATTTCATTGGGGAATCTGTTTCAAAAAGTAGATTGTTTTCCTTATTTTCTTTGCTGAAAATACGGAAAGGAGGAGTTCCTAATGCATTAGCCGCTTCATGCCAGTGTAAGAAGGAAGAAAAATCAGGGCTCTTAATAAAGGCAATATCGACTTGATTGGGAAGTCGAGTTATTTTAACAGGCGTTGTTCCTTCGGAAACTTCATTTCCGTTTTTAAGAGGTGTTGCAGAATTAATTATTTCTTTACCTTTATCTAAAATATTTTCCCACTCTTTTAAAGTGATTATTTCAGGGTAGATTATCTTTTCACGAGGTAAATCCTTGATTCTCTTGAGTTCATCTATACTTACCCCATAAATTTTGTTTAGCCGATTAATTATCTTTTCAAGATTACGAATGGCTTCTATCGTTTTTGTGAGTGTTCGCACCTGAATTAATTTTTCATCACTATTTGCCTCACCATTACTGGAAACAACGCGAAGATTTTCCATTACTGTTTCAAGTATGAACGATTCAAATTCAGATTCGGAATGAGTATATCTTGATTTTTTACCTTTTGTGATTCGGTACAAAGGCGGTAAAGCAATATAAAGGTGTCCTTTATGAATAAGTTGAGGTGCATAACGGAAAAAGAAAGTTAATAAAAGCGTTCGTATGTGTGAACCGTCAACATCTGCATCAGTCATAATGATTACCCGGTGATAGCGTAAATTATCAAGGGTAATCTCCTCTTTTGATATATCAATCCCTAAAGTACGAAGTAAGGAAGCAATTTCTCTGTTTTCAAGGACTTTATGAAGTCGGCTCTTTTCTACATTTAATACTTTTCCGCGTAGAGGAAGAATGGCTTGATACCTTCGGTCTCTACCCTGCTTCGCCGAGCCACCTGCACTATCTCCCTCAACAATGAACAATTCACATAATTCAGGATTGCGTTCAGAACAATCCGCTAATTTTGAGGCTTGACCTAGCGTATCCAGGGCTGACTTTCTACGCACGCGTTCTTTGGCTTTTCTCGATTCTTCGCGGGCTTCAGCCGCCTCCATGATTTTATCCGCAATTTGATTGGCTACCCGGGGATTTTGTTCAAAATACTCCTGTAAAGCGCTATAAATAATAGAGTTAACCAAGCCCTGGACTTCACTATTGCCCAACTTATCTTTGGTCTGTCCTTCAAATTGGGGATTAGGATGTCGAATGGAGATAACGGCAGTTAGACCTTCACGCGTATCATCCCCAGCGATAGAAAAATTTTTCTTTTTGTTTAAGTTGTTTTTTTCTATCCAATCCGTAATGCTGCGAGTTAAACCACTTCGAAAACCTGTAATATGAGTCCCCCCACCCGGAGTATGAATATTATTTGCAAAACTGATTACCTGTTCATAATAAGTTTTTACATATTGAATAGACACTTCAACCTGTATATCATCTTTACTTTTAGATATAACAATAGGTTTAGGGTGAACAGGTTCTTTCCCTTTATTTAAGTGTTTAACAAATTCTTCCAATCCACCTTCATAATGAAGAGTAATAGGAGGCTCATCAGAGCGTTCATCGGTAAAAACAATCTTCAATCCTGCGTTGAGGAAGGCTAACTCTCTAAGACGATTGATTAGAAGTTCAGATTGGAATGTAATATCTTCAAAAATGTCTGTGTCAGGGAGAAAGGTAACACGAGTCCCTGTTCCTTTGGCTTCTCCCCGTATCTCCAAAGGAGTAGCAAGTTTACCCCGTTCAAAAGACATAAAATACATTTTATTATCGCGTTTTACCTCAACTTCCATCCATTTGGAGAGGGCATTTACGCAGGAGACGCCTACACCATGTAAGCCACCGGATACTTTATAAACACTATGATTGAATTTCCCTCCTGCATGTAATACGGTCATTACTACTTGCAAAGCAGATTTACCTTTTTGGGGTCCCTCTTTCATCGGGTCAACAGGAATACCTCTACCATTGTCAATCACAGTTACACTATTGTCAATATGTATGATTACTTGTATTGTATCTCCGTAGCCAGCCATGATTTCGTCAACACTATTATCTACGACTTCATATACAAGATGATGTAATCCGCGAATCCCCGTATCACCTATATACATTGCCGGGCGTTTCCGAACGGCTTCCAGTCCTTCAAGAACACCAATAGAATCCGCAGTATACTCATGAGAAATGTTTTCAGCCATATGCTCCACCTTTCTTTTAATTTAGGAAAAGAAGTCCTTACAGAGGAAGGAAAATAAGTAATTAAATTATATCAAATTACGCCAAGATAAGGCAATAAAAATCAAGAAAAATAGATTAAAAAACAAAATTTTATCAACATAATAGATAAGTTTCAATATAAATATTTTAATAAGGATTTTTTATGGCTTTTATGATATGTGCATAAGGCTATAAGATATTACCTACCTGAGAATAGTCAAAATATCTAAACCTGTTAGACAGTCCAATGATGTGTCTCAGGATTATATTTAATCCTTTTCCCCAGATGCTTGCCTTGAAATTACCTGTGTAACTAAATATGGTGGGCGATACTGGACTTGAACCAGTGACCCCTTGCATGTCAAGCAAGTACTCTAACCACCTGAGCTAATCGCCCACCGAAATCTAAAACTTATGTTAAAGATTATATCAATCTATCTTTTTGTTTTCAAAATTGAGGTTCGTTGATTAATACTCTGTCTTATTTTTTAGCAGAGGAATTTACTGGAACTGCTGTAAAATTTTGTTTATCTATTACAAATGGGTATTTTTTGTCTGGTAGAACTTTCATCTGTGTACAGATGCTATAAGAATTTCCAAAAGAGCCGGGGAAACGAACTTCTATGTAGTAAGCACTCCAACCTGTCTTAGGTTTCTTTAGTTTGGCTTTTGCTTTGCCCTCACCTTTTAATTGTGTGCTTTCCCACTTTGAGTTTCTGAAATCACGGTTGTCTGAATCGGCTTTCCATAAGTATGCCGTTCCTTGTGGATTATTCCAATTTACTGTGATGGTATTGCTTTTTGATATTTTCCATGATACGGAAGGAAAAGTTTTTTGGTTTTTCACTGTTAAGAAAAATTCGGCTAAAGTTCCTATCCCTGTGGGGTTTATATCATGCTTCGTATTTGATTGATAGCATAAATATTTTGGTTCTGGAAAGTCTGGAAAATAAAGGTTAGCGGAATCAACTGTCCAATAAGGGTCGTTAGTTCCAAGAATAACTAATTTTGGTATAGTAATTGCATTCCTATAACTATACGGGTCTACAATACCTAATAGTTGTTCTCCTTTTGGGGTATTCATCCTTTGAGGAATTTTAAGTCGAGTGTAATCTTCTATTTCGCTGCTGAAGGTTCCGTAGCATTCTAATTGGTGTAACATTTGTTGTCTCATATTCAAAATGTCAATGACAATGGGGGCAATAGCAACTACTCTGGGGTCGCCGGTTGCTGCGGTTAACCATGTAGTCCATCCTCTTTTGGAGGCACCTGTAATAACAAATCGCTTGATGTCTTGATTGTCTGTATCTTTTTGAACAAGTTGAATCGTATCCATAGCACGGACTGCACTTTTTACCATAGGAAGTAACAGAGGCCAATCTTCACCTTCGCCGTTTAGATATTTGTCGTAGGTATAAGAAATGATTTGGTCCTCGTGTTTCCCTTCAAATATGGGTTGATTGGGTACCTGGAAGAGAACGGCTATAACAGAATTTGTTTTTTTGCTAACCATGGTTGCAATTTTTACTTCCATAGAATCCAGTTTGGGTTCTTTTTGCTTATTTGAACCACCGTTAACAAGTAGCATTGCAATATCCGAATTTTTTGCTTCAGGCGGACATATAACAAGAAGCAAATGGTTCCATGTTAACCCTTGCCATGTCTGGGAAGTCAGATGAATAACTTTTGCTCTGCAACCTTCAATTTCCTTTGTATCAACAAGTTCATAAGCGTATGATGGGTCTGGTTTATTCACATAACTTTTTAAGTCTGCATGAGAGGGAAATAGAACAAAAGCAAAGTTAATACATAAAATAATAATCATAAAAATTGATTTGGTTTTTTTCATAGAAGTTCTCCTACTTTAGTGTTTATTTATAAATAGTCATTATTTTTAAGACAATAGATTATCTTAAATGGTTTCTATTGAAATCAGAAAGGTCTTTGGGTAGAATGTTTTCTTTCCTCAGTCTGCCCGGGGTAAGCCCTTTTTGTTCAATACTTTTTCGTATTCGCAAATAAGATTCATAGCGACCAAGTGATATGTCTCCACTCTTTACTGCTTCACGAACAGCACAGTCAGGTTCATGGGTATGCGAACAGTTATTAAATCGGCACATATCAAAAAAATGTGCTATTTCGGGAAAGTAATAATCAAGAGAACGAGGGTCAAGACCCTCAAAACCAAGGGAACGGATACCTGGCGTATCAATTAATTCTCCACCGTCAGGGAGATAGTAAAGTTTTGAATTTGTGGTAGCATGTTTCCCTTTCTCAGTTTTTTTACTTATTTCCAGGGTTACCGCATCAACTTCTGGACAGATACATTTAAGCAAAGATGTTTTTCCTACCCCACTATGACCTGCTAATACACCTACTTTATCTTTTAGTAATTTAACAATTTCATCAACGCCTTGTTTCGTTTTACAACTTGTGAAAATGATTTTTACCCCGAGGTTTTTGTAAATTGCAATTTCTTGAGGAAGTTTATCTATAAGGTCAATTTTATTAATAACAATTACAGGTTCTACCTTACCATTTTCTGCGACGATGAGAAAACGGTCTATAAGCCCTGGCTTAAAGGTAGGTTGTTTTACAGAGGCAACAATAAACAATATGTCCACATTAGCGGCAATTACCTGTTCAGGTGGACCTTCACGGTCAACGGATAGACGACTCAATTTTGATTTTCTCGGAGCAATTCCACGAATAATAGGTTCATCACCTTCGAACTGGACAAGAACTCTGTCGCCCGGGGCTATAAGGCTGGACTCTCTTTCGCGTAGTCTTTCATCAATTTTGCATTGGAGTTCTTTGGGGGTATCCGTTCTATCGAGATAGACAAAAGCCCACTTTTTTGTATGTGAAACAACGGTAGCATTGGGTTCAAATTCTTGCGGAAGGTTCGTTTCTGGTTGGTTGTCTGGAAGGTGAACTATGGCTCGCTTATATCGGAAAGAATCTTTTGAGAAAAATTTATCATCGCGGTTTTCCCAATTTTTAATACGAGATTCCGACCTTCTACTCTTTTCTAATTTTTTCTTTTTCATTATCCCTCAAATTCACTATTTTAAACCATTGTTTGAAAGAAAATATAAAAGAATTATACATGTATTTCGTCTATTTACAGTAATTATAGAATTAGCAGGAGGGATGGAAAAGGAATGTTATTTGTTAGACTTTTGTGTTCTGTGGCTATTTTTGTTGGAAGGTTGAAATACAGCGCAGATAGATTTCATTTTACAATCTACTAAAGGTAAAAGGTTTTCATCTGGAAGTGGTTTTTGAAGAATTTTTTCTATTGTCCATTTTCTTAATGTATGAGTTAAAGAAGAGCGAACTTCATACATGGCTTGATGAAAAGCACAGACATGTTCAATATCATCTGTTTCTTTGCAGTAATCCCCCAATATTTTCCCTTCACAGGTCTCAACAATTTCAAGCAATGTTATTTGTTCGGGTGGCATGCCCAGAGTGAATCCTCCGGAAGGACCTTTTGAAGCATGCAAAAGACGTGCCTTTGTCAGAAGCGTCATAATTTTTGATAAATAGGATGTAGATACATTTATATGTTTGGTAAGTTCCGCATGAGACACAGGATTCTCTCTGGAATGTAAAGCAATATAAGCCAGTGCCTGTATTGCTGTAATTGTCGTTTTACTAAACATGTTTTAACTCATTATTTTGTTAAGTTATGGGAACAGGTAGTATAAAACTACCTGCTCCCGGGTATTAAAAAATTTATGATGCAGATTGGAGAACCTGTTTCACATCTTCGCGGGCATCTTTACCAATAGGTTTGAGGTCATAATTTTCTTGTAAGATTTTTAACACATTTGGCGTAATAAAAGCAGGCAGAGCCGGACCCAATCGGATACCTTTTACCCCTAAGGATAAGAGCGTTAGTAGAACGGCTACGGCTTTTTGCTCAAACCAACTGACAAGGAGGGTCAAAGGCAAATCATTTACACCACATTTAAAAACTTCTGCCAGAGCCAGGGCTACCTGGATGGCGCCATAAGAATCGTTACATTGCCCCATGTCCAATAGGCGAGGGATGCCTTCTATATCACCATAATCATAATTACGAATGCGATATTTTCCGCAACCTAATGTCAGAATTAAAGAATCTTTCGGTGTATTTTGAGCAAAATCTGTAAAATAATTGCGGCCTATTTCTGCACCATCACATCCGCCAATAAGGAAAATATGCTTTATCTTGCCACTTTTTATCAAATCCACCAATTTATCAGCAACGGAGAGAATATATGTCCAATGAAATCCCACTGTGCTTTCCTTAATTTCGGTTGGCTTTAATGGACCTATTTCAAGGGCTTTTTTAATCACAGGTGCAAAGTCTCCCTCTTTGAGACGGGGTGCACCGGGGACACCTGTGCAATGTAGTGTAAATAATCTGTCAAGATAGGTGTTGTGTGAGGTAGGTATCAATACACAGTTGGTAGTTACAACAATGGGTCCACCAAATTGTTCAAACTCTTTCCTTTGTAATTGCCAGGCACCACCATAATGACCAACAAAATGTGGATACTCCCTTAACCTGGGATACATGTGTGCAGGCAACATTTCGCCATGTGTGTATACATTAATCCCTGTTCCCTTTGTTTGTTCTAACAATTGTTTCATGTCCAATAAATCATGTCCCGTAATAAGGATTCCAGGTCCTTCTTGAATTCCTTCTTTAACCTTTGTAGGGCTTGGTTTACCAAAAGTCTCCACATGGGCATCGTTCAATAATTTCATTGTTTTTAGATTCATACGACCACATTCAAGGACTAACTCCAATAAATGTGCCATATCAAAGTTCACATTCGTCATAGTAGAGAACAAAGCACGCTCAGTAAATTCTTCTATTTCTGGGTCTGTTTTCCCCAACCGTCGTGCATGATGTTTGTAAGCGGACATTCCTTTCAAGCCATAGAGGAGTGTTTTTTGCAAAGACTCCATGTCGGCATCTTTTCCACAAACCCCTTTTATAGTGCAGCCTGTGCCATTAAGGGTTTGTTCACACTGGTCACAAAACATGTTAGCCATAGGTTATCTCCTTCATTTTGAGTTTTAGTTTTATCTGTTGCAAATCAAATAATATATATAATGGATATATTATATCTAAAATATATATGAATGTCAAATCAATTTTTTAATTGTAAATTCTGGAATATCAAAAATAAACCCTTTGTTTATGTAAACAAGTGTAAATTAGATATATACAAAACAAACAAATTTGAAAATAAGCAAGGAGAAAAACAATGAATACTTCAAGAAGAGAATTTTTAGTGGCGAGCAGTTCTCTGATAACTGCAAGTTCAATTATTGGAGCACCCTTAACCGTGTTTGGTCAAACAAGTGGTGGTAATGCAGAGCATAAACTTCCAGATTTGCCTTATGCCTACGACGCATTGGAACCGTATATTGATGCGAAGACAATGGAATTGCATCATTCAAAGCATCATGCGGCTTATGTAAAGGGGCTGAACACAGCGGAAGCAGCCATTGCAGAAGCACAAGCCAAAAATGATTTTGCTTTGGTGCAACATTGGTCGAGGCAAGCCGCTTTTCATGGGGGTGGACATTTCTTGCATAGTTTGTATTGGAAAATAATGGCACCACCTAGTAAGGGTGGCGGTGGAAAGCCTTCGGGTGAATTGTTAGAATTAATCGAACGAGATTTTGGTTCTTTCGATGTATTTCAGTCGTATTTTTCTGCTGCAGCAAACGCAGTAGAGGGGGGAGGCTGGGCATTGCTCCATTATCGTTTTGCAGATGGAAAACTTATGGTGCTTCAAGTGGAAAATCAGCATAAACTTTCTCCATGGGGGGTTTATCCCGTATTGGGAATTGATGTCTGGGAGCATGCTTACTACTTGAAGTATCAGAATAATCGTAGCGAGTATGTAAAAGCCTGGTGGAATGTAGTAAATTGGGAACAGGTCGCTAAAAATGTTCAGACTTTGAAAGGGATTACCCTATAAAATATTATAAAAATTAGAGGAATAACTAAAAAGCCCGCTCTGCAAAGAACGGGCTTTTATATTGTTGCTGTTGATATTAATTACAATATTTCTATTGGATTCATATATACCCAGGTGACCCATTTGCCATTGAGTTTTAATTGTGCTTCGACACGGTATTTCCCTGCTTCGGTAGGAGTCCAACTGAAGTCTCGTCCTTCGTTTTCTTGAACAATAATCCCGTGTCTATAAATAATGAACTTGCATGGATAAGGTGAAGCCATTTTCAGAGACAGAGTGGATGTTAAAGGAATTTTTTCTCCACTAATGGCTTTTGTATTTCCATCTTCGGCAAAGAAAACAAATCCTTTTGTGTCAGCAAGCATTTCAAATCCTACAAAAACTCGCCCTTCTCTTAAAGCGTCAAGGATAGATTGTTCCGATAGTTCATGAACAAGGATATGTGTAGCCACATAACGAACCATAGTAGGATAGGGGTCTAATTGAACATGAAATAAGGTTTTTCCGGGTTCTAATTTGCCAAAAAACATTCTTAGAAGAAGTCGGGTAAAGAAATTGAGTTTATATTCGCCCATTTTTTTGGGACTCGTGTCTTCGAGATATAAAGTTCCTTGTGGTGTAATTCTCCCGACAAATCCTGTATTTTGATGGCAATCGTTTCCAGCAATTCCTACAATCTTACGGGTAATATTTAATTCATCCCATCTGCCTATAACTTCTGTTAAAGGTTGAAAAATGCTTCTTAAAAGTTGTTCATGATATTTGTTGAGGTTCAAAATAATATCTGGAGCAAGTTTGTTAATAATGGTTTTTCTATCAATACTTTTGAAATTTGTATGAATGTTATAAATTTCCATTCCTTTTAATTGGGGTAAGTTCCATTCACGGGGCTCTTCCGAATGTGCATAGAAGAGTAATCCACCATTTTGTTCAATTTCTTGTGCAAGAGGTTCAAGTTCCTTTTTGCAGTCTAATGTAACCGTAGGAGGCAAACCCCATGGCATAAAGCCATAACCCATTTCAAAGCCAGGTATAAAGATTACTCCATCATGTTCACCCCGCCATTGTTTTGAATAATCTGCTTTCCCTTCGTCACAGTGGTCAGACATGCAGATAAATTTACGGTTTTCCTGTTTTAATGCTTGAAGTATTTCCTCAAAGGGCACCTGACTATCGTGGGATAGTTCTGAATGACTATGACATACCCCGGCATAGTCTTCCCAGCCATCGTCATATATCGGTGGTTGATATTCTTTTCGCAATTCTTCCCATGCTTTCTTTTCATTGGGATATTCAACAAATCGGTTGTAAAGTGCGTTTCGGAAAATGTATAGGAAACCAATTAAAATCAAGATGATTAAAATTGATATACTATAAAGTGTCCACTTGGATATTCGCTTTAGAAGAGATGGCTCCATAAGAAAAACCTTTCAGTAAAATAAAAATATTTATTTGGAGTTAGATTAGGGAGAATAGATTACTATTCAGATTAGAGAAACAGTATATTATAGGGATAAAAGAATATTCAAATAGTCAGGAGATAAATTATGAAGCATAAAGGACATTACATATATGAATATCCCCGTCCTGCTGTAACTGTGGATGCGGTTGTTTTTCATAAGAATAACAACGATTGGGAAGTTCTATTAATCAAGCGTATTAATGCCCCTTTTGAAGGTTATTGGGCTTTACCCGGAGGTTTTGTTGAAGAGGAAGAAACATTAGAACAGGCGGTTGAGCGAGAATTGTTTGAAGAGACTTCATTAAAGGGAGTTAAATTGTGTCAATTAAGGGCATTTAGTAATCCACATCGTGACCCTCGGGGCAGAACTATAGGTATTGCATTCGTAGGAATTCTGGGAAAACCGGAGGCTAATATCCAGGCAAATGATGATGCAGGAGAAGTAAAATGGTTTTCTCTAGATAACCTTCCTGAATTAGCATTCGACCATTCTGAGATTGTTGATTGCGCTATGGATTGGTTGGAAAAATATTTTGTTTCAAAATAAAAAATTATAGGAACTTATGCTTATATGGAAAAATTGGAGTTAACACCCTGGTTTGAAAGAAAAAACCTCGCATTATTAACAGATTTGTATGAACTAACAATGATGGCGGGATATTACAAAGAAGGGCGTGGACAAATCCCGGTTACTTTTGATTATTTTTTTCGTAGTTTACCGTCTCATTCTGGGTTCGCAATCTTTGCAGGTTTAGATTCACTATTGCAATATTTAAAAAATTTACATTTTACTCAGGATGATATTGATTATTTAAAAAGTTTGAAGATATTTGATAATGACTTTTTGTCCTTTCTTAAGGATTTTAAGTTACATGTAAAAGTAAAAGCAGTAGAAGAAGGGACTTTAATTTTCCCGTTTGAACCTGTGGTTCAGGTTGAGGGACCCTTATTAGAAGCACAATTGGTGGAAACAGCGCTACTTAATTTTTTGAACTACCAAACATTGATAGCAAGCAAAGCGGCTTGTGTATGTTTGGCAGCAGAACCAGACCCGGTTATTGAGTTTGGCTTGCGTCGGGCACATGGACCGGACGGTGGAATAAGTGCGTCCCGTGCCGCTTATATTGGCGGTTGTTCTGCCACTTCCAATGTGATGGCAGGTAAAATATATGGTATCCCTGTTTCAGGAACACATGCACATAGTTGGGTAATGAGTTATCAAAGTGAATTGGAAGCGTTTCGTGCCTTTGCCCGACTTTATCCCCAACAATGCGTGCTATTAGTGGATACTTATGACCCTGTTAAAAGTGGCATTCCCAATGCCGTGCAGGTGTTTAAGGAATTAAGGGAGCAGGGAATAAATGTGAGACCTGCAATTCGCATTGATTCAGGTGACCTTGCCCGTATTAGTAAGATAGCATATCGTATGATGATAGAAGCGGGGTTTGAAAATCCAATGATAATAGGTTCTAATGACCTTAATGAGGATTTAATAGCCGATTTAAGAAGGCAAGGAGCCAGGATTAATGCCTGGGGTGTAGGAACGCATCTGGTAACCTCGTATGATTGTCCTGCTTTAAATGGCGTTTACAAATTGGTTGCAATATGTAGGGACGGAGTCTGGGAATCCCGTATCAAAATTACAGGAAATATCGAGAAAGGCACTGACCCGGGGAGAAAGATTTCTGTAAGGTATTATAATGACGAGGGGAATCCGCTTGGAGATGTGTTATATCTGGAGAATGAACAATATTCCACCCAGGGTTCAATAGAAGCACGGTCGCGATTATTTCCACACATTACACAAAAGATTGAAGGGGTATCCTTTGCAGAACCTTTATTAAAAGAAGTGTTTTACAATGGCGAAATTCTTATACCATTAGAGTCAGTATCTGTTATTCGTGATAGAGCAAAGAAGCAAATCTCCGCACTCTCAGAGGAATATAAGCGATTACGCAATCCTGAGGTGTATCGGGTGCTTCTATCTCCGCGTTTGGGTGAATTAAAGAATCAATTATGGCAAAACCCTGAGGTGGGTGTCGTCTTGCAATAGGAGAAATACGATGAGACTTGTCAAGGTTGGAACATCCGCGGTTTCAGTAAAAGTGGGTGATTTCCGAAGGAATACAGAAAATCTATGTGAAGTGATTGAAAAGGCAAAAGATGAACATGTTCATTTGTTAGTAACTCCAGAATTGGCAATAAGCGGTTATAGTCTGGAAGACCGTTTGTTCTGGAATGATATTGTAGAACATAGTTGGACATCTCTGCTTCAGATTGCAGAACATACAGACGGGATAAGTGTGTTTGTAGGGCTCCCTGTGCAGAAGGAATCACATCTGTTTAACGCTACTGCGTTTGTGTGTAATCGAAAGGTGCATGGCTTGATATTAAAAAAATACCTGCCTACCTATCAGGTATTTTATGAGGGTAGATATTGGTCTTCATGGATTGTAGGGACAACGGAGATTCACGGTGTCCCTGCTGGCGATTTAATCTTTGAACTTCCGTATGGCTTGGTCTCTGCTGAAATTTGTGAAGATATTTGGGCATCCCATCCACCATCGGCAGACCGTGCAATACATGGTGCAGAAATTATTTGTAATTTGAGCGCTTCACCATTTAATCCGCTAAAAAATCAGTTGCGAAAGCAATTGGTTTTAACAGATGCTTTGAGACTTAAAATTGTTTATATCTATTCAAATTTATTAGGTTCCGATAATAGTCGGCTTATTTTTGATGGTGGCGGAATAATTGCTACGCCAGAGGGCTCGCTTCTGACGGGACCGATACTTTCCAATAAACGATGGACTCTTACTTCAACGGTTGTAGATTTAGATGAAACAACACGGATACGGAAAGAGAATTCAACATGGAAAGCGGAGGCACTACAATACGAACAAACCAGCACCACAAAAAGAGTTTATGTAGAGTTCCCACAATTTAAATCTGCACCATTAAAAGAATGGGTCTCTACCCTTCCTACAAGCCTTTATGTCCCTACTTCAACACAACAAAAAAGCAATGCAATCGAAGACAATTATTTTGAACAATTGTTTCAGGCTTTATCATTGGGACTTCGAGACTATTTTGAAAAAGTAGGGGTATTTGATAAGTTTTTAGTTGCTTTATCCGGTGGAAGGGATAGTGCTTTAAGCCTATTGCTTGCTTTAGAAGCGGCTAAAAATTTAAAAGAAGGAAAAGAAGCGAATAAATACAAAGATAGAGTGGCAAGTATCTATTTACCTCATAAAGATTTTAGTAGTTCAGAAACAAAGACAGCGGCTGAGGAATTGGCGAAAGAATTGGGTGTCCCTTTCCAGATAGTTAGTATCCATGAAGAAGCAGAAATCACCCTTAAAAAAGCAGCGGAAATAGTGGGTGGAGAAGATAAGGTTAAACCCATCACGAAACAGAATCTTCAAGCACGCATCCGTGGTGCTATGATGTTGAACTGGGCTAATAATGTAAACGGTCTATTGTTAGTTACTTCAAACCTGAGCGAATCAGCCGTAGGGTATACAACTACGGGAGGTGATAACGAAGGTGGTTTCTCGCCAATAGCCAATGTGCCAAAAACCATTATTTCGGCACTGCTGGAATACCTTGCAGAAACTCGAAAGATTCACTCATTAGAAAAGATTTTAAAAATTCCACCTACGGCGGAGTTGGCACCCAATCAGACAGATGAGGGGGACCTTATGCCTTATAAAGTGCTTGATGAATTAATCTATTTGTTTGTGAAGCAGCGGCATTCGCTTGTAGATTGCTGGCGAATTATCTGCTTGCGATTTCCAGAGTTTACACAAGCACAATTGAAAAAATGGACTGAAACTTTTGCAAGGAGATTTGTAGCCAATCAATGGAAACGCGACCAGCATCCAGTCTCTTTGAAAGTTATAGAACCCGATTTTGACCCAAAGACAGGCTTCCGTTTCCCGGTAATTCAAAGCATTGACACCGAATTAGAAAACCTCAAAAACGCAAAATAACACCTTACTTTTGCTTTATTCCCTTTACCTTTCCCCCAATTAAAAAGATGGGGTAGCCTTTTTTAAGGTGTAGTGTGGTAGTAGTTTTTTTGTCTATTTCCGTTAATACTTCACCCATAAGATTTTGGACCTTAACAGGGATATCAGTAACTTTGATTGTTAAATCCTTATCTTCTTTTGCTGACCAAACGACAACAATATTTCCTTGCTGGAAAGCAATAATGTTTTCTCCAAATTCATTTCGTGTTTGAATGCTTTTCCCTGGTAGCAACCTGCAAATATGGGCACATGCCCTTAATGCTGGTTTTTGAGAAAAGTCATTTCGAATAATACCAAAGTTCTGCTCAAAGTAGAACGGGTCATCCCCATCATTCTTGAAATCATACCAACTGGTGTTTTGCACAGCACCCGAAGCAATTGCAGAGAGATAACAACGAGCAAATAGACATGCTTGCTCACGCTCAGTAACTCCGCCTTTCCACAGATGACTGCTCCATCCCATTTCTGTAATCCACACAGGGCGATTCTGCACTTGATTTGCAACCCTTTTTAGTTCACCCATAAATTTAATGTCATCGAGATTGCGTCTATAAGGATGTATTGTGAGTATATCGAAAGGTGTGTTTGCTTTTAAGCAGAAGTCAATAAAATTAAAATCAATCCCAGAAGTAGATATTGCCAGCACCTGTGCAGATGGGTCAATCTTTTTGATTGTTTCATAACACCGTTTCACCAGTTCAGGATATAGTTCCTTCGGACCTTGCCAGAAGAAAATATTGGGTTCATTATAAATTTCCCAGAACTTAATGCGGTCTTTGAAATGATTTACAGTGGCTTCGGTATAACGAACAAAATCTTCAATTCCTTTTGATGTATAAGGCTGTGTCCAGGAAGACCAATAACAGAGAAGTCCATAGACACTAATTCCATAAGATAATGCCGTATTTACTACATTGTCATAGTAATCAAAATTAAATTTACCCGGTTCAGGCTCAAGATGTCCCCAACCAAATTCTTCTCGGGTCCATTTTATTCCTGCTTTAGAAGCAAGTTCAGCAGCCTTTTCCATCCTTTTTTGGTCTGAGCCGTAGCGATATAGAAATAAACCCATGCCCCAGGGAGAATCGGGATTGGGTGTTTTTTCTGGTTGAAAATCTATATCTTTTGAATAAGTGGAATTAGCCAAAAATTCTCTACCATCACTTCTTTTGAATGTCCAGCATACCTCTGCAAAATTTTTATCTTCACAAATTTGGACTGGAATTTTCATGTTTATTGATTGGGCACTGGGCGATAAATTTATCTTTTGTGAAAATTGTGTCATTATGTTTTGTTCCCAGTCTTTTACCTGAATAGACAAATCACCCTGAACTTCATTAGGTAGAAGGTTCATTAAAGAACATGAAGAATGAAGTTGCTTTTTATTATCTTGAAAGGTTTTAGACACGAGGATACATTCCTGATATGGAGCAATTGCCGTTTCACAAGTAAAGTTTAATATCCGTAATTGAAGAATTTGGCTTGGACAGTTTGCCTTATTGACTTGTAGTTGCAAAAATCGCAATGGAATTTGAACTTTGCCATCGTTCTCTCCGCCATAGAATTCCCACCCTTCAGGAGGAGCAGTAATTTCAACAATCTGTGTACCATATTGTAGATTACCAATCTTTTTCCGAAAAAATTGGAAATGAGAGCCAAAAAGGATTTCCAATTCACATCCTGCTGAGCTTGTCCAGAGTTTTAATATAAATTTACTCGGTGTGCCAAACAGAGAAAGTGAAGGATGATTAAAACTAACAGAACTTGCCTTTGAAAAATCAATTTCCCAATTAGGGTCTTTGAAAGTTGCGTTGGTTGAGGTATAAAGAGAAGGAAAATCAGGCAAAAGATTAATAAAATCATATTGGATTTTTTGAATGGGTTCTTCTGCGAATAGAAACCAACCACATAAGAGAAGCAGAGCAAAAACAAAAACTGACTTTATTTGAATCATAATTGTATTCCTTACATTTTTGTTCAATTAATAGTATACATCTTAAAAAAATATTCCTATTACTAAATTATATGAATAAATTTATTCTACCGAAGTATATTATTGTTTTAAAATTTTATAATAAGTTAAGAAAGTATAAAGGGGGGTAAAATACAAAATTGTATTTTCTTTTATATGAATTAAAGGTAAAGATATTATTTTCGTATTTTATTAGTTTTTTGAATATAATATGTGATAGTTGTTAGTATACTTTGTATTTTTAAGAAAGTATATAACTTCAAAGTGAGGGAGTTATAGATTTTATAATAAAAAAACAAAAACAAATAAAAGGAGAAAGAAGAAATGATAATGGCTGACATTGTAAGTATCATTGTAAGTGTTTTTGTGAGGTTTTTTGCCGAATGGCTGTCAGGGCAAATATTAACTTTATTTGGTGTCTCTTCAACTGAAGAGTCTAGTTAAGAGGGGGCGAAAATATGGATTTTAACTTAATATTAAAAGAAATTATAGTAAAACTCGTTGATTACATTACAGGTTTCGTTGGCGATATGTTTATAGATTTCTTTACTACCTTAACAGGGAAAGAACCTGTAGATTAATTTTTTATCCTTAGTATAAAACAATAAAGATGTTTAAAGGGAATAGTGGGGGAGTCTTTTCTCTATCTATTATATAAATAAGGGTGTGTCTATGGACAGAAGGTTCTTTTTAGGTCAATTGCTTGCGACGACATCTGTTTTAAGTGGGTTACAAAAAATTTCTTTTGGAGAGGTAGCGAACCAGGCAAATAATAAACCTTCCAGTCAGCCTGATTTGTTATCTAAAAATACATTGAGAAAGTATCATGGCTTTAACTTGCTCAACTATTTTATGGTTCATAGGAAAAAACCTTTCCAGAAAGAAGAGTTTGCACTTATCCATGAATTAGGCTTTAATTATGTTCGATTACCAATGGATTATCGCTGTTGGACAGATGAAAAATCTTTATATAAAGTGCGGGAAGAAGATTTACAGGAGATAGATAAGGCAATAGAGTTTGGAAAGGAATATGAAATCCATATTTGTCTGAATTTCCATCGGGCACCAGGCTGGACAGTAGCAAAACCTGAGGAACCGATGAATCTGTGGGAGGATAAAGAAGCATTAAACATTTGTGCATACCATTGGAAAATTTTTGCTGAACGATATAAAGATATTCCTTCATCCCAATTAAGTTTTAACCTTTTAAATGAGCCTGGGGGCATTTCTGCGGAGAAACATAAAAAGGTTGTGGGCAAGTTAGTAGAGACAATTAGAAATGTGGATAAAGAAAGACCTATACATTGTGACGGTAGGCTTTGGGGTGTTGCACCGCCAGACGAATTAGTAGGTCTTGACATTATTGCAGACCTGCATGAGTATCAACCCTTTTTGATTACTCATTACAAAGCATCATGGGTTGGTCAATGGGATGGTGTCCCTGTTCCCGATTATCCATATAAAGAAAAAACTTTTATGTGGAATAAGGAAGGGATAGAAAAACGAATAATCAAACCATGGAAAGAGTTAGAAAACAAAGGTGTGCCTATTTTTGTAGGTGAGTTTGGTGCTTACAATCAGACACCCCACAAAGCAGTTATGAACTGGTTAGAAGATGTTCTTTCTATCTTTCATGAAGCAGGTTGGGGTTGGGCAATGTGGAATTTTATGGGTACCTTTGGTCCGATAAATTCGGATAGAAGTGATGTGGAGTATGAGGAATGGAAAGGATATAAAGTTGACCGTAAGATGATGGACTTACTCCAAAAATTTGCTAAGGCGAAGTAATTTATTTGATAAAATAGTTAAAGCCGTTGTAATTTAGTAGTTTTAATGGATATAAGGGTTTTAAATGAAAGGGAAGGGGATAGTATGTTGTTTTCAAGATTAAGGGTGGCTATCGTTTTTTTCTGTTTTTTGCCTTTTTGTGTTGCAATTGATTCTTTTAGCGAAACTGAAATATTTAGTGAAAACAATAGGGTGTCCTCTCCAATGTTTTCCCCTGTTTCAATTTCTAAAGGAGAGACTAATGTTCCTTTGGGTAGTGTAAAGGCTATACTTTGTTGTGGGGAAAACGAAATACAGAGAAAAATTATTAGAAAATATTCAGTTTTAGATGAGTTCGTTTTTCCTTTTTCTGATGGATTAAGACAGGATTTTGTACTTTATAAAAAATTGCCAGGAAATAGTCCTTTACAAATTAATTTGAGATTTTCAGGAGAAATTACTAAGGTTTCATCTCAGAGTGTATGCGTTCAAGATAAAGTTTCAAATAAGAAAATTCAATATTCAAGACTCAATGTTTTTGACAGATTCGGGAGAAGACTTTTATCTCATTTTACACAAGGACCAGAGAAAAGTATCTCAATAATTGTAGACGACAGGGACGCATCTTATCCACTATATATAGACCCTACTTATCTGGACGAAGATTGGGAATCAATGAATCTTTATTATGTGGATGAAAAAATAACCACTATAGTTATAGATACTAATGATAATGTGTATTGTGGAGGAACCTTTACAACTATTAACAATATTCCAGCCAAACGGGTAGCAAAATGGAACGGTTCAGTATGGAAAGAAATGGGAAATGGGTTTGACAATGCTGTAGAGAAAATGTGCATTAGTTCAGATAACACAATTTACGCTGTAGGTTCATTCATACGTTCAAATTTTGATACTCGAAACCGTGTTGCAAAATGGACAGGTTCCAACTGGTTGGCAATGGGGGAGGGTTTTGATGTTGCTGCTTATACTATTACGGTGACTAATACTGGGGTTGTATTTGCAGGAGGTGTATTTAATAAGTCTGGAGAAACATATACAAATAGGATTGCGTATTGGGATGGTTCTCAATGGAGACAGCCGTACATGGGTATTAATGGTAGTCCTCCTTTTTGTGTTTACGATATAGCCTCAGATTCGAATGGAAATGTTTATGTAGGTGGACAGTTCCAATATGCTGGTACCATCTCTGCATCTAATATCGCATGTTGGAATGGTACTTCCTGGTCTGCTCTTGGCAGTGGAGTAAATGGGGTTGTTTATTCTTTAGCAGTAGATTCCTCAGATAAACTTTATGTGGGAGGTTATTTTACTCAGGCAGGTGGCTTAAGTGTTAATAATATTGCAATCTGGGACGGAATAACATGGGCTTCTTTGAATGGAGGTGGAGTGAATAGTAATAGTATTGTGTATGATATTTTGCCTCAAACGGATCAATCCATTTTTATAGGGGGTAGTTTTTCAGTCGCGGGGGGTAGTATAAGTGCTAATGGGTTGGCATGGTTATATTCAGGCAATTGGAAAGAAATCACATCAGGAGTAAATGGTGCTACTAAGGAAATCAGAGCACTGTCACTGGATTCACAAGGTAATTTGTATGTGGGTGGAAAATTTTATACGGCAGGGGGTGTTGAAAGTTATAACATTGCAAAACTTAAAAAACCGCCTGTGTTCACTCTAAATTATTCTGCCGGTATAGGTGGTACTATTTCAGGGATAAGTAATCAAAGTGTTATGCGGGGTGATAATGGAACAGAGGTAACGGCAATAGCTGAACAAGGATATGTGTTTGACCATTGGTCTGATGATGTAACTACACCCAATCGAACAGATACAAATATAACAGAAAACAAAAATATAGTTGCATATTTCAATTTGCATAATGAAGGAGTGGTAGAAGGCGAGGGAGCAATAGAAGGAACACTTGAAGGTGAAGGAATAATAGAAGGCGAAGGCTCTAATGAAGGTGAAGGCTCTAATGAAGGTGAAGGAGCTACAGAAGGAATGATAGAGGGAATGATAGAAGGGACTATAGAGGGGACTATAGAAGGAGTTATAGAAGGAAATGTTGAGGGAATTGTGGAAGGAGAAGGAATGGTCGAGGGGACTAATGAAGGAGAAGGAAACAGCGAAGGAGAGACTGGACTTATAGCATGGATTGAAGGAAATAATTATGTAAATAGAACCGTTGGAGATTCATATACATTCTCAGTTCAGGTTGAAGGTGCTTATGGGGAAGTAGGATACCAATGGTATTTCTGCAAAAACTATAACTGTTCTAATCCAGTTTTATTTCAACAAGCATTAGGACATGAACTTTTCATTGAAGATTTGGGAACAGAAGATACAGGTTGGTATTGGTGTCAGGTATCTGACGACTTTGGAGTTATTGAAACACAGAAAGTATACTTGCAAATTACCTATGGTTTAAGCCTTAATATGCCTCTTCTTTCATCTATAATTTTTATATTTTGTTTACTTAGTGAATATTTTTATTCTAAAATAAAACAAGATAGGTCAAAAGACAGTCAAAATTAAAAAGTCTTTTGAGCCTTTTAAAAATCCAATATATTTACCCACAGGAGTTATTGAAGATGAAAAAAAATGTTTGTGTGACTTTGTTCTTATTCTATTTTCTATTTGCTTTCCATGTTTTGTGGGCTGATGAAATTTCTAAATCACTTTTGGATTTGAAAGATTTTAATGTTTATCTTGCTGATGATACCGGAAGTGAGGTTTTAAAAACCGCTGTTCAAGTTCTTACAGAGGAGATAGCAAATCGCACAAATGTTCATCTGGAAAAGGTACTACAATTTACACCCGACAAAAATAGCATATTGTTGACTACAAAAGATTATTTAACTAAAACATCTTTATTTGAAAAATGTTTAGAAATAAATTTATTTTCTGAAGAAGTTGGGACAAAACTATCTTCTGAAGGTTTTGCAATTATTGTAGGAAAGGATTTAAATAACACATATCGGGTCTGGATTATAGGAAATGACAATCGGGGCGTTTTATTCGGTGTTGGAAAACTTTTGCGTATATTAAATTATTCTCATGGCTCAGTAAAATTGGCACAACCGTTAAGAATTATTGAAAATCCTGTCTCACCCATTCGGGGACACCAATTGGGTTATCGTGCAAGGGCAAACTCGTATGATGCGTGGAATGTTGCACAGTATGACCAGTTTATACGGGAGTTGACTTTTTTCGGGGCGAATAGCATCGAAAATATTCCTTTCCAGGATGAATCGGATACACCCCTTATGCCTGTTCCACGCAAAGAAATGAACCGTGCTATGAGTGAAATATGTAAAAAATATGGTTTAGATTATTGGGTCTGGACGCCTGCAGATTTTGATTTAAATGACAAAGAAAAACGAGAAGAAATGATAAAAAAACATGAAGAATTATATCAAGACTGTCCTGTTTTGACAGGAGTGTTTTTTCCAGGGGGAGACCCGGGTGACAATCCACCAGAATTAGTAATACCTTTTCTGGAAGAATTGTCAAAACGGCTTAAACCCTATCATCCCGAAGCAAAGATATGGTTATCCTTACAGGGTTTTTCTATGGCTCAGTCAAAATATGTTCTTGATTATTTGAATCGAGAAAAACCCGATTGGATGGGTGGTCTTTGTGAAGGTCCTTCCAGCCCTCCTATATCCTATCTGCGTCAGAATCTGCCCAAAACTTACCGTCTTCGCATGTATCCTGACATTACCCATAATAAACTTTGTCAATATCCTGTGCCATGGTGGGACATTTCCTTTGCTCTAACCATTGGAAGGGAAGGGATTAACCCACGCCCTGTGCAATATGCGTATATACATAATTGGTTTCAGCCATATTGCGATGGATTTATCTCCTATTCCGATGGTGTGCATGACGATGTAAATAAAGTGATATGGAGTGCAATGAGCTGGAATCCACAACAAAAGGTCCGGGATGTGCTTACTGAATATACAAATGTCTTTTTTGAAACGGATGTGGCTACTTTGTCAGCAGAGGGAATTTTAGCATTGGAAAATAATTGGCGAGGAAGTGCTGTAGATAATGGAGCCATCGAAGGAACACTAAAATTGTGGCAAGAATTAGAACAAAAAGCACCACAACTAAAAGATAATTGGCGATGGCAGATGTGTTTAGTCCGTGCTTATTACGATACTTATGTAAGAAGAAAGGTTATATATGAACAGCAATTAGAGGAACAATCTAACCTCGTTTTACAGAGTGTTGATAAAATAGGTTCTGATAAGGCAATCCATGAAGCAAAAGAAATACTAAATAAGGCTGTTTCTGAACCTGCTGCACCAGATTTAAGAGAAAAAATTATTAGTTTGTATGATGACCTTTTTAAGAGTATCCGTTTGCAAACAAGTGTAGAGAAATATAATGCAAGTGGTGGAGAACGAGGTGCCTCATTAGATTATATTGACATTCCATTAAACAATCGCTGGTGGTTAGAAGACCAATTCCAGAAAATTCAACAGCTAAGTTCAGAAGAAGAAAAAAAAGAAAAATTGAGGTCAATCGGTTTTTGGGAAAACCCAGGATATGGTTCTTTCTATGATGATGTAGGAAATACTGCCAAATCACCTCATATTAAACGGTGCGAAATTCATTATACCAATCCTGCAGAAGAAGCATGGCCCGAACCAACTTTATGGTGGTTTGACGAAGGAAAAAGTAGAAATCGAATAGCGTGGTTGTGTTCATTGGAAATAGGTGAGGCACTCTATCAAGGATTAGACCCAAGTGCAAAGTATGTTCTGCGTATTACTGGATTTGGGGAACCAAAAATTATGATTGATGGAAAAGAAGTGAATAGTTTGGAGAAAAAAGGAATGGAATTAGGAGAGTGGAAAGAGTATATCGTGCCAGAAGAATGTGTTTCGGATATGGAAATTGCGATAAAATGGAGTATTTCTATGGAAGATCTTCAGAAAAATTGGAGGCAACGAGCACGAATTTGTGAAATGTGGTTGCTAAAACAATAGAACGAAATAGACTATTAAGAGGATATATATAAATGTAAATAAATATGTTTATATGTAATCTAATTTTGATAAGGAACTTATCTATGATGGATATGAAAAATTTATTTAAGCAATTAAGTGATAGTAGTGGGGATGAATATCTTTATATTACACCAACTACAATTCTTATGTGGTTTGTCGGCATATTTTTAATATTACTTGCCACTATCAATGGCTTTTTCTAATTTTTTTAACTAATAATTTTACATATTTTTATTTCTTAATATTTCTATCCAGAGCATAAAAAACTATGATTTTGTGGTCTAAATGTGTATATATTTTTCTATTTGGTTATGGTGGATATTCCACTTGACACCCTTTTTGCTTTAGAGAGCGTAATATATACAAAATATTTCTTTTATCTCTTCTATTATTAAGCCTCTTACGACTTTAATCTGCTTTGTAATATTTAGGGATAAATAAAATAGATTGTGTGATGAAATAGGGGGTAGGTTGTATTGTATGGAAAAATAATTGGTATGGGAAAACGACGAAAGGGACAAGTAAGTGAAAAAAAGATTGTTGTATGTGGATTGTTTACGGGGTTTTTTTATTATCTATATTATCTGGCTCCACGCTTTTAATGCGGTGATATATGGGAACAATTCACAATCTATGGAGAGTGCTAATCCGTGGATATTTATTGTATTTGCACCTCTGGTCATTTTGGCAACCTGGGCTCCAATTTTTGTAATGCTGTCCGGAACGGTACATGCCTATTCTATGCACCAAAATCTACTTAAGTATAAAGAAAAATCTAAAATGACCCCCGAATTAAATAGGCTTTTTTTAGGAGGGCTGGTAAATTCATTCCTACTAATATGTTTCTCTTTCATAAATGTAATTTTTTTTCACCACCGTATGCCATTTAATGGTAAGTTTCATGAAACTTTGATTACAGGTTTTATTCAGAAGGGAGGTTTTCCTGATTTTTCATTTGACATCCTTTTCTATACAGATGCATTAGGAAATATAGGAATAAGTCTATTCTTTTTGCATATTACTTTGTACGCTTTATGGCGTTCAGGAGAACTGTTTGACCGAAGATATACTTTCCGTATTTTGACGGGTATAGCATTGACCTTACTATTTGTATCACCTGTAATACATAGAGTATTGGACAGCGTTTTCTATCAATCTATACAGGAAAGGCAGTGGGGATTGGCATGGCTACTAAAATTTAGTTTATCACCATTACCTAATATTGCGTATGGTTATTTAGGTGCTGTGTTTGGAATTGCTTTGTCAGAGCGGATAGACTTATCAAAAATACGGTGGTATGGCTATGGATTGGGATTAACATTTGTAATGTTGGCAGGGGGACTTATGTGGAACTATGGTTTAAGACCGGTGGAGTTCGCAAAATCTCCTTTGCCGTTTAAAATACAATTACTGGATGTAGGTTTGATGCTTCTTCTATCTGCATACCTGGTAGGTGTTATGGATTATACAACGGTCAGTAATCGGGAGTGGTGGATGAAGCATACAACTATTATAAGACGGATTGGAATGGTTGCATTGACAGTATTTCTGTTGGAGGGACCTGTGGCAGTAAGTCTTGGGAGAATTTATCTATGGGCAGTGGGTTCACCATCAGAATTTCCCAAAAACCCGTTGTATATCATTCCCTTTATTTTGTTAGTGCTTCTATTCTGGTATGGAGTAATAAAAATTTGGGAACAGTTTGGATTTAAATATGGAGTGGAATGGTTGTCAGTGCAGATTGTCGGCTGGGTGAAGGGAAGAAAGTCTGAACGATTAGACCCCACATGTACCCTTTATCTACGCCCTGAATTACAAAAAAGTGGTAAAAAGTAAAGAGAAGAACATAATAGAACAAAGGCGGGGATAAAGTATGGTTAATATTTTAGAAATATCTAATCATTGGAAATGATAGTAACATGGATACTTCTTTGTTGTATCCACTGCTTATAAAGCGCAAAGAAATGCAGACAGAAAAACTCCATGTTTTTTATACCATTCAGAAATCATAAATAGACAGTAAGAATATAAGTTGGAAATTTGAATCTACTTCTTCTTACAAATAGAAAACTGTCTGGTATTATTTATTGAATAGAGTGATTTATTCCTCTTCCTCTGTTCCTAATTCTTCATCAGGCGGAAGGGTATCGTCAGGAAGTTCTGGTCCTTCAACGATATCCTCAGGAGGTAGTTCTTCCTCGAGAGAGGGTTCTTCATCTTCTAAAATGGGCACATCAGGAACTCCAAAATCTTCCAATTCTTCTTCTTGTGAGTATCCCTCTGGAAATTCAATATCCCCTTCATCTTCAATAAGTCGTGGCTTTCTCCGTATTTTTGGAGTGGAGATAATCTGGTCACCACTAATACCGATACGTTCTAACTGGACATCATGACAGTTGGGACACTTAAAGTTAAACTTCTCAGCGCCCCATTCTACAAATTTTTTCCCACATTTTGGACAGAAGTATTTAATAGTCGGCATAGAATAATTTACTTCCTGCTATTGGTTTCTGTTTTCATAACTATTTACAAGGTAGGGAGAAGCATATCGCAACAGAGAGGTCATTTTCAACCGCAAAGGCACCAGATTAAAAATTTACATAAAACATGCAATTTTTATGTGGCTATTATATACTTTTCAAACAATTGAAAGATTAATTGTCAGGGAAATAATTGTTTATGCTAAACTTGTAGTTAGATTTTAAAAAAAAGAAGTAATCTTTGTGGGTTAGTCACTTTTTACAAACTAAAACATAAGTAAAAGGTTATTTTTAAAACAGTATATCAGGAAATAAAGTGTATTTCTGTGAGGTAGAGCAATGATAAGTTTAATAGAAGCAAAATCATATCGCTGTATTCGATATATCAGGCAGAATTTACAGCCATTTCAGATATTAGTTGGACCAAATGGTAGTGGCAAGACTACATTTCTGGATGTAATGGCTTTTATGAGAGACCTCATTAATGAAGGTCTTGATGATGCCCTTCAAAAGCGTGCAAATATACTAGATGAGTTGTTGTGGAAAGGAGAAGGTAATGAATTCGAGTTAGCCGTGGAAGTTAAAATTCCACAGAAGTTACAAAATAATGGAGGTGGAAAATATTCTGCTTGCCGATATGAAATTGCTATTGGAGGAAGAGAGGGTAAAGAAATCGCTATCTTATCCGAAACATTATGGCTTAAAGGGGAAGATAATGGTGAATTAGAAAGTATGCGGGGGAAAAATGACCTGTTCCCGTCAGAAGTAGAACCACCCAAAGCTATATTAAGGAGAAGCGGAGATAATTGGCGTAAGATCATTAACAAAACAGAAAAAGGGAACGATTATTTTCGTTCAGAAAAGACAGGGTGGAATAACATATTTAAAATAGGTCCCACAAAGTCTGCACTGGCAAATCTACCTGAGGATGAAGAAAAATTTCCAGTTTCTACATGGTTTAAAAGTATTTTAATGGATAAAGTTCAAACACTTACACTAAACAGTATCCTGATGAAGCGTCCTGCTTCACCATTGAGAAAAAAGGGGCTATTTATTACTGATGGCTCAAATATACCTTTCATAGTAAAAGCCTTGAAGGAAGAACATAAAGAGAGGTTTAAACTGTGGATAAAACATATTCAAACCGTTATTGAAGATTTGAAAGATATTGATGTAGTGGAAAGACCAGAAGATAAGCACTTATATTTGGTCGGGGAATATAAATCGGGAATTCGTGTGCCTGCATGGCTGTTATCGGATGGAACATTGCGACTTCTGGCTTTGACGCTTTTAGCCTATTTCCCTGCTGACAATCATATTTATTTGATAGAAGAACCCGAAAATGGAATCCATCCCCGGGCTATAGAGGCTGTATATCAATCACTATCATCAGTATACGATTCGCAAGTTTTCCTGGCAACACATTCACCAATTATTCTGGGTGTAGCAAAACCTGACGATGTGCTTTGCTTCGCAAAAAATTCAAGTGGCTCTATTTCAATAATTAGAGGGACAGATCACCCTGCATTAAAGAATTGGCAGGGAACTCCTAATTTATCCGTCCTGTATGCCTCTGGAGTATTAGGATAATGGACCCAGAGAAAGATGTAATTATTCTAGTAGCAGATACAAATATGAAAAAAACTATAGAGACAATTTTGGATAGGCCAAAATCATTAAGTATTCGAAAAATAACATCTGAAGTTTTCGTCCATCCAGAGCATGACGCAGGTGTTTTTAATAAAGCACACGAATATTTGCGTCTTTTTCAATCTCAATATAAATATGCAATGGTTCTTTTTGATAAGAAAGATTGTGGTTTTAAAGGAAATAGAGAAAATATTGAAAAAAAAGTTGAAGACAATTTGATAAAATCTGGTTGGGGTGGTCGTTGTTCTGTTATTGCCATTGACCCGGAATTAGAGATTTGGGTATGGAGTGAATCTCCTCATGTTGCTACCGCATTGGGCTGGGAAAAGGAAGAACTTAATTTGTGGTTGCAAAAAAATAATTTTATATTGTCAAATGAGACAAAGCCACACGACCCTAAAGAAGCGATGGAATCTGCACTTGCTAATGCTAAAGAGAGAATCCCTCGTTCCTCATCTATTTATGCTGAAATAGCCAGAAATGTGTCATTAAAATTTTGCACTGACAGTAGTTTCTTAAAATTTAAGAAAACTTTACAGCAATGGTTTCCGGTTTAAACTGATAATCTATATACAATCACCTAATAAAACAATCTATTTTTTATTGTCGCGGACTTTGCTTCTTGGTTGGCGACCCCTTAGCGATAAATTTTTTAAATAAACCCCTGACCCTTGCTATTCCTTTTTTTGTCTAATGTGACGAAAGAACGCCAATTTTAAAACTTTGAAGGATATGGAACTAATATTCAAATAAGTTTTTGTTATAACTGAACCATGCCCGTCTGGCAAGACTTTTACCGCAAAGAATGCAAAGAAAAATGTTAAGGCCGCTACAATTTTAGCATGTTTTTGCAGTTTCTCTACATACTATTTAATTTGCGAAAAGTTAAAGATTAATTCAGGTCATTTGCTGATGAGCGTTCACCTGATTGAGGTGAGGGTGGAGGTGCTTGTTCTCTACGCGGACCGCGTCTTTGACGAGGTGGTGGTTCAGGTTCATCGTTATAGTGGACACGAAAAATACGAGTGCCAAAACCTTCTACACGAAAGCCCTCTGCTTTACCAATAACATTTCCATCCTTGTCCAACAAGTCTGCTTCAAAACGGAGGTCCTTATCCTTTTGATTTTCGCGTGTTAAAAATCGAATTTCTCCAACTTTTGCACCCCTCTGAGTAATTCGAGGATGCTGTTCCAATGATTGCTTGACTTTCTTATATTCTTCCGAAGGCCCACAACCAGTCAAAAAAACAGGACAAAGAATAACCAGAAATATAGCGGTTAACAATAAAAAAGTTTTTTTATATTTGTAAAGCATACTTATTCTCCTATTTTATATTTCTAATCCTCATGTCTTCCACGGTCAACTAATGTGCCGAGGAATAATGCCAGACCTTGAGAGACAGGTGCTTTGCCCGGGTAGCGAATAAATTCAACATGTCCATCCATAAACAACACATTACAACCACCTGGAACATGGTTAAAATATTTAACCATGCTTGATAATGTGTCATACATAACAAAAATTTCGCTCTGTGCTTTACTGCTTGCGGCAGGATTATTGATGTCTGTAATTAGAAATCGTTCAATGCCTTCGCGAAGTCTGTAAATGGTGTCTGTATTGCCATTTCCAATGGGGTCTGTACCCAGTAAATTAACTACCTTACAATCACTATCTGCCAGTTCAAAACTTTTAGTAAGAAAATAATCCTCTCCACTTCCACCATGGAGATACCCAATGGCTTTAGTAAATAAAGCGATAAAGAGTGCGACAAACTGTTGGGGTCCTTTTGCATCAGGATTGTCAAGGGTAAAGTCATGTGGCATCTGAGGTAATAATGATAGAATATCTTCAATGCCAATTTGTAAGTCTGAATCTTCACATTTATCCAGAAGCCAGCCAATATAAATATAACTTAAATCAATGGCATCCCTTTCTTCCATAAGATTAAATTTCCCGGTTTCAGGGTCTATCAAATCTTGCATGGTATTCTCCGGGTCTGATGGACATAGAATAATAGCCGGGTCTGTCAAATACTCCGGATAAATTGTGCGAACCATAGGTCCGGTTGCAATAACAGCCTTTCTGTGTGAATAAGCCTCAAATTGTAATGGTGGAAATTTTTCACCACGCGATTCACCAGAATACATTTTATATATGAGTCCCCACTGTTTCAGGTTGTTCTGGCAACTGCTTCTGCGGGCTGCTTCCCTTGCACGGGCTAATGCAGGAAGAAGCATTGCCGCCAATATCGCGATAATTGCAATAACCACAAGCAATTCAATTAAAGTAAAACCATTTCTTTTCATATTCAGCTTCTTTTCGTCATTTTTTTAAATTAATAAATCTTCTAATTGCTATTACAAAAATTTAGACTCATTTAGAAAATAGAAAGTTTCATTCAATAGATGTATAAAGAAATAGAAAAAAAAGATTTATTATAGAGACCTAAAAAGGTATATATGGTATATATTTAGATTGATGAGTCTACATCTGAGAATACATTGGTAGGGTCATAAATCTCGGAGGAACTGTTGGTTTCGTTGGCATCATTTCCAACGATTGGTAGGGGAGAACTGGATAAATCATTTTGTTCATACACATTGTTTTCTATGGTCCGGGAATTTTCAGCAGTATTATTTCCCATACTGGATTCGCTGATATTCTCAAAATAATTTATTTAACAAAATCTTATACATCCATGCCTTAAAATTTGTTCCATCTTGAAATTTGTCTTTCTCTTGATATGCTGTTATAACCGCATCTGAGAAAACATCATCAATCATAGCAGTATTGTGTAAGTTCCTTTTCAAAAACCTGTAAAAAGCGTCTTTATACTCACTTATATATTTCAAAAACCTGTCGTCATCCATTTAGGGGTATTTTCTAAAATTATTTTGTTGCTCTATTGTTTTGACAGATATAACGAAAGAGGGCGTTTTAGCGTTTACCACCAAAACACCCTCTTTTTTTGAATTATATTTTCCTGTATACTGCATTACTTCTTTGGTGCTGCGGCTTTTTCTGCAATTGCTGTTAAATCAATTTCAGCATTATTTTTGACTGTCCCTTTTGCTTCAACATCTTTGCCATTTAGTTTCACGGCATCTGCAGATTTTGCACCTACAACTTTTAATGTTTTGCCTGCCAGGTCAGCAATCGCCTTTCCACTGTCATCTTTCGCTTCCTTTACCTGTATGGAAGCAGCATTGTTTTGCACTGTGACCTTACCACTTACTGTGGCTTTGACATCGGCAGCATACGCTCCAACGGATAAAACGAAAGCCACCGCGATAGCAACTGCTAAAATACTTAACTTTTTAACCATAGTTTTAACTCCTTCTTTTTAGGGTTTAATTTTTTTATTGGTATAAGTAAGTGATTTACTATAATCACTTACCTTTGACCCCTCCCTTTGGGGTTCACTATATATATTCATCTGGATACCCAATTTTATGTCAGTATGGCAGAATTTTTTTGGTAATTATCATGGTAACTAAGTATTTATTTGAAGTTACTAATAAAAATCGCTGATATGAGTAATGTAGTTTTGATAGTGGAAATAAGTGATATAAGTGAAACTTACTTATGGGATTAGACCAAATAAAAGGCCTGCCATTGTGGATATTATCACTGCAAGAGATATATAAGTAAAACTCTTTTTAAATCCTAAAATAGAGTAAAGCACTAGCATACTTGGAAGTGATAAAGCAGGACCAGACAGTAAAAGGGCTAAAGCAGGACCTTTTCCCATGCCTGACCCAATGAGCCCTTGTAAAATGGGCACTTCTGTTATTGTTGCAAAATACATAGGTGCCCCGATAACAGAAGCAAGGAAATTGGACATAATTGAATTTCCACCTACTGCTGATACTATCCATGAATTGGGAATAATCCCTTCTTTCCCTGGTTCGCCCAATAGAAAGCCAGAGACTAAAACACCAATCAAAAGTAGCGGTAATATCTGCTTTGTCAAAGCCCAGGTTGAATCGAACCATTCTTTCGTCTCATCTGTCCCAGTTATACAAAGAATAGATAATCCTATTGTCCCTGCAATAAATGGGACTACTGGTTTATATGGAAAGATAAAGGCGAGAATAGCACATACAACACCTGTTAATACCACCTTCCACCAATGAATACCATACCAGATAGATAGAATAATCCCCAGTGCTATGCTTGATATTATGGTCAAAAGCCACCTGTATTGATATACTGCGAACCAGAAGCCTTTGACAGTGTCAGGTTTACTCCAATTCGCAAATATGAGAATAGCAATCATAGATAGGAAGAACAATGCAGTTTTCCACAAAGACCGAGTTGGTTCAGAAACAGGCATATTTGCGTATACTTTTGTGCGTTGCTTTTCTTCTGAACGAAATATAAAAGCCATAAGAATCCCTGCTACAATACCCAGAAGAATAGCACCCAGAGCCCGAGCCGTCCCTATTTCAATACCTAAAACTCGTGCTGTTAATACAATTGCTAAAACATTAATTGCAGGTCCGGAGTATAGAAAAGCAGTAGCAGGTCCCAATCCTGCTCCCATACTATAAATTCCGCTAAACAGGGGAAGCACCGTGCAAGAGCACACAGACAGTATCCCACCAGAGATAGATGCCACACCATAAGCCAGTATCTTATTCGCATTTGGGCCAAGATACTTTATAACAGAATTTTGACTGATAAAAACACTGATAGCCCCTGCTATAAAGAATGTTGGTAAAAGGCATAATAATACATGTTCCCTCGCGTACCACTTAACCATAGAGAGGGATTCCATTACTGCATTGTCAAATCGAGGTGTGCCAATTGGCAGGAAATAGCAGACTAAAAAAGCGAATATGATGACAAATAAAATTTTACCTTCTTTTTTTATATCCATTGAAAATAATCCTTAATAGTTAAAACAGTGGAAAAGTCGTTTTTCAGTATAGGATGGTTATTTGGTTTTGACGGACTCTTTTAGAATCTTATACTGCTGTTTTGTCTTTTCCATCATCATATTTTCGATACAAAACAGGAATGTAGGTATACAGGTAAGTTTTAGATGATAATAGACATTAAGTCCTTCCTTTCTATCTTCAATAATTCCTGCTTGTTTGAGTATAGATAGATGTTTAGATATAGTTGAAACATCATCCTCAATCATGGCTTGTAGTTCGCACACACATCTTTCACCATTTTCAAGTTCATTCACAATGAACAAACGAGTTGGATGGGAAAGTGCCTTTAATATTTGTGCATGCAATTGATATTTATCCTTTAATCTTTTTTCCATATTTGTCCTTTCTCTTTTTTTTACTATTTGGTAGTATAGCAAAATAGCCAACAATTATTCAAATCGTAAATTGAATATAACAAATATAAATAGGGATGTTTTGGGCATAATAACAGTATATCTTAGAAATATATTTGAATTAATATTTTACAATTTGGTAAAATAAGAATATATATAGTCATAAAAACATTATTAACTATTAACCAGAAGGAAAGAATAATGAAGGACATTAAAATATTAGGTTCGCATTGTGCAAAGTGTGTGCAACTCTTCAATAACGCAAAAACTGCCGCTGATGAAATGAAGATAGAATATCAAATCGAAAAGATAACAGATATTAAAAAAATTACCGAATATGGAGTTATGATGATTCCCGCTTTAGTCATTGATGGAGAAGTAAAATCCGCAGGTAAAACTCTTTCGGTAGAAGAAATTAAAAAATTGTTGGCATAGTCCCATTCTAATACCAGAAACCTACTCCTCCTGTTTCTATACTATATTCTTGATATGCCTAATCATAATAGTGAATTAATAAAAACTATGTTTGTGTGGTATCTTTAGATGTTCGCCAGAAATTGAATGTCTTGAATATACGAAAGTCAACAAAATAATACAAAAGTTTTATCATCTGTTTTATAGACTTTTTACTAAACAAAAATAATATCCAGAGGAATATAAAAGGCTGAACAAAGATTAATGCGAACCCAAAGCAAATCTCTACTAATATTTTTAACATTTTAGAATTAGGATTTTTCTTATACCATCGGCTAAAAAACAATACAATGCGAGAGGGGAAAATGGCAGATAAATGCTTAAGTCTATTTAACACGGTTGTTTTGGTTATTAATAAATCTTTTATATGTGGATCATTTAGTGCCTCAGGTTTTTCTTCCTTTACTCGTTCTCGAATAGGTGTTCCCTCGAAAAAAGTTAAAGAGAGCAAATAGAAGAAATAGGGCTTTGGAATTTTACATAATACATCTATTGTTGCCAACTCATCTTCTATAGTTTCGTAAGGATTATCACAAATAACTTCAATATTTGGGATTAACTTGTATTTCTTAACTCGCTCGACATTCTCTAAAAACTTATTTATAGAAATGGGTCTTCTATATATCTCCTTACAAACCCTTTCACTTCCACTCTGCAACCCAATCTGTACTCCTCGCAATCCTGTATCAATAGCCTTTTCAAGGTTTTCATCCGTGATGTAATTAGGGGAGGAATATACAATATAGGGAATATTTACATGCTTTTTATATAGACTAAAAAACTCATCTAAGTCTTTTTTCTTACGAGCAAAAAAATTCTCATCTAAAAATGAAATAACCGCTACAGGAAGAGGCTCCTGTAAACCTCGAGTAATTTCTTCAATAATATGACTGGGAGAAGCTGTCCTGAAATGATATTCTGGGTATAAATTATAGTAAAAAGAATTTACACAAAAGGTGCAACTCATAGGGCATCCACGAGAATTGATAACCCTGTACCAACTGGCACTAAGGACAGTGTTTCTTTTTACTAAACTATGCGTTAGTTCTACAACTTTTCCTTTATTAAGAAAAAATGAATTTGTAGCCACGCGAGGGATATAAGGTAAGTCATCCATATTCTCCACCAGTGGATTTAATGGATTTCTATGTATTTCATTACCATCTTTATACGCCAGATTATTTATGTTTTCTAATTTTTCTCCATTCTTTAAGGCATACGAAATATCTAATGTTGCCTTTTCTCCTTCGCCTATACATACATAATCTGCATAAGGCAAACAATGCTCCGGAGTAGAGGTGGGTTCCACTCCTCCCCATATTATTGGAAAATCAAAATGCTTTTTTATAAATAATGAAAAATCTCTCGCATATTTATATTCTGCAGAAGTTAAACTCACACCTATCCATGCAGGTGATAAATCTTTTATATACCCTTTTAATGAATCAAGGCTTTTTGAATCATTATTAGAAAACCCATTAATATATAAAATATTTGAATTGAAGCCTTCTTTTAACAAAATTTGATGTAGAAGTTTAGGTCCTATAATACTAAAATTTTTCTGAACCGACACAAACAAAACATTCATAAATAAACCTTGTAGAAATTTATATTTTAACCTATACTAAAAGTCTTTTCTATATTGTGCAATGCACGCCTGCGGTCAATTATTATACTCCTTGACTTATTATTATCATATATAAAAAAACGGAATATCAATTAGTCTATATTCCCATAAATACAAAACATAAGTCTATAAAAAATGTTGATAAAAAAGATATTCACAAAAATAACAAATAAAGTATTGAAAATTTATTATGAATTTACATTCATTGACAATGTTTTAATTTCCATTTTAACTTTGTTACTAATTATGTTTATAAAACAAAAACCTTCTGTTTGGAGTGATGAATATCTAAATGGAATAGGTTTTATCAATGCCTCTGATTTTCCAACTTTATTTAAGTATATATTATCTTATGCACCACAAGTTGCTCCTTTTTATTTTTTTATTTTTTATCTATTTTGCGGGGAATGGGGGCTATCTATCGAAGCCTTTCGTTGGGTAATAATATTTTTTAATCTTGTGAGTGTTAATTTTGTTTACCTAATAGCAAGATGTTTTCTCCCGCGAAAGTATGCACTTGTTACATCTATTATATTTATCCTATCGCCTCTATTTTTATGGTGTGCTCCAATGTTGAGATATCATGGTGCAGTACACATGTTTACCTTACTATCGCTATACTTATTCTTCAAATACTTTCTTTTCCTACACAAAATTAACCGTTATACTCTGTTCGCCCTGATATGTGTAAATATCTTACTCGTATTATCCCATTATCTCTTTGTCTGGGTTATTGGGTTTGAAATACTTATTTTTCTTTTAGAATGGTTCAGGCGAAAGTATGATTACTTTATACCTATTGTCTTGAACTCAATTGTATTTATTCTTACCTTCTTATACCTTACCTATGTTTCACAAACTAATAAATTTCTCGCCCTTTCCTTTCAACCTACCTTCTGGGAGATATTGGAGAAAATCTTCGGTTTTAGAGATTTTGAAGTTCCCTCGTATGTTTCTTGGAGCGTGTTTATACAACCCTATTTTGTTCCCAATGCAGTTCCATCCTGGCTTCAAAAAATTTGTGAAATAGCCCCAAAGGTTATATCAAATATTGGCGGAATATCTATCGCCTTCATTCTATTTCTTTTGTTTATATATACGCTCTATAAAATAAGCAAAAACTTTTATTCCTTTGATAAGAACTTAATGGCACTTTTTATCCTTGCTTTTGTTTTCCCTATCGTTTTTGCCGTTTATTCTTTACTTACGAATGCGGATGTTTTAGTGGCTCGGTATCTACTGCCCTGTTATATAGCCAGAATTTGTTTTCTCTTTATAATCCTCTACAAATGGACTCCCCCAAAAACACTTTTTAAGAAACTCCTAATTATTTTTATAATAATTTGGGCATTGCATCAATACTTATTATTTAGAGTAGATTCCCTTTATACAGACTGGAAGAAATGTATCCAATATGTTGAAAAAAATATAAACGAAGATGATATTGTAATTTGTGGCACGGATATTGACACAGCCGTTTTCAAATACAATTGGGAAACAACAGCCCAAAAACAATTTCCCATCATATTCACTACAGATTCATTAGACACCATGGCTGATTTCCTGGTTTTTCTGATAAAAAATCTTTCCCCTACTCATAATATTTGTGTTGTATACAACACCCAGTGGAACTATCAAATAGAGCCCACTGTAAGTAATATGTGGAACAAATTAGGTCTACAATATACCATGCGAGAATTCCCTTCCTGGGAGGGACTTCTATGTTATGTATTCTCTATAAAAGAAAATATAAGAAAGGAAAAAGAGGAGAATGCAAACATTACAGAAACTATTCCTTTAGCATCAGATAATTCTCTCCTATCCTTATTGAAGTCTAATTCAAATAGGGATTTCGACGAACAAGAGAAGGCAATACTTGCTCGTTATGAAAATTTTGTTGAGTCAGTAGGCTTAGTTACCCCCATCCATATTACACTTGACCTTATTAGTGTCAATAAAACAGAATGGGCAAAGACTTTTACAAAACACTTTCAACACTTAAATGTCTGGTTTACCTTTGCTTATGCACTGGCAGAGCAAGATGATATTATTGAAGCCGATAAAATTTTCCAGCAGGCAAAACGGCAAAATCCATACTTTGCTTATATATTCTTACCCATCTGGGAAGCCTTTAAGAAAAAAGACTACCTTACACTAAAAAAAGAAACACAACGCTTAACTTCTGATGGTTATTTCCCTTCCTACTTGTTTTATCATTTTGCCTCGCATAAAACAGATAATACTATATGTGTTCTGCCTCTTGGGGTATTTCCATTTGAAACAGATGCAGAAAATAGGCTAAACAATATGCTTCTTGACGAACCTAATAACTCAAAATGCAATGCAATTGAAAAACGGTATGAAGAGGTAATCGAACTTCAAAGTATTCGCAACAATTTTTAATTATGAAAAGTATATATCTGGCTATAAGAAAAAGAGACAAAATTCAAAAATCATTTCCTTATCTAATACTTATCTTTTACACATTTTCTTTAATAATGCTCCTGAATCAAAAACCCTCTGTCTGGTTTGATGAATACTTTTGGGGAGTATCCTACCTAAATGCACCTGACCTGCCTACATATCTACAACTTGTAGGCACTCAAGGACCAGAAGTCGCTCCACTCTATATAAGCCTATTATATGAAACAATTAAAATATTAAGAATTTCTCCTGAAGAATTCAGATATTTTTCAATTATCGTTAGTGTTCTAACTACTTTTTTTACCTATAATTTGTTCAAACTATTTTTCAGTCAACGAGTTAGCCTTTTAGCAACTCTTACTATTGTCTGCATACCCACCTTTTTATGGTATAGCATGCTATTAAGACCTCATGCTTTGGCTTTTTCCTTTTCAATGGCTTCTTTATACCTCTTTTTTTACCTCATAAAATATAAGATTAATAATGCCAATACAAGCCAAATCTTATTATTCATAATTATAAATGGATTGTTAGTATTTACCTATTATATCTATGTTTGGTTAGTATTGTTCGAGACAATTGTGTTTTTTATTGTTTTTCTATATGAAAAATCAAGAAAGGTATTTTCTCTTTTAGTTATTAATTCTTTATGTATTGTCCTCATATTCTTCTACCTTACCTTCTTTTCTACACCAAGTAATATGGCATATTCCTTAGAGGTGGATTTCCAATCCCTTTTGGGTTATATTTTTGGAATTAGAGATACAGAAATCCCTTATTTCTACTCATGGTCACCTTACATATATAAAATAGTTGGTCCTGCCAAGTTTTCCAATTTAATTGGAAAAATTTGCAATGAAGGACCGATTATCTTTTTTGGAATAGGAAACATTATTTTGGGGTTTGTTTTATTTTGCTATTTTCTGAAAAAATCCTTCTATATATGGAAAAATAGAAATTTTTATACAGAACTTCCCACTATTGCATTTTTGTGTTTAGCCTTTATAATCCCGTTTACCTTTGTTGCTTTCTCTTTAATTACAAAGATTCCAATAATGACTATCCGTTTTTTACTCCCATGCTTAGTGATTCGTTGGGGATTATTATTTAAAATAATCTTTGGGTGGAAGCCCAGGTGGAATATTTTAAGAAATGTGGCTATGTCATTTTTTATCATATATGCTATTCATCAATATATGATGTATCAGCAGAGTAGGCCTTATACCGCATGGAAAGAATGCACAGATTCCTTATCCCACAAGGTTAAAGAAAAGGACATATTTATCATAGGTCCAGGGGATATAGCACCTATCTTTAACTATCATTGGTGCACAAGGCTGAATCATCCTGCCCCTCCTTGTATAGTTACAGGTTCACTCTATCTAACAACAGATTTGCTAACTTATTTTATCAAGCACCTACCACCGGAATATAACCTGTGGGTATTACAAAGGTCAGAGTTTGGAAGAATCTCAACAGCAATAATAGATGAGTGGGGAAAAAACCATCTTCATTACTTTACAATGGAAGAATATCCTCCTTGGGAAGGTCTAATATATTTTGGGTTTTCTGTCAAAGATAATCTTAATAACCCTGTTAATATAACTAACAGCGAGTCTCAATTTTTGGAAGAGTCAAAAGAATTAGCCCCACAATTAAAGTCATGCTTAGAATCTACCTCAAATATATTAGACATGCCAATATTATCTCGTTACGATAACCCACTAGAAGTAATTGAAAGGGGAACTTATATCCAATACACCATGGATTGGCTCTCCATAGATAGACCCTGTTGGCCTCAAACCATACTGAAACCCGCTTTACATATAGTCCCATGGATAGATTTTGCTTATGCCTTATCTTGTTTAGAAACAAACCCCGAAGAGGCAGAAAATATATTTTGTGGAACCAAAAAGAGTAGTAGATTTTTTTACAATATAATGCAACCTATCTGGAATGCTATAAAGGTAAAGGACTATAAAGCCATTGAGTTAGAGAGTGAAAAGGTGATGAATTATGGCTTATGGGTAGGAAATTACTTTAACCATTTTGCAAAACATAGATTGAAGGGGTCTCCTTGTATTTTTCCTATGGGCTGTTTCCCTTATGATTGGGATTCTGAAAACAAAATGCAAGAAATTATATTGAACAAACCTAATATAACAAATAATGAAATTCTTGAAACAAGATACAAACAAGTAATAGATATAATGAAATTCAAAGAAGAACAACAATAAAGAAATTTTCAAATTACATAAGAATAAGAAAGGACGGTGTGGTCAGAGTTGATTGTAGTAAGAAAAGATTCCTCGCTTTGCTCGGAATGATAGGAGGGGGGATAACCTCGAATAACAGAAAAAGATGTTCCTCAAAATTACAAAAAGTCTTATTATTTTATGTGTGTCCTACACTGTTGTTCGGTAAAGGTATTAGAGGGCTTTTTGAGACATTGAGATAGACAATGCAATATCATTTCTTTTGTAGAGGTAGATAGTAATCTAACTTATTTTCATTCATTATATCTGCAACAGTGATAATGTTTCTGAACATCCAATCCGATACTTACTGAAATCAAAGAGTTAAAGTATCAAAAAACATCCTTGCTTTTAGAGTTTTCATTCGGTCGGATTCTAAAGGGTACCACGAGCGTGGACACTTCTGGGAGTTGCCACTCGGGCAAAGTTTAAAGGTACGACAACATGTTGTTTGCGATACCCGATATCTTCCTACATGATTTATCCCAAATCCATCGTTAAATGGGGCTCAATTCAACATGCAAAAAAAATTAAAAACTGGGTATGTACAAAAGGTTCTGGAAAAGCAGGGGCGTATGCAATACGCCCCTACAAAACGCAAATTATGTTGAATACCCAATTTTTAGTGATGATGAATTTAACAGCATACAGTAATATATTCTGGATAAACCCTTACATGACTCAAAAGAAAGCATTAAA
>CAZJTZ010000025.1:0-48882 GCA_964549105.1 uncultured Nitrospirales bacterium
AGAACAAAACTATCATCTTTAATTTTAAACTATTAATCTTTAATAAGTGTTCCATTCTTTTACTTCCCTTCCTATTAAAATTAAATGATTATAAGAAGAACCTACGATTTCATAACACCGAGACTTCACCTTCATTATCAAAAATCCATTCCATAATTAGCAACCCAATTGGAGAAGAACCATAAAAAGAAGGCGTATGGCAATACGTCCCTACAAAATTCCTTTGAATATTTATCTTCTGTGTTCGATGTTTTTTTCGCGGGCAAGATGTCTATGTTCCCCTACAAGCCCTATACATGGTTTATCCAGAATATATTCTCAAATGCAATTTATTCAGCATGAGAGAATAACAAAAAAATCTCCCCCTTTGCGGAAAGGGGGAGTCCATATAGGGGGTGTAACACAGATATTCAATTCTACTTACTACTGTGAGTGAGTCCTTATGAGGAATATTAAATTCACTTTGTTAAAAGAAAAAAGCCCTCCGTCACTAACGCGATACCTCCCCTTCGTAAGGTGAGTAGTTATTTTTATATTCTTATATGTAGCGTTTAAGTCATAACCCAAGGATATTAACTTTTTAGATAACATCCTACATCGTAAAAAAAGTATGTCTTGTTTATTACAAAAACTAATAGTATTTATTCAAATCTTTTAGCGGACAACGGTGAAGTGCAATAAATCGTTGGGGGCTTTAAAAGAAACGGATGGTAGGGGCAATTTTAGAAGAGATAAGGAGGTGTTCACCTAAGACAGTAAATGACCGGGAAGAATATTATTTTAACAATGTTTATCCAAAAGAACTTTTAATTGAAATTGGTAAGAAACTTATATAAAATAAGTATTTGATGAAATAAAGCAAGAAATTGAGAGATTGAAAAGTTTATAGAAGGAGATAATACATGTCAGAGGATTGTTTGTTCTGCAAGATAGCACGAAAGGAGATACCTTCTACTGAGGTTTATTCTGATGACGAGTTTTATGCGTTCCGTGATATTCAGCCTGCAGCACCGGTGCATGTATTGCTTATTCCGCGTAAACATATCGCACGAATAACTGACGCAACAGAGGCAGATGTTCTGTTGCTTGGAAAAATGTTGCTGTGTGCCAATAAAATTGCACAACAGGAGGGAATTGCAGAACCCGGTTTTCGTTATGTATTAAGTTGCAATGCACATGGAGGTCAACTTGTTTTCCATATTCATTTGCATATTCTTGGTGGTAGAGAAATGGGCTGGCCCCCCGGATGATTTATAATTAGAGGAATATGATAAATATTGATGTAAATACACGACTCTGTGCAGTGATTGGACATCCTGTCCGACATTCTTTGTCTCCTGTAATACATAATGCAGGGTTTCAAAGTTTAGGTCTGAATTATGTTTACCTTGCCTTTGATATAACCGATGTAGAGTCATGCTTGCGGGGTATGCGGTCAATGGATGGTTTTCGTGGAATGAGTATTACAATTCCCCACAAGGAAGCCGTTATCCCATTTTTAGATGAAATTGAGCCTATTGCGAAACAGATAGGAAGTGTAAACACCATTCTCCACGAAGGCAATAAATTGATAGGAACGAACACAGATGGGAAAGGCACTCTGAACGCTTTCAGAAGGGCTAATGTTGAATTATCAAAGAAGAAAATTCTGTTTTTGGGTGCAGGGGGTGCAGTTCGTGCTGTTGCCTTTGCTTTTGCAGAAGCAGTGCAGCCAGAACAAATAACGATTTTAGGTAGAACACCGTCACGCTTAGAAAAATTAATTTCCGACTTAAAGTATGTGTTCCCTCATATTTATTTTCAACAGGGTTATTTGAATCAAAACCTTGAAGAATATATTCCGTCTCACGAGATTATTATTCAAGGGACACCGACAGGAATGGAAGGGCATTCTAACGATATATTAAATTTTCCTTTTGACCTGTTGTGTCCGAAGCATACAGTATTGGATATGGTGTATCGCCCACTGTATACCGAACTTTTATGTGAGGCACAAAAACGGGGATGTAAAATTATAACAGGGATAGAAATGCTGTTGGAGCAAGCCGCTTTACAATTTGAATTATGGACAGGGCACTCTGCACCATTAAATATAATGAGAAATTCTGTTGAAAAAGTCTTGAAATGAGTCAATATATAGTGTAGTATATTTATGTAAGGAAAGGAGAAATAATTATGAGGGTGCAGTCTTTTATTGGAAAAGCAAGTGTAGAAGGGCTTCATCAAATGGATTCTCTTATCAATGATTGGATTAAACGGACGAGGCCAAAGATTTTACTTATGACCGAATGTCCTTGTCCAACATCAAGACACGATGAAAGAGACCAGGAAACAATCATCATTGTTACCATTTTATATCAAGAGAGCGAAGTTTGATTTGAAAGGTTTAGTTTTAATAGTCAAATTTTGTAAAAGGGAGGATACTTATATAGAGGTTTTTTATTTTGGAACAAATATCTTTCAATTGGAAATAGATGTGTTTAAAGAATAATAATATTTATAGTCTTTCCTCTTATTGATTTAATATAAAATTAAGAAAAAAAGGAACATATATATGGATTTTGAAAAATATTTTAGTCCGAAAACGATTATCCCATCATTGGAAGTTCAAACAAAACAAGAAATTTTTTCTTCATTAGTAGACATATTAAAAGCCGAAAATAAGATTTCTGACCGTGAAAAGGTTCTTTCTGCACTTATAGAAAGAGAATCTGTAGACAGCACAGGTGTGGGTAATGGACTGGGTTTGCCTCATGCCATTGTTCGTGGACTAAGTAAAGTTACCACAGCCATAGCCCGTATTCCGAATGGAATTGATTTTGTGGCTCAGGACCGTAGACCTGTGTTTTTTGTCATTTTGATTTGTTACCCACCCACACAAAATTCTGTATATCTAAATTTACTTGCCAGTATTTCCAAAGTATTTCAAGATAAAGAAAATCTCCAGGCAATCACGAAACAAACAACTTCAAAAGATATTTATGACAAATTAGTTGAACTACTTAAAGCATACGACGAACAGCCCAGGGAAATCCAGACAGAACAAATTTCTGATAGTAAAGTGACTCCGATACCTACATCGGTATCCCTCCCTGAAATTCATCTTCTTATTCGTCTGCAGGTTCACGAAGAAGATATAAAACACGCTACTCGTGGAAAAAAACAACTTCAGCAAAAAATTGATAATTTGCGTTCTTTAATCTCGAAAAACGCACTTAACCATTATGACCGACTGAAAATGCAAAGACCACCCGCAGTCGTTCCCATTGAAGGGGATACCTGTCATGGATGTTATATGACTTTATCTACCGATTTTGTGCAAAGGGTTCGACAGGAGCATGATTCTCTTTATACTTGTCCGAATTGCAGACGATTCGTATATTGGGTATAAATAAAAATAATTTTTACATAGTTTATAACATTTAATATTACATCTATGGATATAAAAGAAATTGAGCATCATGTAATTACTTCTCGTCTTTTACAGGGATTAACTGAGGAGGAAGTAAAAAAGATACTTGAACAGGGACTCATTGCTCAATTTCTCAAAGATGAGGTGGTATTTTATCAAGGCGATATTGGGAATCAGGTTTATTTGGTTTTGAAAGGTTCTATTGGGATTTATCAAGATAGTAAGGAAATAGCAAGATTGGGAGAGGGCGAAATCGTGGGAGAAATGGCATTATTAACAAAACAGCCCCGTTCGGCTACAGCGAAGGCACTTGAAAATTCTTATGTGTTAATTTTTAGTGCAACGACCTTTGAAAAATTATTAACCAAGAAAATAGCCGTTCGACTTCTTTTGAATATTCTCGATATTCTTTGTAAGCGATTAAAACTTACAAATCAATCCATAAACATTTAGTAGTGTATTCATACCTGTTGAAAAACATAAGAAGTAGTTATAGAAAATTGGCAGATATTTTTTTCTCTTTGCTATTATGTTTCCAGATTACAAAGAATTTTAACTTATAAAGGGTTATTTTAATGATGACTCATTTCGGTTTTCTTGATGCAGGTATTGTGGGTCTTTATTTGCTTCTGACGATTATTGCTGGTCTGGCAGTTCGGAAATATGTGGGAAAGGTGGAGCATTATCTTGTTGCTGGGCGTGAGATGAATTTATACTTAGGGATTGCCTCGTTAGCCGCAACGGAGTTCGGAATTGTAACCTGCATGTATACAGCACAAAATTGTTTTAAGATGGGCTTTGCAGGAGTAGTGCCTGGTATTCTTCAAACCATTGCCATGCTTATTGTCGGAATTACAGGCTTTTGTATCAAGCCGTTACGCGATGCAGGTGTTATGACCATTCCTGAATTGTTTGAAAAACGATTTGGGCAGACCGCTCGCTGGTTATCCGGTGTAGTTATCGTTCTCGGTGGATTATTAAACATGGGCGTATTTTTGAGGACAGGGGGTGAATTTTTATTACTATCTATAGGGCTTAATCCTGAACAGTTCGCACAGTCTCACCAACTTGAGATTATTATGTCAATTTTACTTGTTATTGTCGCCGTTTATACAATCCTTGGGGGCATGCTCTCTGTGCTTGTGACAGATTTCCTTCAGTTTATTGTTATGAGTATAAGCATGCTGGTAGTAACGGTATTAATCCTTGTAAAAATAGGATGGTCTCCGTTAGTAGAAGCGGTTCAAAAACATCATGGAGCAGCAGGGTTTAATCCATTTTTAATGGACCGTGGATACGAATTTGTATTGTTTAATTTATGTTTGCAATTTGCCGTAGTATTGACCTGGCAAGCCGTTATACAACGAATTCTTTCTGCAAAAAGCACAAAGGTAGGTAAACAAATCTATATTCATACAAGTTTCTTCTTCACCGCACGGTTTTTAATTCCAGGACTATGGGGAATTGCGGCATTGGCGGTCTTAACGCCAGAACAAATTGGTGAAAATACCCTGTATGCCATGCCCAAATTTTTAGCCACATTTCTACCGACGGGGCTTATTGGAATTTTGATTGCAGGTATGCTCGCCGCAGATATGTCTACCGATTCTGCATACATGCTTACATGGGGCGGTGTTATCTATAATGATATTTTGGCACCTTTCCGAAAAAACAAGCAATGGTCAGACCAAAGAGGGGTTCTTATCAATCGTTTCATCGTAGGTTGCATTGGCTTATTTCTGCTGTTTTATGGATTATGGTATCCATTGAAAGGTAATTTATGGGATTATTTAGGAGTAACAGGGACAATCTATCTTTCCAGCATGTCTGTATTGCTTATTGCGTGTTGCTATTGGAAAGATGCTAATAACTGGGGGGCAATTAGTGCTATCCTTTTTGGGGCACTTTTCCCTGTCGGATTTTTAGTATTAGAGCAACTCCCGGCAACTGCGGAATGGGCAAAAGAAATTGGTCCCTATAAATCAGGGATTGCTTCTTATGTTGTCTCGGGTTTAGCAATGATAATTGGCTCACTTCTAAAAAAATTTTTGATATTAAATAAGCGAATCGCTTGATTGGAAATAGGAGTTATTTCGATGACTACTTTCTGGCTACTGGTTACAATATTTTGTGTTGTATGGTATTCCACGATGATCTTATATGTAGGTATACGCGGTTTTTTTGATATTCAAGAAATGCTCAAGGCTCTGAAGACGAGTGATGAAATTCCGATAAATAAAGAATAATATCTTTATTAGGAAATCGTTACTGTCTACTTCAAATTATATCCCGTAATAAATTTTGAACTGACATGCACAGTTTAAAGCCTTTACCCTTTTTTAATAAGAACCGCTCTTACAATATAAGAGATATTTTATCATCTATTACAAAGATTGAAGGCTCTCCCTAAAACTTTTAGAAAACAAGAATATTGTTTCATATAAAATTAACTAACCCGACAACAATCAATCACAATCGCTTTTTCAATGGCTTCATCACGCATGGACGCAATACGCTGATATAGTGGACCTTTTAAAAATTGATAGTAACGACACATGGATGGCAATTCAATCACAGAAAGATAATCTGGTCGAAAGCCACCACGAAGAATTTCACGCGGAATGAGACCAACTACTTTATAGACGCCATGCTTTACTGCTATCAGATGTGCTGAAGATAAATATTCATTGTAAAGTTTCGAGCCATCCGGCTTGAAAAATACATATCTTTCTCTCCTTCTCTTCCTCATCCTCAAGAACTTTTGCTGCACCCCCTTCATTCTCTAACTGGCTTTCTGTGACCATATCACAGTCTCCTTAAATAAAATTTTAACTTTTTCTAATCTTATGCTAATATAAAAAAGTTTAAAAGTAAAATAAAAATTACCTCCATGGAGTTTTTAGATAATTTTTTCTTTTGTAAATTAAAGTCCAAAATTGAAAAAATTCCTTTTTTCCCCAAAAACATTTAATTTAAGAATGTTTTTCATATTTTATTATTTTATATGTTAAAATTCATACATATTTGTATGAATTTTTAATTTTTGCCAATAGATTAACCTTTTGATACTAAAATTTTTGTTATATGACATGTATTTAATACATTATGGAATTATTGGCAATAATTCATTGTTGATTTTATACAATAATGTATGTTAATATGGGTTTCATTTATTACAATAAAAATTCTTTGGAGTCTATAAAATGCAACAAGAACCCCATCAATCACCGACATTATATAATCCTTTCTACGAACACGACGCCTGTGGCGTAGGTTTTATTGTTAATGTTGATGGAAAGAAAACACATCAATTAATAAAAGATGCACTTCAAATTTTGGTAAATCTTACACATAGAGGAGCCTGTGGTTGTGACCCAGAAACGGGTGATGGCTGTGGAATTTTATTTCAAATACCTCATCTCTTTTTTCAGAAACAATCCGAGATGTTAGGTTTTGAATTGCCCTCTTCCGGACAATATGGAGTGGGTATGGTTTTTCTTCCGCAGGATACGCAGTTGAGAAATACTTGCAAAGAAATGATAAAGCAAGCCATTTTAGATGAAGGGCAGGTATTTTTAGGCTGGCGTGAAGTTCCACGCAATTCGCAATGTATTGGCTGGCTGGCTCGTTCCAATGAACCCGTGATTGAGCAGGTATTTATTAAATCTGTGGACTGCCGAAATGTTGAAGAGTTTGAACGCAAATTATTTATTATCCGCAAATCGGCATCTCACAAAATTCGCAAATATTTAGGCGATAAGAAGAATCTTTTTTACATACCCAGTATGTCTGCAAGAACAATTGTTTATAAAGGTTTATTTTTGCCTGAGGCGATGGATAGATATTATGAAGATTTAGTAAGTCCAGAGATGGAAAGTGCCTTAGCCATAATTCACCAGAGATATAGCACGAATACCTTGCCCAGTTGGCAATTGGCACAGCCGTTTCGTTTTCTTGCCCATAATGGAGAGATTAATACCTTACGCGGGAACATTAATCTTATGGGGTCGCGAGAATCCGATTTGAAAAGCCCCTTATTTGGAGAGGATATAAAAAAATTAATTCCTGTTTTGACGGAAGGTGCCAGTGATTCTGCAATATTTGATAACGCCTTTGAACTTCTTGTTCGCGGTGGTCGTAGTGTTGCCCACTCAATGATGATGATGGTACCCGAGCCATGGAGCAATCACGAGAGCATGCCCGATTTCAAAAAGGCGTTTTATGAATTTCACGCATGTAAAATGGAGCCCTGGGACGGACCAGCATGTATGGCTTTTACGGATGGAGTCCAGATTGGGTCCGTGCTTGACCGCAACGGACTTCGCCCTGCCCGTTATTGGCTTACAAACGACCAGCAAGTAATTATGGCTTCCGAGGTAGGTGTGTTAGACATACCGCAAGAAAAGATTGTAAAGAAGTGGCGCCTTCAACCCGGTCGCATGTTTCTTGTGGACTTAAACGAAAAAAGAATTATTGAAGATGAAGAGATTAAAGAAACGCTTGCCCATCGTAAACCTTATCGGGCATGGCTCAACATGAATCGAATCATTTTTCCCAGAGAAGTATTAGAGACCCGACCCACCGTTGAATTAGTTCCGCTTCAAAAGCGGCTAAAAATCTTTGGCTATACAGAAGAAGATATAAATATCTTGCTCAAACCTATGGCGGAGCAGGGTAAAGAACCTGTGGGTTCGATGGGGAATGATGTTCCTCTGGCTATCCTGTCAAAGCGTCCCCAACTACTATTCAATTATTTCAAACAACTTTTTGCACAGGTGACCAATCCGCCATTAGACCCGATTCGTGAAGAAATTGTTATGTCTCTCGAAACAGATATAGGACGCGAATTTAATTTGCTGGATGAGACCCCAGAAGATTGTCAAATGATACACTTACATTCTCCTATTTTAACCAATGCACAGGTTACCTATATTCGCAACTTGAAGAAGAAAGGACATCGGGCAGAGGTAATCAGCACACTGTTTCCTGTGAAAGAAGGCGGTCAGGGTTTTTTAAACGCCATAGACAGAATTTGCAAAGAAGCAGAGCAGCATGTAGACAAAGGAGCAACAATTTTAATTTTATCTGACCGAGGTGCTGGATTACATCACGCACCTATACCCAGTTTGTTGGCGACAGGTGCTGTCCATCACCATTTGATTCGAGTGCATAAACGAACCCGCTGTGGTATCGTTGTGGAAAGTGGTGAACCGCGTGAAGTAATGCACTTCGCTTTGCTCTGCGGTTATGGAGCAGGTGCGATAAATCCGTATCTTGCATTTGAAGCCATATCCAATCAGGTTGAAGACGGAAAGATAAAGGAAGACTATCCGGGCTCTGCTCATAAGAAATTTATCAAAGCCATTGAAAAAGGCCTTTTAAAGACCATGTCCAAAATGGGTATCTCCACACTACAAAGTTATCGCTGTGCCCAAATCTTTGAAGCATTAGGACTGGGACAGGAAGTAATGGAGCGTTGTTTTACAGGAACATCCTCACGAATAGGTGGATTGGACTTTGAAGATATTGCAAAAGAGACTTTAGCCCGACACGATATGGCTTACAATCCATTGAAATATCGTGAGAATGAATTAGACCCGGGTGGAGCGTATCAGTGGCGTTGTAGAGGTGAATTTCATCAATGGAATCCTGAAACCATCGCCTTAATTCAGCATGCTACTCGATTAAACAGTTGGCAGAAATATCAGCAATTTTCTGAGGAGGTAAACAATCGCACTCGTACCTTTGCAACACTTCGTGGACTTTTGAAGTTTAAAAAAGGAAGTCCCATACCATTAGAGGAGGTAGAACCTGCATCAGAAATTGTAAAACGATTTTGCACAGGTGCCATGTCTTACGGGTCTATTAGTCGGGAAGCCCATGAAAATCTTGCCCTGGCTATGAACCGTATTGGAGGTAGAAGTAATACGGGCGAAGGGGGCGAAGACCCCAAACGCTTTATACCTGAGCCCAATGGCGATAGTAAACGAAGTGCTATCAAACAAGTGGCTTCGGGCAGATTTGGTGTTACAAATGAATATCTTGTAAATGCAGATGAACTTCAAATTAAGATGGCACAGGGAGCCAAACCCGGCGAAGGTGGACAATTGCCCGGATACAAAGTGTATGAGCATATTGCTAAGGTTCGCTATTCTACACCAGGCGTGGAACTCATTTCTCCACCACCTCACCATGATATTTATTCAATTGAAGACCTGGCTCAATTGATATACGACCTGAAAAATTCTAACATCCATGCTAAGGTGTCTGTGAAACTTGTATCAGAAGTAGGCGTAGGCACTATTGCCGCAGGGGTGTCTAAGGGGAAAGCGGATTTAGTCCTCATAAGCGGACACGATGGCGGAACAGGAGCGTCTCCTCTGAGTTCTATAAAACATGCAGGACTGCCCTGGGAATTGGGATTGTCTGAAACACATCAAGTCCTCGTTCAGAACAACCTGCGTGAACGAATCAAGGTTCAAGTAGACGGACAATTAAAAACAGGGAGAGATGTAGTAATAGGTGCCCTGTTGGGTGCAGATGAATTTGGTTTTGCCACAGCGCCCTTAATCATAAGTGGCTGCGTTATGATGCGGAAATGCCATAGCGATACCTGTCCTGTCGGTGTTGCCACACAAAATCCAGAACTACGAAAGAAATTTGAAGGTAAACCCGAATATGTTGTGAACTACTTCTTTTTTGTGGCGGAAGAAGTGCGTCGTATTATGGCAGAATTAGGCTTCCGTAAATTTAATGATATGATAGGGCGAACAGACCTTCTGGAATACGAACCTTACCCAGACCATTGGAAGGCAAAGAAGGTAGACCTATCTGCTGTGCTTGCCCGTGTCGAGCCATGGGAAGGAACAACCCTCTATTGCAGTAAAACACAGGACCACGGGATTGACAAAGCCCTCGATAATATCCTTTTAGAAAAAGCAAAACCTACATTAGAACAGAAAAAACCTGTTCGGTTTTCCATTAATGTAAGAAATATTCACCGCACCGTAGGAACTATTCTTTCCAGCGAATTGACACGAAGACACCATTTAGGCATGTATACAGGACAACTCCCTGAAGATACTGTCTGGATTGATTGCCATGGTGTTGCAGGACAAAGTTTTGGTGCGTTCCTCATTCAAGGGGTTACGCTTAATCTTATGGGAGAAGCCAACGACTATATAGGCAAAGGACTATCGGGAGGTAAAATTATTGTGTCCCCACCAGCAGAATGTCATGTAGTCCCAGAAGAGAATATCATCGTTGGGAATGTGGCTCTTTACGGTGCTACAAGTGGTGAAGTTTATTTCCGTGGTGTAGCAGGGGAAAGATTTAGTGTCCGCAATTCAGGAGCCTGGGCAGTAGTAGAAGGTATTGGCGACCATGGTTGCGAATATATGACTGGCGGTAGAGTAGTGATTCTTGGGAAAATGGGCAGGAACTTTGCTGCGGGAATGACAGGTGGAATTGCCTTTGTGTATAAGCCTGATAGTCAATTTCAGATAAGGTGTAATCTACAGTCTGTCGAACTTAAACCGCTGCACGAAAAGAGTATTCCAGAACTTCAATATCTGCTTGAACGACATGTTCAATATACGCAAAGTCCAATTGCAAATAAGATACTAACCAATTGGGATAAGGAATTAGACAATTTTGTTCGAGTTATGCCCAAAGATTATGCCGATATCTTAAAGAAAATGAATCAGCAACAGGAAACGCCCTTATTAAAAACAGGGTAAACTTGGAGAATTATTATGTTTCCAGAAAAGACAAAAGGCTTTATGACTTTCAAAAGAGAATTGGGACCTGAAGACCCACCTCAGGAACGAATTAAACACTTTCGAGAATTTCATCATTCCTTGCCTGAGGAAAAACTTCGACAGCAGGCTTATCGCTGTATGAACTGCGGAGTCCCTGTTTGCCATCATGGTTGTCCATTAGGAAATCAAATTCCTGACTTCAACGACCTGGTTAAAGATGGGGATTGGAAACGAGCCTTAGAGATACTCCATTCTACAAATAATTTTCCTGAATTTACAGGTCGGGTCTGTCCTGCACCTTGTGAAGCCTCATGTGTGCTGGGGATTAACGAGCCACCTGTGACCATAGAGCAAATCGAATATGAAATTGTGGAACGGGGTTGGCGTGAAGGCTGGATTAAGCCTGAACCCCCCGACCGTCGCACAGGCAAGCGTATTGCCGTTGTAGGTTCTGGTCCCAGTGGTCTTGCCGCTGCACAACAACTAAATCGTGCAGGGCATACCGTAGAAGTATTTGAACGAGCCGATGAACCTGGTGGATTGCTAATGTTTGGTATACCAGGTTTCAAATTAGACAAATCCGTTGTATGGAGAAGACTAAATCAACTTATTGACGAAGGCATTACTTTCCGATGTTCATCAGAAGTGGGTAAGAACATTCCCGCAGAAGAATTGTTAGGATATGATGCTGTCTTATTTACCATTGGCTCGACAGTGGCACGGACCTTTACGGGTATGAACATTCCTGGCTCTTCCCTTGCAGGTATACATGCTGCGGTAGATTTTCTCACTCAGAACACACGCAGATTGTTAGGCAAAAAGGTAGACGGAAAAGAAATTGTAGCTACAAACAAAAATGTAATTGTGATTGGTGGGGGTGATACCGGCTCTGACTGCATAGGAACAAGTATCCGACAGGGCTGTAAGTCCGTAGTGAACCTTGAACTATTACCTCGTCCACCCTTAGAAAGGACAGGCGATAATCTCTGGCCACAATGGCCTATGATACTCCGCACTTCGTCCAGTCATGAAGAAGGGGGAGAACGATTATACAGTGTTTCGACCCAAGCCTTCGAAGGTGATGAATGCGGGCATATAAAAACAATTCAGTTAGTCCGATTGGAATGGTTTACTGATGAAAAGGGACAAAGACGAATGCGGGAAATTCCAGGCTCCGAAATGAAACTACCCTGTGAACTTGTAATCCTTGCGATGGGTTTTGTAGCACCTGAATTTGATGTATTTGTAGAAAAATTGGGGATGGAACTCTGTTCGACCCGTTTTGGAAAGGCAATTAAAACAGATGAACGATACATGACTACCCGTCCGGGATTCTTTTCTGCCGGTGACGCACGAAGGGGGCAATCCCTTGTTGTCTGGGCAATTATGGAAGGTAGAGAATCAGCCCGCTGCATTGACGAATGGCTTATGGGAAAAACCTATCTACATGCCAGAAATACCTGGGGTTACTTGCTACCATAAGGAATAACTCCGTTCCTTATTTTGCACTTGCACTTGTAGAAAGGTATTCATTGATACGCTCGAGCCAGGAAGTCGTAAGTGTGAGAGGTCTTGAAGGATATCGAGCGGAAGTAGTCGGAGCAACCTTATATTTCTCTTCTGCCTCAGGTGTCAATGTTCTATAACTAATATCCGGTTCGCTAAGTTTATTCATTTTAGATATATCAGAATTTGCTTGAAACCGTATCGAGCGGTTTGCGGTTCCATTAATCCTTTTGCTTTTCATAAGTGTTTTCGGGTCTGTCCCCCACTCATATAAAATTACCGGACCATAATTCCCGGTCGCAACACCCCCCATTTCCAGGTCTGTTCCACCCCGATAATCCATCATTGCATCTAACCAGTCATAAGGAATCTGATATACATAATCATAAGCACCAAAAACCCGCCCTTCGGAAAAGCCATCATTATACCCATCTGTAAATCCACCATCTAACCATTCAACATGCTGGTCCACAGCGAGAAAAGCAGCCCAATCTACTTGATAGCCGCAGTCATATCCTTCGCTAAATCCGATAGTAAAGGCATAATCATACTCTACAAAATAGCCGTCATTATAAGCATACCATAAGCCATCATAATATCCTACATCATACTCAGGACTTGCAACCTGTGGAATCTGGTCCCCTTGATAATAAATATCCCCACCATCACGCGTATCATAACTATCATAAAAACCTGCCCAATAATAGTCGTCTTGAGCAAAACCATCGTTAAATCCCCGCTCGTAGTCGGAATCGCTAGAGTCATCAAAGTAATACGGACAACCTGCAAGTAAAATAGTTATAGGAAGCATAACTATTATATAGAAGAGATGGATGTATCTCTCTGTTTTCTCTCGTTTCATAACTTTCTCCTCTTCTATCATTATTTTAATTTTTAGTGTATTCCTCTGCCAAAGCCACCACCGATTCCACCACCTGAGAATCCAGAGGGTCTTGAAATGGAAGGAGAAGGAATACTTGGTGTGGAAAAGGATGGCCTCGAGAAAGAAGGTTTACTCGGTGTGGAAAAGGATGGCCTCGAGAAAGAAGGATTACTCGGTGTGGAAAAGGAAGGAGAACTATGTCCAAACTTTGGAGTATCTATGGATGAGGGTGCAGATGGATGAAAATCCGTAATCGGATTGGTTCTTACTGTGTTACTGTGGTTAAAAGAGGGCACAGAAGGAGCAGACCTCGAAATAGAAGGAGTGTTCAGACCGGAGGAATGCTCACGCGTGGTAAGACTACGATTATTATCGCCTAAACCAGCATTGCTGTTTCTTCTAATATTTGGAGTAGAACTGAATCTTTCTATAGAAGGCTGACTTCTATTAACAGAAAAGGACGGATTTTCCCAATTCGTAGACCTATTAAAAGGGCTTTTTGTGCTCGCTTCATTTAATTTTCTTACCGAAGTATTGTCTCTTCCTCTACTACTACCAGAAGACCAGCCATCAAAATCCGGAATAGATGTTCTTCCTGTAGCATCATTGTTCTGTTTAGTTGAACCCAATGCCCTTATATCCGAAGAATTTCTACCAGGATTGTCCCAATTCAAACTTGAACCTCTTGGGGTAATCTGTCTACCGGGGTTACTGCGGTCGGTAGGTGTTGAACGAGGTGATACCCTATCGCTATCTCTACTACTGCCCGTTCCAGAATCATTCCTTGGAGTCGTTCTCCTGGGGCTTGTGGTCGAACCTCCACTGGATGATGGATTATTATAATCTCGCGGTTTTCTCTCACCATCCATATCTAGGCGTGAAAGGGAGGGTATATTCATCTCTTTGGATGGAACATTCCCAGAACGGCCTGGAGTAGGAACCGTTGAGTTTCGACCTTGCCTATCAAGTCCTATGTTGTTATTCACATTCCTTGTTTCTGGAATATTGGACGAGCGTCCTACTCCACCTGTATCTTTACCTCTTATAGAAGGCATTCCTCCATCACGGATATTATTCGGAGTTCGTTCAATAGCACGGGTGAAATCTGTATTTATTTCTTTTCCACGCATGGAATCAAGTCTGTCCATAGATGACCGCGAAGAAATACCGTCCGGCGAAAATCGCACAGAAGTGGGTCGAGGTGAAGTAGTATTAAGTTTAACATTACGGAACGAAGTTGGACGGTCTCCTGACATCGAAGTCCGTAAGACGGAAGAAGGAAGACCGGACTGACCTCTAAACCCCCGAGAAGAAGTTTTCAAGGCAAAAGAACCTTCCAGTTCTTCCACTCGTGAACGAGCAAGCATTCCACTATTGTTATAGTAAGAAATACCGCGTATAGACCTGGGCGGATTGTAATCGCGAACCATAGGTAATGAGTTTTGATAAGGAATCCGTAGCCGTGGCGAAGGATATCTTTCAATATTCCAGATATAAACATTTGTAGGATTTGTAACAATATAGTTAACAACCGTTGGTGCGATAGGTGCTACATACCATGGTGAAGTATACACATAAGTTGCAGGGACATAAGAACAGGCACTTACATAAAAATCCAGGCCGCCAACCGCAAAACATGTACTGGCTGATACACGAACGGGTCGGCAATCATAGTCTACGGGTGCCCATACAAAATAATCACCACAGCGAACTGTGGCTGCCCAGGCAGGACTCCACACAGGGTCATATCCCCATACCCAGCCATAATGGTCAAAATGATGCCATCTACCGTAATGTGTCGTTATATATCCGAACGGATAGGTTTCAATCCAGACAGAACCAACAGCAGGAACATAACTCCAATATCCAGTGCGATACGGAACATAATCCACAACAACCGTAGGCCTCCAGTAATAGTGGTTTTCTACTAAAACCCACTCACCATTATCTGCCAGGTCTTCGTAACCTATTGTTCTACTGGATACTTCAACATATTTGGGTGGCGTCTTGACTGGTGCAGAAAGCAACTCTGACCGACCCCGATTCCAACGGTCAAAGGCGTCCATTTCAGTTGTTGCAAAAGAGACTACCTCTGATGGTAAGTAACCCACATCAACCCAGCACTGTTTCCCACTACTTACAACTTCATTTCCTCCGCGTTCGGTAGTTACATAAGCCTTGCCCCACCGCGTTGAAATACGCGTGGAACCCCCTTCGCCTATATCAATACGCGTGCATGTCTCCGGGTCGAAAGAAATTCTACATGCAGGGGTAATGAAACTGACTACTCCTGAACTCCGAACTGTTCGCTCTATATAAAAAGAACCTGTTATCCCATGAAAAGTTAACTCAGGAGATATCTTGGTAATCTTTATTTTAGAGGCATCTGCCATACGCAAAAAAACGCTGCCCGGAAACTCTATTTCCGTGCTACCGCCTTTATCTGTCCATAGGGTATCACCTGCAAGCACAAGTGTATTCAGGGTCGCACGACTCCAATCTTCATCATTGACACCCATAATTAGCGTGCTTTCTGCATCATAACTTATTCGACCATGAAGCGGAAAGTCTGTATCCGCGAAAATGGCAACCATAGGACCCAATAAAAACACTATGGCGTATATTTTTAGTATCTCTTTATTTTTCATATACTTAGCCCTTCTGTTAATATTAGGAACTCCATGCTCCAAAAGCATATTCAATTTTCCTTCTTTTTATCTATTAATTTAAACGAATTAACCACCACAAATATTCAAAGTTTATGCTTGTCAATTACCAAAACACTCTTTATAAATAGGATAATATAAGTGATTTTTAAATACCTAAACGAATATATTATTATGATTTTATCATTTTTAGATATGAGAAACTAATTTTCTAAATTTGGAGTAAGGTTATTTTCGAATGAAATTAGATGTAGCAGGATTATCAGACAAGGGTCGGAAAAAGGAAAAGAATGAAGATTTTTTTGGCATTTTCCGAACCGAATCAACAGATATTAAGTTATTTAAAGATGGTGCCTTATTAATTGTAGCCGATGGATTAGGGGGACATATTGCGGGTGATGTAGCCAGCAAGTTAGCGGTTTCTCTAATTAAGGATATATTGAAAGAAGAACCGTGGCGAGAAAACAATGATGATGAAATTAAAGACGCCCGCGATGAGGGACCCCTACCCCTACTCCGGGAAGCGTTCCAAAAAGCCAATGAAAGTATTTATAAAACGAACAAAGACCTGGTCAAAGGGAGTAGACCCATGGGGACAACGGCCCTGGCTGCTATTGTCGTCCCTGGTAAAATTTATATAGCCAATGTAGGCGATTCCCGTGCTTATCACATCCGCAATGGTGAAATTTTAGAATGCACCGAAGACCATTCCTGGATTGATGAGCAGGTTAAACAAGGTTTGATGTCTCGTTCCGAAGCGGAAAAGGATACACGAAAACATATCGTAACACGCTGTATTGGAACACATCCCGATATTGAAGTAGATGTGTATCGCTGGCATCCTGTCCCCGGCGACATTTTGCTACTTTGCACAGACGGACTTATAAACATGGTTCCGGACAGTCAAATCCTCGAAGTAATTCGCAAAGGTGGAACAGCAAGTGAAATTGCCCAAAATTTGGTAAATCTTGGAAATGAAAATGGTGGCAAAGACAATATTACTGTGATTGCAGCAATTATAGAACCAAAGCCATTACAACAGTTCTTTTTGCGAATGCGTCTTTTCTGGAGGAAACATGGGAAAAAGATATTAACTTTTATTTTTTTTCTTGCTTATGGTTTTGCCACAGGCATTTTAGGCTACTACTTAAGAGGGATAATTAAGCCATGAGTAGATTTTCTGTAATATCCCATGTATTTCCCTTAACCTAATAGTAGTTTTCCTAATTTGTTGTCAGGGTCTAATTGGAGTATCTTTTTACCTACTTCCTTTGCTTCTTCCTTTTTACCCAGTTGTTTAAGGCAAATACCTTGCTTGTTTAAAACAGTAAGTATGTCAAATTTTTCGTGATAAAAATAATAGAATCGGTCTTTATCCATTTTGTTCTCAACTTCACAAAACAATTCGTATGCCTTACTATAATATTCGCCAGCAAGGGCTATTTCTCCTCGCATATAATAACTTTCTGGCTGTTCAGGTGCTACTTCAGTAGTTTTTTCTAATAATTCCTCTGCTTTCTTAAAATGTTCCTCCGTATCCTCTAATCGCCCCAGCACTTTCTCGGTTTTCGCAAGGATATATAGCGACATAAAGTGGCTGCCGCCTAATTGAACAGAGCGGACTGCCCAATCGTAGGATTGTTCCCATCTGCCTTCAGAAAAATGACATACAGCCATACCAATAAGGGATTTGCCATGATTGGGTCTGATGTCGGTGGCTCTCGCAAAAAATTTGTATGCTTCTGGAACACGCTCCTGACACAAATAAACAAATCCCAATTCTGCCAGGGAAGGGATGTGCTCCGGTTGAATTTGAATAGCCTGTTCCAATGTGTTCTGGGCTTTTTCAATTTGTCCCAAACGAACATAGCACTTACCCAACTGATATAAAGCAAGGTGGGAACGAGGATTTAATTTTAACAATTGAGTTAGCGTATCTTCTGCTGAACTCAATTCGCCCTTCATAAGGGCAGTCAAACCTTTGTCATAAAGTTCATCAAATTTATCTTCTTCTTTTAGCATGCGGTTATACTCCTCAAATCTAATCTATTCGCTTTTTATTCTTATCAATGCCTGGCGAATAAGTTCCTCTGATACATCTGCAACAATTGCAACTTCTCCTATTTTTCGTGGAAGAATAAACCTCAATTTTCCTGCTTTTGTTTTCTTATCGCGTTGCATTGCTTGCAATACTTCTTCTATGGGCACTTCATCCCAGTAGGTAGGCAATCCATATTTTTGTAGAACCTTACGGTGCAAGGAAGGCACCTCCACATCAACATAACCCATTAAAACCGCTAACTCTGCTGCGGCAATCATACCTAATGACACCGCTTCACCGTGAAGGAATTTTTGATAATTGGTTACTGCCTCAAACGCATGCCCAAAGGTATGACCGTAATTCAGATAAGCACGAATATTCTGTTCTTTTTCATCCTGCATAACAATATCTGCCTTAATTTCACAGGAACGAATTACAGGATATAGCAAACATTTTAAATCTCTATTGACCAGAGAATCCGACTTATCCATACAGTATCGAAAAAGTCCTTCATCTGCAATGACACCATGCTTGATAATTTCTGCGAAACCTTCAGCATAGATACGGATAGGCAATGTCTTCAAAAAATTGAGGTCAATCAAGACGGAATGGGGTTGATGGAAGGCACCAAGAATATTTTTCCCCAACGGATGATTTACCCCTGTTTTTCCTCCAATGCTGGCGTCTACTTGCGATACAATGGTCGTGGGCACTTGAACAAAGGGTATACCTCGCATATATGACGCAGCAAAATAACCTGCAATATCTCCTACAACACCTCCACCCAGAGCAATCATTCCGCTGGAACGGTCCAGTCCACCTTTTAACATACTTGTACATATATGTTCAATTTGTTCAAGGGTCTTATATTCCTCACCTGACGGCAAAACATGAACCACATAGCCTTGCGGACAGACCTTTTTTAGTATATTCTCACAATCGCTTAAATAATGTTTCGCAACATTTTCATCTGTAATGAGTCCAATCTTCCCTTTCCAATTCAGGCGAACTAACTCTTCCCCCAATATAGGAAAAATATCGCAACCGATATGAATCGGATAGGTATGACCACTCAATTTGACCCAAACAGTTTTCAGTTCTTCTGTCGTATAAGTCATAACATTCCTGTCCGTTATTCTCTCTGTTTCAATTAGTGCTTTAACTTAACGGCTCTACCTGTTGAAGCCGATTTTTCTGCTGCTAAAATAATCTCTAACGCTTTCTTACCTTCTTCACCTGTGCAGAAAGGTTCTTCCAGTCCTAAAATTGCACGCACAAAAGCACCACCAATATCAATACCCCAACTCACCTTGCTATATGGTTCTGGCAACGGGAATACTATATCACACAAGGGCTTTACAAGATTTGCCATTACAGGTTTCTCGGGGTTCAACCCTACCTGAAGACTTCCCCGTTCGCAATGGAGAATAATATAATCTGCGGACATCCCTTTTACTGTCCATGATGCCGATAGAGTGCCTACAGTGCCATCAGTAAACTTCAATGCCGACACAAAGTTATCTTCCACTGACGCATTTGATTTTTCTAAACATGCAAAAAATGCACTAATCTCTGCAACTTCTTTGCCCGTAAGATAACGAATCAAATCTGCTTTATGAACACCCAGGTCTGCCATTGCACCGAAACGAGCCTGCTTCTTATCAAAAAACCATTTTCCTGTTGGACTCCATTCCTCTGGACCTCCATGACCGAACATTGCGGACACATGTAAAATCTTACCTAAGATACCACTATCCACAATTTCCTTTGCTTTGCGGTGTTCTGGATATCTCCGTTGACTTTGATTCACAAGCAACAATACCCCTTTTTTCTTTGCTGCATCAATCATTCTTTGTGCTTCTTCTACGCTGGTTGCCATTGGCTTTTCTACCATAACATGACAACCCGCGTCTATTGCCGCAAGGGTTGCAGGGCCATGATAGATATTCGGAAGGCATACAGAAACAGCATCAATCTCTTCGTCTTTGAACATCTTCTTATAATCTGTGTAAACACGCGATTCAGGAGCGAACTGCTTCGCCAATCCCTCTGCTTTATCTTTTAACGCATCGCAAAAGGCAACCAATTCAGCCTGCGGACACGCATGATAATCTGGCACATGAACCCGTTCCGCTATCGCACCACAACCAATTATACCTATTCTTACCTTCTTAGACATACAAAAATCCTCTTACTTAAATTGTTATTGTTTAAATAGCGTCTCATCCTACAATTGACTTTATTATCCCAAAAAAGTATCCTATTTACCTAATCTGGATATTTTTAACTTATTAAAATATAATAAAGGAAAAATAAAAATGAAATTATTTTTTATTCGTTCAAAACTTAATCTTTTTATTTTACTAACAGTAATTCTGTTATGTCCTGTTTCCTTTTCTCAGACTGCAACCTCTTCACAACACAACAACCGTTCTGAACTGTGGCAGAAAAATTATAAGAATATTTTAAGCGGATTTGGAAATATGTATAATTTCCATGTGCTTTATGAGCCTGATGCAGAATATCCTTTTAAGTCATGGTTTTTTGGCTGGGCTGTGAAGGATTGCAATGCCAATATACCTGACTTTAAGGGTTGTGATGCCATTTTTGCAGCACGCGCAAAACAAATTGACGGACCCTGGGATGTTTACAAAGGCGATGACTCCTGGGACAGCACAGGTAATCCTCAATTGTGGAGACCCTTATTTAGTCCAACTGGAACTTATTTTGATGAGTGGCATAATGGCGACCCTTCGGTAATTAAAGTAGGGGAAAAATATTATATGGCGTATAGTGCCACGGGACATGACAAAGACCGCATTCCTGCAAACACTCCCAACGATACAGATGGCGATTATTACTGTGTCATGGGTGCGGTTTCTGATGACGGTATTCATTGGAATCGTTCAGAAAAACCTATATTGGCTTATGCAGGAGAGTTAGGAGGTAAAGACAAAGCCGGCGATGTTACCTTATGGGGCACCTATCACCGTCCTTCCATCATGTTTGAGGAAGGTAAATTCAAAATCTGGTTTGACTACTGGACAAATCGGGGAACAGCCATGGGTTATGCCGAAAACCAAAAGGACTTTCTGAATGCAGAGGATTGGAAATTAATCTGTGTAGGTGAGAATGCCAGTCTATGGGAATTTCCCAATCCGGATGTGGTTAAAGTAGATAGAATTTATTACGCTTATTCCGATGCTGGCGGATATGAAAATCATGAATGGAAAGGGAGGAAAATTACAGAAGCCATGTCGAAAGATGGTATCCATTGGCAAGTTCTGGGTTATATTGAACCTGACCCAGATACACCGGCAACCCATGTGCCAGAGGCTCTCGTAATGAAAGAGGGGAATAGAAATATCATTTACTTGTTTTATTCCTGCCAAATTGGTGGAAATCCTGAATACAATTTCCGTTATAACCGTATCCGTTATATGTCTCGTGAAGTTTCACAACAAGAACTGGACCGATAATTAGAACAGATATTACTATGACATTAAAACAAGAGCAATAAATTTGAGCCTTTCCCCTGCTCCTGTTTAATATATAGTGTATAATGTCTCGAAAAAAGAAAATCAAGAACAACTCTCTTGAAGGGATATAACAATGAAAAACAATCTTACTTTCGGAATTATCGTAGGAACAAGGGCATTTTTCCCTGACATTCTTGCAAAGGAAGCACATTCTGAAATTGTCAAACTGCTCAAAAAGAATGGGTATAACGCTATCATTTTAAATGAAGAAACTACAAAATATGGTGCAGTAGAGACATGGGAAGATGCGAAGAAATGTGCTGACCTGTTTAAAAAACATCGTGACGAAATTGATGGTATTATTGTAACCCTACCTAATTTTGGTGATGAGCGTGCCGTTGCAGATACACTTCGACTGGCAAATCTTCAAGTACCGGTTCTAATTCAGGCAGAGCCAGATGACATAAATGCCATGGATATTAATCGAAGGCGAGATTCGTTTTGTGGAAAAATAAGTGTATGCAACAATCTGATTCAATATCGAATCCCCTTTACCTTAACGACCTTCCATACAGAAGCATTAAGTTCACCCGAATTTCTTGCTGATTTGCAGACTTTTGCTGGAACCTGTCGGGTAGTCCGCGGTCTGAAAAATGCTCGCATTGGGGCGATGGGCACAAGACCCCCTGCTTTCAATACGGTCCGTTATAGTGAAAAACTGCTTGAAAATTATGGTATCTCAGTTGAGCCTATTGATTTATCAGAAATTTTAGGACAGACAGAAAAATTATCTTCAAGTGACAAAGCCGTTAAAGATAAGTGTAAGGAAATATCTGAATATATATCTACAAAATCGGTACCTGCCTCTGCAATAGAGCGTATGGCTCGATTTGCTATCGTGACAGAACGCTGGATTAAGGAGAAGGAACTCCATGCTACGGCGATACAGTGCTGGACATCGTTAGAAACCTATTTTGGCGTAGTGCCCTGTACCTGTATGAGTATGTTAAGTGAAAAACTTATTCCGAGTGCCTGTGAGGTGGATGTTTGTGGTGCTATCTCAATGTATTCACTTTCGCTTGCTTCGGAAAGGCCCAGTGCCTTGTTGGATTGGAATAATAACTATAAAGACGACCCCAACCAGTGTGTTTTGTTCCACTGCTCTAATTTGCCCAAATCTTTTTTTGAGAAGCCCGAAATGGATTATCAGGCAATTATTGCAGATTCCGTAGGCAGAGAAAATACTTATGGAACTATTGTAGGACAAATCCATCCTTATTCTATGACCTTTGCAAGAATGGGAACTCGTGAAGATATAGGAACGATTCAGGCTTATGTAGGTGAAGGTATTTTTGTGGATGAGCCAGTCAAATCCTTCGGTGGATATGGTATAGCAAGGATTTTAAATCTTCAAACTTTGCTCCATTTTGTTTGTATGAACGGTTTTGAACATCATGTAGCCGTTACACTAGACACCGTTGCTCAAAATGTCTACGAGGCATGGGAAAAATATCTAGGCTGGGATGTCTATTATCACAGTAGTTAAATATTATCAATATTAAAAGGTTTTATCTATGCCCCAAAAGTTCAGTCGTATCCGGAAAACCCTATCTCGACAGTCTCCGTTGATTATCTTTGCGTTTTTATGTGTTGTTCTGGCAATTATCTCTCCTGATTTTCGTAAAGTAGAAAACCTGACAAGTGTTGCCTACCGCACTTCGGTAATTGGTATTTTGTGCGTTGGCGAATTGCTGGTAATTTTAACCGCAGGCATTGACCTTTCCGTAGGGAGTATCGCTGCCTTTGCCAGTATGACGGCTTGCCTGCTTATGAAAAATTTACATCAGGCACAATATCCCGATTTCTTCGTTGTTATAGTAGGCATAATTATTGGCATTGCTTGTGGTGCTTTTGCAGGTTTGATAAATGGCTTGCTCATTACGCGCGGTAAAATACCTGCCTTTATTGCCACTCTGGGTATGATGATGGCGGCACGAGGGGTTACTCTAATAATTTGTGGTGCTCAAACCATCTATGGCTTACCTGCTAGTTTTTCATGGTTAGGTGGCACACAATATTGGTGGATACCTGTCTCCATTACAGGAGGATTGGCTCTGATTTTTGCCTTTGTATTGACTATGACGCGTTTTGGCAGGTCTCTCTATGCTATCGGTGGGAACATGACAGCAACAAAACTTTCTGGCATACGAGTAGAGTTTATTTGCACTATTGCGTATACCTTGTGTGGTGCAATGGCAGGATTAGCAGGTTTGGTTCTGGCTTCACGCACCAGTGTTGCCGACCCCAATGCTGCACTCTCTTATGAATTAGATGCCATTGCAGCATGTGTAATCGGTGGGGCAAGTCTGATGGGGGGTGAAGGCGGCGCTATATCCGCTTTAGCAGGTGCATTAATTATCATGGTCCTTAGAAATTTCTGCACCATAGAAAACTTCAATGTCTATTGGCAGCAGGTGTTTGTTGGTGCTCTGCTCATTATCCTTGTATTCTATGATAACCTTCGAAAACGGTTCTCAGGCACAAGCCAGAGTTAGGCATTTTCCCTATATATTACAGGAATTAATTACAAACAGAAATGGATAGATATATAACGACGATAGGGGGTCAAAATAATTATAAGTATCCACGCAGACGGAATTTCGGAAACGGGTTTTAATTATACATGTTGGTCTAAATATGTTATTGTATGTGGTTCAATACAATATGCATACAGAATGATTGTATTTTGTAAGGGTAATTTATGAAGGGACCCTACTATTTTTTGAGGGGGATGTTATATTCTCTCATCTTACGCCAGAGGGTAGAACGAGATATGCCCAGGATTTTTGCTGCTTCTGATTGATTGTAATTAACCTTTTCAAGGACATGACGGATATGAGAGGCTTCTACCTCCGCGAGAGGTAATAATCCATTGTCCTTTTCGTTGGGTAGGGCAAGTATTCGTAACTTTTCTTGCTGAACATTTTCTGGCAAATCTTGAAGATGAATCATTGAATCCTCTGCCATAATAACGGCGTGGGCAATAATACTTTCCAATTCGCGGACATTCCCCGGATAAGGATAATTTCTCAATACAGCCAATGCCGTACTATCTATCTCCTGAATATTTTTCCCAAACTGATGGTTGTATCGCACAATGAAGTGTTGAATAAGTGTTGGAAGAGCATCAATTCGTTCTCGCAAGGGTGGTATCCGTATCTGGATTACATTCAGGCGGTAAAACAAGTCGTCGCGGAAAGTTCGATTTTCTACGGCATCTTGTAAATTTTTATTTGTAGCCGAAATAACACGAACATTTATCCTTTGTGTCGTATTTGAACCCACAGCACGAATTTCACCGTTCTGCAATACACGAAGGAGTTTTGCCTGATTTGATAGCGACATATCTCCAATTTCGTCTAAGAAAACCGTTCCACCATCTGCCTCTGCAAACAACCCACGCTTATCCCTTTCTGCACCTGTGAAAGCACCCTGTACATGCCCAAAAAGTTCACTTTCAAGCAGACTCTCTGGCAAAGCAGAACAATTAATTGCAATAAAAGGTTTGTCCTGTCTCGGACTGAGGCGATGTAAAATCTGTGCCACGACCTCTTTCCCAACGCCACTTTCACCCATAATTAAAACAGTGCTATCTGTGGGTGCCACTTTTCGAATAATCTCCACCACTTTCCGCATTTGCGGATTATTGCCTGACAATTCTTCAAACAGGGTCTGTTCAAAACCGGATTCTTGAACTAGTTCACGGTGCCGTTCCAATATGGCTTTATGAACCAGAGAAGCAACATCGCTCGGGTCAGACTTTTTGGGCACATAAAAATAGGCTCCCAGACGAATCCCTTCGAGGGCTTTATCAATTTGTTCCATCTCATAGAGAAGTATCAATTTTGAGGATGGAAACTTTTGTTTAAGAAATGAAACTAAATTGATGTTACCTTTATATTCTATAGAGAGGTCAAGCAGGAGGACATCATATACCGTTCTATGGGAGTATGATAATATTTCCTCAGAAGTGGTGCAAGTAAAAATCGAATGACCCCAGCCTTCTATGAATTTTACAACTGCTTGAAGATAATATGAATCTGGACCAATGATAAGAACTGTCCCCTGTTTTCGAGAGTGTGTAGGTTTTTCCTGAAAAGGTATTTTTATGTTAAGAAGTTCTTTGTGTGTCATTTTGGATTTCATAAATATTTTTGTATGTTCTCAAATTTATTGTATCAAATAAAAGAGGGTTAAAAAATAATTTTCAGTTTCCCCTCTTATTATAGACGAAAAACTTTTATGCAAATGGGACGCTGTATAGGCTATATAATATATATGTCTCCGAATCTATAAGTTAAAATATTTAATTCTCTTATTATATTTTTCAAATGCTTCAAACAATTATTTTTATTGACAAAATTGAGTTATAATTAAATCAGATAAAATGTATTGTTTAGAGTGTGTTCTATGAAGTGAGATGAACAAAATATAAGAGTGGAGTTCTCGGGTTATGAGAGGGCAAGTTTTTACTACGGGTGAAGTAGCCGCCATTTGTGGGGTATCTTCGGACACAGTCTCGCGGTGGTTTGATATGGGGCAAATAGAGGGGTATCGTTTAGGCCCCGGTGGGGACCGTCGCATTCCGTATGAGAGTCTGCGTAAATTTATGACGGCACATGGTATTCCATTAGACCGATTAGAATCGAACGAAACAAAAATATTGATTGTAGATGATGACCCCTTCTATCTGGATATTATTCCGGATGCTATTACCCGGGAAGTAGACAAAGACAAAGAATTTATTATCTTAACAGCCTCTACAGGGTTTGATGCGGGTGCTTTGATTGTGGAATATAATCCCAATCTGGTAATTATGGATATCCATTTATCTGATGTTGATGGTCGCAAAGTATGCGAACGATTAAAAAATCGGGAGGAAACGAAGTATGCTCGTGTTATTGGAATTTCAGGGCTATTAGAAGAGGAAGAAATTGGAAAGTTAAGAGAATATGGATTCGACGATTTCTTAAAAAAGCCGTTTCCATTAGAAACACTGGTAGAAAAGGTTTTTCATTTGCTTGCATTACCTCTGAATAGTGTAAACCGCTCTAAAAATACAGGGCCTCGCTGACATTCACTTACGATTGTAAAATGATAATATGATGTAATGTCGAGAAGAATTAGAATTCGGATTATTCTATGGCAATAGAAAATATATAGGAAAGGTAAGTGAAAATGAATAGCAAATATATATATCTTGTTCAACATGGGGAAGCGGTTGATAAAGAAACAAATCCGTCACGACCGCTTACAGAAAAGGGTAGAGAAACCGTTCAAGAAATGGGCAGGTTTCTGCAAAAACATAATTGCAAAGTAGATGCTATCTGGCATAGCCCCAAACTGCGTGCTCGTGAAACAGCAGAAATACTATCTTCATGTCTAAATATTGAAGCAAGTTCAATGTATGAGAATAAGGAATTAGAACCAGATGAACCTGTGAAAAAGGTAGCAAAATTGATTCGGAAGGCATTAGAACAACGACTTATGCTTGTAGGACATTTGCCTCATCTGTCACGGCTGGTGGGCTTATTGCTATGTGAAGATGAGAATCAGGAAATAATAGCGTTTCAGAAAGGTGGTGTTGTATGCTTAGAATTTCAAGAACCGGGTGTTTGTGTAGTTCATTGGATATTGGTTCCTTCGTTAATTGTTCCTTGATTTGATTTCTGTTTTCTTTACAGAATTATTGTTGGTTGGAGTAGACATATTTTATGCTTCTTATATGGGGTATATAGGAAGTTTGCTTTTGGGGAAAAGTCTTATTGTAGAATAAATTGTCATCTGACTAAATTCATAAGTATAAAATTTAACAAATAGAAAGGGTACTACAAAAATGAGAAGAACAATTATTTTGTCAGGGTTTTTGTTTGCATTCGCAATGCTTCTGCTGGTATCGGATGTTTTTGCAGAATTGCAGAATGTAGAAGTAGGTGGTTCTATCCGCATACGCGGGAATTATATTGGCAATACCTTTAATTCTTTTGTCGGACCTTCACCGGGTCCGGAAACCCGTTGGTCAGCCTTCTCTGTGATGAGGCGACCTACAGGTAACCTTTTGGGTCCGGGTATCAGCAGTATTTTTGACTGGGATAGTGCGGGTAGAGATTTGTCCTTCGTGGAACAGAGGACAAGGCTACATATCAAGGCAGACTTTACCGACCAGGTAAGCACATTCATTGAGTTGGATTCTTATGATGTCTGGGGTGAGGATTTCCGCTCGGCAAATTATTTGACGGGTGTAGATTCTCGTCAAAATTCTATTGATGATGTTGAAGTGTTCCAGGCATATATCGAAGCAGATGAGATGTGGGGCACACCTTTACAGTTACGTGTAGGTAGACAGGAATTGTCTTTTGGAAGTCAGTTCCTGGTAGGACCGCGTGATTTTGCCTTCTTCTGGACAGGCGTCTCGTTTGATGCTCTTCGCCTGACTTACAAGGCAGATGTGTTTACGATAGATGCATGGGCTTCAAAATTGTTTGAATCCATGTCCGATTTTGCAGAGGATGATATTAATTTTTACGGTGTTTATGCTTCGTGTAATGCAGTAGAAAATGTTACCTTTGATGTATACTGGATGTTGTTAGAAGATGACCGTCCTATTCCAAATGATTTTCCTGCTATATGGGGTAGAGGTGATTATGATAAAACTATGCTCCATACAGTTGGAATTCGTTCAGCAGGCAAATATGAGTCATTTGATTTTGATGCAGAAGTGGCATATCAGTTTGGTGAAGCAGATAGTTTAGGTAAAGTATTCCGTTCAGGATTATGGGGTGATAATGATACAGACTTCGATACCTGGGCTGCAAAATTGGATGTCGGCTATACCTTTGATTTCTGGCGCCAGCCAAGACTATTTGCTGGTTTCCGCTATTTCGGTGGTGAAGATAATCGTGATATCTCCTTCTGGGATTTCATAAATCCTCTCTATGAACCTGAGGCAAGTATCAGTTTTAATCGCTTATTCTCAAACGAGATTGCAAGTGGATTTATGGATTTGAATAATGATTTGTCCAATGCGTGGTGGGCAAGGATAGGAATGAATAGCAGTATCACCGATAAACTGCGTGGTATCTTCTTTGTAACCTATTATGAAGCGGTAGATGAATTTTCAAGACCTGTGGTGTCGCCTTTGTTCCCGTGGTGGACTACGGAGAACGATTCCTACCTGGGCACAGAAGTTACTTTGTTCCTTGAGTATCAATATTCAGAAGATTTGGTATTGGAAACAGGCTGGTCTCACTTGTTCCCGGGTGATGGATTGACAGAAGGACAATTTACCCGCTGGAACGGATTGATGTATACCGGCGGCACGGATGACAACGAAGCAGACTATGTCTACGCCGGATGCAGAATATATTTCTAAAACCCAAATATAATAAGTAGATGCTGATAGGGAAGATATTGAGAAAATATTTTCCCTATTTTTTTTGTTATATAAAAAGCAAAATAAGAGTCTGCTATAATGTGTAGACTTTATGTAATCTAACAAATACGGCTGGAATAGAAAGATAGCGGTTTATGAAAAAGATAGGTGTTTTCGCAGGTTCGAGTGACTTAGCCATTCCATATTTCCAAAATGCTGTGGAACGGTTGGCGAATTTGTTGGCAGAGGGTAAATATGAAATTATATATGGAGCAGGAAAGGTAGGATTAATGGGTGTCCTTTCGCAGAAGGTTTATGAACAGGGTGGAGTCCTTATTGGTGTAGTGCCCCATCATTTGAACCGTCCCGAACTTGTTTTTAGCCATTGCACAGAATTGATAATTACCAGAGACCTTCATGAACGCAAGGAAACGATGGAAAACCTTTCCGATGCCTTTATTGTGCTACCTGGCGGAATTGGAACATTAGATGAGTTCTTTAATGTTCTTGCGTCGAAACAGTTGAAGTATCACAAAAAGCCTATTTACCTTCTAAATTTAGACAATTTTTTTGGTTTTGTAAGTAATATGATGGATATAATGTATAAGCATGAATTTATAGGTGAAGAACATTTGCAGTTATATAAATGCGTAGATACACCTGAAGAACTTATAGAAGACCTGGAAGCGAATTTTTCCAAAGTTTCATCATAAATATTAAAGGAAGCAGATGAACCCTATCCGGCACTCTGCATACGCTTTTCGAGTATGTTTATATCTGTTGTTTCTTTTCTCAGGATGTAGTGCTTTAGTTTACCAGATTGTATGGACGCGTCAGTGTATGCTTCTACTGGGGACTACGGCTTATGCCGTAGGCACTGTTCTGGGCATTTTCTTTTTGGGAATGGGTCTGGGTAGTTTTTGGGGAGGACGACTTGCAGAACGAACTTCCAATCCTATGCGTTTATATGGTGTGATTGAAATACTTATTGGAATATGGGCTCTGGTGGTGATAGAACTCATAAGCAATAAATGGGGGCTTGTTATTACCTTCATCCGACTTATGCCTGATAATGTTTTTTCCTATTTTCTACTGCGTATAGCGGTTGCCCTCTTCTGGTTTACTTTGCCTGCATTAGGAATGGGTATGACTTTTCCCTTACTCTCAAAATATGAACAATCAGATGTGGCTACGACAGATAGACATATTTCTATACTTTATTTAATGAATACTCTGGGTGCGACCTCAGGCACTTTATTTGCAGGTTTCTTTTTAATACCACGGACAGGATATTCTATTACTGCTTTTACTGCTGTGGGACTGAATATTGTTGTGGGTATCGGAGCGTTGGCTGCTGCTAATTTTGGCAAAATAATTCCCAATCTAAAAAGGGAACACTTGCAAAATAAGGAGGAGAAAGGGAATGGAAGAGATCTAGCCGTTTCTCATTATGCCATTTTTTTAGGAGTGTTCATATCCGGGCTGGTTTGCCTTGCTTTAGAAGTGCTATGGACGCGTCTATTAATCATGATTTTTTTAGGAACGAATTATGCCTACACAGCTGTATTGACCTCGGTCCTTGCCGGAATTGCAGTAGGTGCTTTGCTTATGTCTTTTTTATTCCGAAAACTTTCATTCAGATTAGGAATATTAGGTGTGGGATACAGTATCACGGGAGTAGGGATTCTTCTCACTTTATTTTTTATCTCAAAATTGCCGGAGTGGATGAAAGTCTTTAATTTAGAAACAACAACAAATTTTTACTATGGCATTTTTGGAAAATTTTTACTCTCATTTTTAACTTTGATACTTCCCATGTTGGGATTTGGTTTTACTTTTCCGTATGCTTTGACTTTGCTGGGCAAACTAAAACGGAAATATGTATATTCCTCTATTGGCTTGGCTTACGGATTGAACACAGTGGGCAGTATTATCGGTTCTGTTCTAGGAGGATTTGTTTTAATACCTGCTATAGGTTGTGAAAAGGGGATTTTGGTTTCAGGTGTGCTCTTGATTATTGCTGGTTTCTTTTTTAGTATCGTGGATAAGGGGTATTGTTGGAAATTTATTAGTCTTTTCTGCCTTTTATTAACAGCATTGTTTTTTAGAATAGGGACAACAGAAAAAATAAATCATTATTATTTACCAGAAAAGCACAATATAGTATTTTTTGCAGAAGGGGTGGAGAGCACAGTGGCTGTCAGTATACCTGAGAAAATAAGTGCGGATGATGAACGGGTGTTGTGGATTAATCGTGTTCAGGCGACCACAGCCGTTGAGCGTGGGGTCCGAATGAACCGATTTCAAGGGGTTATTCCCTGGATGTTTAATCGCAAACCGCAGGATGTTTTGTTCATGTGTTTTGGGTCAGGGATTACTTGCGGCACACTGGGTATTGGAGATTTTGAAAATGTTGACGCAGTCGAAATTTCTCCGGAAGTTTTAGATGCAAGCCTTCTCTTTGCAGACAAAAATTTTAATGTGTTGGAAATGGAAAAGGTTCATGTTCATATAGACGATGCGAGGAACTTTTTAATTCGCTCTGATAAAAAGTATGACTTTATCACAACCGAACCTATGCCCTTAGCGTTGACCGGGGTTTCTATGTTTTATACAAAAGAATTTTATCAATTCTGTTTGCAGCATTTAGCACAAGGGGGTATGATTTCACAATGGGTGCCATTTCACAGTTCGCATGAAACCATTGTCCAATCCGCCGTAAAAACCTTTTTGCAAGTGTTCCCATATAGTATAGGTTTATTTGTCAACGCAGATTTATTTCTTGTGGGTTCAAATACGCCTTTGCTATTAGACCCTGTAGGACTAACAGAAAAATTAGAACAAAATTCTATCTTGAAAAAGGCAATGATTCAATCAGGATTTAAGGATGTGAGTGAGATACTGTCATGTTTTGTAATGAACCGCGAGGGCTTAAAACAATTTTCTATTCAGGGGAAAAATATTTCTGACACTTTCCCGTGGGTCGAGTTTGAAGCACCTCAATATGTCTACAATCGGAAAAGCGTTCCTATAAGCCTTCAAGAAATGAAGCGGTGTTTTACTATTATTGACGAAAATGTGATAACCCAAAATTGTCCAGAAGAAATAAAGCAATCCATTATTCGCCGGCAATTTTCCCACCAAAAAGATATTGATGGACTTATTTTGTATTATGATGGACTTTTAATTGGTGAGGATGTGCGAAGAAGTTTTATCCATTCATTGGATATTGATAACAACAACATACAAGCACAATACTATTTGAGAACTATATCCAAAACGCAGATTGAACAGTATCTCCGATGGAAAGAAACGGAAAAAGCAAAAGCAATTTTTACTGAAGTTGCACCCTACCTGAAAAACGATTCCGTATGGCAGAGGTTAGCAAAAGAATGGAACTTTGATTAGAGTAAAGCCTTATCTTGGTCTGATTTATAGTGAAGAAAACAGGATGATAGTTATCGCTTCATATAAACCTGCAATTGCCAGGATACAGCCAGAGGCAAGAGTGGAAGCAATTAGAGCGCGGAATCCTTTTGAGATTTTGTTTTTCAACTGTTTACGGGTAAAAACGGCATTCCAGAAATAATAAGTCCAGAGAACAACTGCAAACACAGCAAGGATATAAGCCTCCAATTCCAGAACTATGGTTATAGAGTGGAATGTTAATTGAATGGCAGAGCCAGACCATATTGGAGACATAGCGTAGCCAGCAAAGGAGAAACTAATTAGGTTTTTAAATAAGCCCAACATAAAAGGGGGGATAGAAATCAGGATTGTTAAAAGAAAAGTCTGTACCCAAAAATTATTATGAAAAGTCGTTATAGCCGCAAGCATAATATTCCCCTGTTCGTAGGCTTCTCCTATATATTTTAAATCTCCCTCAGAGAAAACATGGGTGATGTAATATATCATCAAACGGTGAGTTTCAGGCTCATACAAAGCAATAAAGAGATTAACGAAAAAAACTGCATAAAAAAAAGTATTTACAAATCGGAACAAATTTTTTCTCTGAGAAATTTCGGTAAATAAAGGTCCCAGTAAAGGTGTTGGGGGGGCTGCCATCCGACGATAGAACAAGAATAAAAGTTCTTTTAAGGAAAGACAAATAATTAATAAACTTATTGCAGTTCCAAAAGAGAAAAGGTCTGTAGTTCTGCCCTGCAGGCCTGAAATGCCTTCTGTAAGGTCTATCTTTTCATATTTCTTTCCATTTGCCTGTAATTTTGAAAATAAAGAGGTACTGTCTGGAAAGGCAAACCCGGGCATAACATCCTCAGGTATATTGGGCAAATTTTCGAAGGGGACAACATAAGCCCCTAAAAAAGGAGCATAATCGCGTGATAGTATCCCCACTATACTATAAACAGTGTCTCCTATTTTGAATGGTTCTGTTGGAGTGAGGTCTCCTGCTAATGCTTCTGGTTTCCCGGATTCAGGTAGTCTGCCCGAGATTAACATGGGTAAAAAATCATCCATTGATTCCATCCACAAAAACGCAGGATAAGAAAGTGCGGGAATATCTTTTTTATCACCGACTTCAATTTGCTTTAGCAACTGAACAAAGGTATCCTCTTTATTCGTAGAGGGTTGAACATCGGGAATGACGAGAAGTTTCTTAAAATCGGTCTCCTCAGGAATGGCATCAATTATTTCCTTAATAAGTTTATCATTCCAGACAACGATTCCTCGAGACCAGGGCTTTTTTTCAAAATATTTGCTTTCCCAGTGCCCTATTAAGAAAAGGCAAAGAATCCCCAAAAATATCCACCGAAAAAGCGAATCAACCCTCCAATAAACATTCTCTGCTGGAATGATTGACGGAGGAGGAGGCTGCATTTCGGTATTCTCATTACCCGGTTTTAACTCAGAGTCTAATTTCTCTGGCTCCGTGCCTTCTGTGCCGAGAAGATTCTCATTATCTGGTTTCGGCTCAGAGTCCGATAAATCAGGTAAAGAGTTTTCTGACGGGTTTTCTGGATTTTCCAAAATAGCCTTTCCCTCTTCTGTATCCCAATCTTGATTCATAAAAAATAATAGAAGTCTGTTTCGACTTATAACGGTTTAATGTTTGGGAAAAATATTGGTAGACTCTGATTGAACAAATCTGTCATAAATGCTTCACAGGAAGGTCCAAACCAACCCATAAGCCCCGTCTCATAACCTAATGGTTCCTGCCAATAATAGCGGTCAGGCGACAAATATCCACAGTAAGCACCCGAAAAACTTGTTGTCCATAATTCAATGCCCGTTGTAGATATAGAATATTTCCATTTACGACTAATTTCACCACTAAAATCGAAAGGTAAACCAACCATAAATATATTATCTACCCGACATGCCTGGAACCAGCCATAAGGTGGAACACCCATTATTTTACCTGCAAATGGTGAGAGCCTCCATTTCGTGCTTAAAGGTCGCACCTGGAAGGGCGGCATGTGGATAAGAAAGGCGTAAGAGGCTATCTCTACATGGTCCTTAAAAGTTACATTTTGAGCATTCATTAGTACCAACTGTCCTAATTCACTACCTAAGGCTAAAATTCGAGATTCTACATCAGCAGCCTCAGGAGTCTTCGGACTACTGGAACCAAGAGACCCACCTAAATAAATGGCTGTCGTTTTGGTTTCATGCTCCAAAAATTGCTGTAATGCGCCTGGAAATTCTGCACTAAATTGCATCATATCATCATCATAATTGGTAGGATGTGCAGAAAAACGAACAACAAAACATCTATTTCCACTGTTCTGCTCAACTATCATAAAATTCAAATCTGTATCTATGGGTTCATTGCGGGTTCGGTTACGGATATAATTAGTTGCATCCACCTTGCCTGAAGCCATCTTTGCAGGTTCCATTTTGTTATAAGCCTCAATAATTGCTGATGCAATACTATTTGCAAGATGGTCCACTATTGCAGGATTATATTTACCCCCTGTGACCTTGCCCGCTATACCAGGAGCCCAGGCACCCGGTCCACAATGTGTATGGCTTGCAGAAAAATAAAGTTGTTCCGGTGTAAGTTGTATTTTTTCGCGAACCTGTTGGCGAACTTTATCTGCCACATTGGGGGGAACAAGTAGCATGTCCGTCCCAACCACTACTACCGTATCCTGTCCATCGTTCAGTGCAATTGCCTTTGCATAAAGTTCATCATGAACACCTGTGGAAGGCTTACCATTACGGGCAGAATAACCCCCGAGCGGAGTGCCTATCGGCGGGGTAAGGATTACCGCAGACCAACCCGCTTTTAACGGTCCCGGAGACTCAGAAAGATGAACCTTTTCCTTTGCCTTCTGTATTTCATTTATTGTTTTTTGATAATACTTTGCCGACTTAAAATCTGTATCCCGATAAACAGGCCAGGGACCAATAAACAATAAAAATGAACCTACCAAAAGGACTACGACAATAAGAATTGCTAATAAAATCTTCTTTAATCTCGACATAAAACAAACCTCCACAATTATAAGTGTTCTCTATTTGAAATATAAACAATATCACCACCACCACAAATTCCAACATTTTTATCTTATGGGGTGAAAAAGTATAGAGAATATTTTAACATATTATAGACTACCATTGTTTAATTTAGTTTCTAATAGAAAAAAACAAACCTACACCCTTTATCTAACAAGAACACACAAGTTATACAAATTCAAACTTATGGTTCTATTGATAAGAGTTTACTAGAAGATATAGTCCTATGTATTAAAACTTTTTCTGAACCGTAATTTTGTGAATAGCAACAGATATAAAAGAATCTCTTTCTGGCTTTGTTTTGGGATTAAGGGGGATTAATGGGTATAATAGATAGTGTTGGTGCTGGAATGAGAAGGTGTGAAAAATGTTCAGGACAAAATGAAAGCAAGTAATTAGGAAAATAAGGTAAAAGAAGTTGACAAGAGTTACATTACAATTGATTATGGATTATCTGGAACGGTTCGGCTGGAAGAATTATGATGCAGTGCATGAGCCATCAGAAAAGGAAGGGATTATTTATACAGGTTGGCGGGCTTCAGAACAGGGTCCTGTTTATATGGTAAGTATTGACCCGATGATTGAAAGGAAATGTATATCTTTTCGCACTCAAAGTCTGGTTCAGGCACCTCAAAATGAGGTTTCTGAAAAGATATTACTTAATTTGCTTTTGACTCTGGAATGGATAAATTACCGCATTATTGTGGGCAAGTTTGCGTATGAGCCGTTCCAGGGGGAAGTGCATTTTTCCATAGACCTTCCTATTGATGAGAACACGATTTCTTACGCTCAGTTTGTTCATTCTTTGGGTCTGGTGGTGGAGATAGTAGAAACTTATGTTCCTTTGATTAAACAGGTTAGAGAAGGGAAGATGACTGCTGAACAATTTATAGAAAGTGATTTAAAGGGTGAAATGCTTCTGGAAAAAAGGATGGTTAGCGAAAAATTGAAGGAATTGTTGAAGGCATTGGGACGGATTTCCTGGAATTGAGTTTCAGTCATTTGTCTCGTTATTGAATTTTTCAAAAAGTAATTTTTGTGTTGTATGTGCAGTTGTGTAGTAGCGATTTGAAAGAAAACTGTAACAATTATTTTTTAAATTTAAAAAGGAGTTTTTCCTGAATTCCTTAATTGGGTGACGAAATAGAAATAGAAAGTGGTAGTTGTATAATGTTTGCAAAAGATGGATTGTATGAAATATAATAGAAATTTGTATTTTCCTCTCTCTATTATCCAACAGATTTTGCCGTTGAAAATAAGCAAAAGGAGTTTTTTGCCATGGCTATTTCCCACCCCAATGAAGATAAAGGGAACTATTACAGGTCGCTTTATGCGAAATATATTGCTCGTTCGCAGAGCACTTATACGCCCACACAAGTTGTAGTTGAAAAAGCACAAGGGGTATATCTCTGGACGGTAGATGGTCGTAGATTGGTAGACTTTACCTCAGGCGTATTGGTTTGCAATCTTGGATATGCTCACCCCAAGTTTGAATCAAAGTTCAAGGACTACTATGGACAATTGCCAAGAAATGCGTATAATATGACTTCCCCGGTGCAGATAGAAGCCTCGCGTCGGCTGATAGAGAGTTTTGGCTATTCTAAAGCACAAAAGATACTCTGGGCGGCAAGTGGTTCGGAAGGGGTTCAGAAGGCGATGTGGACAGTATTGGCTCGCTATCGGGACAGAAATATTATAGTGGCTACGCGATATGGTTTTCACGGGAAAAAGGGGTTGGCAGCGGATGTGAGCGGAGATAAAAGTTCAAATCCAAATGTTCGTTTTATTTCGTTTCCTATGGGCGAAGGCTATGGAAAGGATTATTATGAGCGGGAATTACAACAACTATGGGAATCCTATCCGGGAAAGATTGCCTTACTTATTACTGAGCCGTATTTAGGGTCAAGGGGTTCATATCATCCTCCAAAATGGTATCATCAATTATTACAGCAATGGTGTAATGAGCATGACATCCCGTTTATTTTTGATGAGGTTCAGGCATGTTTTGGACGAACAGGGAATATGTATGCCTTCCAGACTTACGATGTAGAACCTGATTTGGTGGTATTGGGCAAAGGAATGGCAAACGGTGAGCCTGCTTCCGCTGTGGTAGGTAGGGAAGATTTGATTGAATCATTAGATTATAGTGAAGCCTCCGATACATTTAGTGGTAGCACCTCAGCATGCTGCGCTGTTTGTGCAACAATGGATGTTTTTGAAGAAGACAGGATTGTTGAACATGTAAAAAAGGTAGAAGGGATTTTGAGCGAGGTATTGCAAAAATTAAAGGAGCGATTTCCGTTCATTCTCGAAGTGCGAGGAGAGGGAATGGTATATGGAATGGATTGCACAAATAGTGAGATAGCCAACCGGTGTATTCTGGAAGCCTACTATGGAACAGGGGATGAAGGGGTAAACATAATGGGAGCGCTAGCAAAGAAGGTGCTACGGGTTAGTCCACCGCTTATTATTACAGAAGAAGAAATAAGACACGCTTACGAAATATTAGTATCAGCATGGAGCCGAATTTAACAGGACATTTTACAATTGGATAGTTTAGAAAAAGCATTATTGAAGTTAATGTCGCAGGTTGCGGATTTTACAGAAAAAATTGCATCGCTTAAAAGTGGGCATGTCCAGACGAAACAGGATTATTCACCCGTAACACTTGCAGATTATGGTGCTCAAATTATTATTAATCGCTGGTTGAGTGAAAATTTTAAGGACGAACCCCTTATTGCAGAAGAGTCGTCTAAATCCTTAATGGACTCCAATGAAAATGATTTTATTGATGAACTAGCAGAATCCTTACAGACATTTTTAGGATTATTGAGTAAAAATCAAATTGTAGAGTATCTTGATTTTAATTCTTCCACAGCAGGAGCAAATTCTTTTTGGGTTTTAGACCCATTAGATGGCACGAAAGGATTTTTGCGTGGAGGCCAATATGCAATATCTCTGGGGCATGTTAATAATAGCGAGGTTGATTTAGGTATTCTGGCATGTCCACGACTTTGTCTCCCACACTTTTCGAACAAAAACATTCCCGGAATTTCCTTTTTTGCTCAAAAGGGACAGGGCTCCTGGATGAAATCGTTTAATACTCCTTCTCAACTTATTCCGATTCATGTATCGGAATGTAAAAAATTTGCAGAAGCACGACTTTTGCGTTCTTTTGAATCAAAACATACTGATATAGAAAAGACAGAACAGTTTTTAAGTAAGTTAGGGATTAATCGAATAGTTCCTGTGGATAGTCAGGTCAAATATGGTTTATTAGCATGTGGAGAAGGTGACCTTATCCTGCGATTTCCACCTGTGGATAATCCAGATTATCGGGAAAAGATATGGGACCATGCGGGTGGGGTCGTAGTGCTTCAGGAAGCAGGCGGAAAAGTAACGGATGTTTATGGTAAAGCGTTTCAATATAAGCCAGAGCCGTTTTTTAAAGATTCGATAGGTATATTTGCCTCCAATGGTTTTTTGCATGATTTGGGCTTAAAAGCATTACAAGAAATTATGGGAGAGACAAAAGAAAGGTAAAACATGAAAATAGCAGTGGTTGGAGCAGGAATTGCAGGTTTGGTCTCTGCCTATATGCTTTGTTCAAAGCATAAAGTTTATGTGTATGAAAAGAGCAATCGTCCCGGTGGGGGTATCTTCTCTATAAAATATAAAGAGGACAATAAGGAATGTTTTATAGATATAGGTTTTACCATTTATAACAGGGCATATTATCCAAATCTTGTGAATCTGTTAGACCAACTACATATTCGTGACCAAGAAGTTCCAAAACAAATTGTGTTCAATTGTCCGCATAGAAAATCATGTTGGCAACTTGGCGATAAAACACAGTTCATCTCTTCTACAACGGCATATTTGAAACCCATTAATTATAAGGTTTCTAATGTCTGGCGTGGTTTTAGAAAGCAATGGAAAACTTTTTTAGAGAAAAAAGACACAAAGATGTCTTTATCTGAATATCTCGCGGAAGAAAAAATTTCTTCAGAAATTCAGACTCAATTCATCTTGCCATTAGTTCAGTCCTTCTGGACGGGTTTGAAAAGCGATTTGAAGGAAATGCCCGCGTATTATTTCTTTTCGTTTTTGAATAAGATAGGTTTGTTAGAAGATAATGAACATACCCAATGGAGAACGATTCGAGGGGGTGCATTCCGAATCGTAAGCCAGATTGTTTCGGGTTTGATTAATCCCATCCGTTTTCAGACAGAGATAAAGAAAATATATCGGCACCCTGATTATGTGGAGATAACAACACAAACGGGAGAAAAGGAAACCTTTGATGCTGTGATTATTGCTATCCCTGCGGATGATGCTCTAAAGATATTAACCAAACCGACACCATCAGAAGAGCAAATTTTATCTTCCTTTGGATATGATGAATTTAATATTGTTGTCCACAATGACGAACGATTTGTTCAGGTGCCAATTAAGGAAGCGTCTTCATGGTATATCCAGGCAAGTGAATCACCAGCAAAAATTCCGCCCGTTGTAACCTGGGATTTAAATCATTTGCAACAATTGCCTATAAAAACAAAGATATTTCTTACCTTTGCTCCGTATGAGAACAATGTCCCCAAAGAAAAAACAATGTTTGTATTCCGCAGAAAAGCCTCCAAACCTACCTGGAAAAAGTTAAGTGTTCAGAAGAGGTTTACAGAAATTAGCGGAATGAATAGAACTTACTATTGTGGTGATTATTGGGGTGAGGGCACGATTGAGGATTCGCTTGGAAGTGCCTTACAAGTCGTTCAAATGTTAGGCAAAGAGGAAAGACGCATCTAATTTTTTTGATAAGATAAGGATTCAATGCTTCCGGGTTTTAGGTTGATGTACCTTTACATCGGGGTCCATCAAAGGGTTATTTTGAGGTGAGGGTATATTTTCTGGGATTGCTGCACGGGCAGCCTCATCGGAGCGTTCCTTCCACCAATTTGCCCACAATTCTGGATAGGGACCAAAATCCTTACCCGTTTTTTGCTTCAATAGAGTAGCAATCCTTTGTGCCAAATATGAGTTGGCATTCATAACTTCAATAGAAAAAGGCACAAAAATATCAAATGGATAATTACTTATTTTGTTTAATAGATATTCAAGCACTTTCGGGGGAACGGGAATCTCACCCAAAAGGGCACGCCGAATCTGTTCCTCTGCTGAACTACCCCCATATTCAGTAATTGCATGAGCAGAAGCCAGCGACACAGGAATAGAGGGATTCTGTAACAGTTGAACCCATTGCTCTATAGTTATGGAATGAGGCATATAGGCAAGGGCTTGAACATAAGTATATAACATCTCTTCCGAGTCAGTTGTTTGTATCTCGTTCCACAGGAGAGGAACAGATTTTTCAGACTTAATCCTCCCTAAAGCATAAACAATTGCCCTTCTTTTTGTAATTTTTTGATTCTTCTCCTGTAAAAAAGTTATCAACACTTCTTCCAATTCTTCCTTTAATTCTGGAAGAAGTTGATCGAGTATTAATGCCTGGTCCGGTGTCCCTTCTGCAAGATATTCAATCATTTTTTCTGCAAACTGTTGAGAGTCCTGAGCAGAAACTTTTTTGCATAATGATAATCTCGCCTCTTTGGATGGTAAAGTAAATACCTCTTCAAATTTGAGAATAAGATTTGAGTTTCCCGTGGTGATAAGTTGTTCTTTTAAAAACGGCTCAGATGTCCTGGATATGACACTTTGAAAATTTCCATCTTTGCCTTGCAAAAAAGAATCAAAATTCAGGGAAGGTGATTCCGAGTTAAAAGGATAAGATTCAAGAACAATAGACTGGTTTAGTTGCTGTATCCTTTTAACCGCTTGTTCAATAAAGGTAGAGTGTATATCTGTTTCTAACGATGTGGTGTTTGCTCTTGTATCTACATCACTATCATTTATCAGGTCGCAAAAAATATCATTACTAAACAGAATAAAGAAGATTAACAAGAGAGAGTAATGTAATACAGGACTATTCATCATTTTATATCTGTTTGTGATTAGCATATTATTAAATTATATCACTCTTGCCCATTAAAGATATTAGGCAATGTTATTGTAGGAAAAAAATTTTTTAGGCAGTTCCAAAACTTGTCAATGAGTGTAATAATTGAGTGTATTAGAAAATATTCCCTTTAAAATATTGCGAGTGTTTCGCTTTTGTGTTTCTGTCGGTAAGGACACTGGCAGTAACTTTTAAAACCTGTCTAAAGGGTAATTTCCTATCTAAAGGACCCCCAAATAATTTTGTGGAAGTGAGGAATTTATATAACTGTTTTATGGGGTTTGGCTATGTTGTATAATAGGCGTGATAGTTTTTGAATAGAGTTGTCATTAATGTCATACAACAGGGAGAAAGTGCAATGAATCGTCTACAGGTAAGACATCTATTTGAAGAGTATGTGCATGGGAAAACTATATATGTATATGCTTTTACTCTCTTGTTTTTTATGCTTACATTTTTTACAAAAGGAGCATATCCAGATACGATACATGAGATTAAAACGGAACACTATACTCTACTACTTGATGAGGCAAGTGGAGAAATAAAGTCGTTTCAAAGTAATGGGCAGGAATTTATATTTTCGGTAGACCAGCCGCGTGAATTGTTTAAACTGCGTTTGCGTGATGATATGGGTGTTGCAACAGATTTCAGTTCTTTGCAATCTTCAACTGTACGGTTTTCCCGTAATGATGGCGAAAAAAATCAGGCAATAGAGGTTGTGGTGGAATTTTTGCAGATAGATAAGAAACCTCTGGATGTTACGGTTAATATACACTGTCCCCTGGATTCTCCCCTTACTTATTGGACACTAAAGGTTAAGAATGGAACGGGATTATGGTTGGAGAATATTGATTTTCCAATGGTAGTGGTTCCGGACGATTTGCCAAATTCAGGTGGGGACAGTCGTATTTTCTGGCCTGGTGATGAAGGTGTCGTAGTTGAGGATTCTAACCTGCGTGAAAAGAGTTGGCTACGCTGGCAGCCAATAGAACACCCTACTATGGGTTGGAACGGCGTTTATCCTGGACCGGCACAAATGCAATTTATGGCATATTATACCCCGCGGGCAGGTTTATATTTCGCTGCACACGACCCCCAAGGCACACCCAAAGGTGTTGAGTTCCACAAACATCCGTTAGGTGGTATTTACCTCGATTTTCGACTCTTTCCGGGACCTGTATGTGAAACTGAATATACTTTACCATATCCTATGGTGTTAGGCACTTTCCAGGGGGATTGGCATGATGCAGCAGAGATTTATCGTAATTGGTGGGAACATTCGGCTATGTTTAAACCACCACGGTTAGAAGAGAATAAGGTTATTCCAGATTGGTTCTTCAAATCGCCTGTAATAGTTATGTATCCTGTGCGTGGCACACGCGATTTAGGTGTTGAGATGACCCCTAACCCAGAATACTATCCATATACCAATGCTTTACCTATATTGCAAAAATATGCAGAAGACCTGAATACTTCCGTGATGGCACTCTTAATGCACTGGGAAGGTAGTGCACCCTGGGCACCTCCGTATGTTTGGCCACCTTACGGCGACTTTCAAAATTTTTCTCGTTTCTGTGAAGAACTACATAAGTCAGGTAATCTCATAGGTCTCTATGCCAGTGGAGTTGCCTATACTATAAAGAGCAATACTGACCCGAACTATGATATGACTAAAGAATTCAATGAAAAACGGGTTGTCCAATATGTTACCTATGCACCTGACGGCAAACCTGCGGAGAATGGTACTTGTGCTGGACCGAATGCTCAACGCATAGGCTATGACCTGTGTCCCACGAATGAATGGGTGAAGGAGGTGGTAGTTAACGAAATCGCAAAAATCGTTCCTCATCAGATTGACTACCTTCAATACTTTGACCAGAATTTAGGTGGAAATTGCTACCGCTGCTATGCTCGACATCACGGGCATGCTCCGGGACCAGGCTTGTGGCAGACCGAAAGTATGAAAGACCTATATCGTAGAATCTGGGAACTTATAAATCAAAGCGGCTACAAAATGCTAATTGGCTGTGAGGCTAACGCGGCTGAACCTTTTATCCCTTACCTTTTGTTCAATGACAGCCGTTCAACCCTTGGCCTTGCAATTGGCGTACCTGTTCCTGCTTATGGTTATGTATTCCATGAATACCTGAATAATTTTATGGGAAATCAGAACGCAACAAGCAATTTTATTGATGAAGAAAAGTGTCCTTATAATTTACATCAGCGAGTTGCAATTTCCTTTGTTCAGGGCGATATATTAAGCCTTAATCTTCATAAAGACGGAAAAATTGCGTGGGAATGGAGTTCTACACCGTGGGACAAAGGACCCGACCAAGACCAAATCTTGACTTTAGTTCGCAACCTCAACAATTGGCGAAAAGATAAAGGACATAACTATCTATTCTTCGGTAGAATGATGAAACCATTTGATTATAGCGGAGATAAAGATGTTCCATTTATTACACCACGCAACGATACCATTCATTTTCGTTCCATTCTAACATGCCGTTGGAAATATAAAGACCATTCTGCACAATTTTTAGTGAATTACCTGCCTGAAGCACAGGAAGTTATATTACACCTTCCCGAAAAGTATAGAACGAATGGAGAAGTATATACACAAGTAAATGATTCAAACAATCCAACTCCTATAGCACCTGAACCTGATGGCAATTTTACTGTAAAGATACCACCTCTTAATGCAATTATGCTTGAATGGAAAGAAGTGCAATAATAGCCTGTATATAAATTAAATCATTGGATATCCCATTTTGCCAGACTTATATGAGTTAAAGAAATGCTTTGATAATAATTTTCTTCTATGCCTTCTTTGAATCTATTGGTCCATTCCAAGCAGCCATTTCCATAATGGAATGAACTTTATCTTTTTCTTGCTTATTGCCTCCACGCCTTCTGTATATTCGGTGATGATTAAAAGGTCGTTACACTTCAACTCTTTGCTTGCGAGTATCAAGGAATCTATTTCCCGTTTTTTTGTGTCATGATTTTCCATGCTATAACAGACCTGAATAAGTTGTTTTATCTTTATGCCTTTTTTAACAACAAAGTCTACCTCATGTTTGTAATAATCTTGCCAGTAGTAGAATTCTATATTTTCGTAATACTTCCTTCTCAATAACTCTATTGCAACCACATTCTCATATATCTTCCCTATGTCCTCAGATGATTTATAACTGAGCGCATGGATTATTCCCGGGTCTATACAGTAGCACTTTCTGTTTGCAAGAAGACTCTCTTTATATTTGTTGGTAAGTTTTTTTACATAGAAGAAGAGATAGGCCTCTTCTAAAAACTGGATATAGTTCAAAGCGGTATGCACGCTTTTGAGATTAAAAATATTCTTTATCTTGTTGAAACTGATATAACCTGAATGATTTGTGATTAAGTAATTGGCTATGTCTACCATCGTTTTCTCAAATTTTATTCGATGCCGTAACACAACATCTTTTGTTATGAGCGAGGAATATAATGTCCTTAAATAGGGCTTTGGTTCTATATTCCCTTTAAGGGTTTCAGGAAAACCCCCATTTACGAGGTATTCATTAAATTTCTGCTTCACCATGGCTATATCTTTTGTAGACAGCAATTTCTTTTTTTCTATCCCGTGATACTTCAGGTATTCTTCAAATGAAAAAGGGAATAGTTCCAGACTGACATGACGTCCCGTAAGGTGTGTGGCTAAATCGCTACTCAGCAATTTTGCATTGCTACCTGTTACAATAACATTAAATCCCTGCCTATGAAGTCTATTTACAAATAATTCCCATCTCGGTATGTTTTGGATTTCATCAAATATGATATTTTTAAACTCACCATATATTTCATAAAAAACCTCGATTATAGCATTGAGGTCTTCTACATCCAGAGATATAAGCCTTTCATCATCAAAATTCAGGTATGCAAAATTCCTATCTCTAAATAGTTGATAGGCAAATACGGATTTTCCACATCTTCTTATACCTGTGATAACTTTTATGATATCGCCATCTACTTGTTTCCGATAATAATCCAGAGCGGAACGTTCTATCATTCTGTTCCGTTTGTAGAGATTATCCAGTTCCCCTTTTTGGTCTATCACTATTTGTCTTATTATTAACTTATTCATGGTAGTGCACAAAATTCCTAAAATTTATGCAGTAGCACTGCATACTTTTTGAATGTAGTTTAGCACACTTTAACCTTTAATTTCAAGCACGAGCAGTGCACAAAATTCATAAAATTTATGCAGTAGCACTGCATACTTTTTATAGACGATTTAACACACTTTTATCTTTGACTTTAAACAAAAAAGGGGAAATTCTACCTGTCTACTACAATTTCCATTGCTACAAAACCCCTGCCAGAAAAAACATTCTTTGCTGTAATTTGTTCATATTTACCCTCAAAAAGTAGATTTGTTATAGGCTCTCCATAGTATTGAATCCATGTATCATAGTAGCCTTTTTCTACGGGTACGGCTTTGCGAATCAGGATAAATATGCGGGAATTTGTTGACGATACTTTTTTAAAGAATTTGTCAAATGTGTTTTTGTCTGGTGGGGTATCTTGATAAGAACCCGGAACGAAGCATAAACTTCGGTGATAACCGCATGCAAGGGTAAGGTCAAAGGTAGAATCGCCAATAATCCAATCCGTAGGCACTGTGTTCGTGCAAGCCCATTCTATACGCGGGTTCCCCTTCGCATAATTTGTTGTTGTATAGAAAGGTTCCCCTTTGATGGGATATATATAAAAAAACCATATTATTGCAAGCATAGATAATGCAGTCATACCCCAGAAAGGGAAGAAAAATAGTTTTGCAAAAAGGATAGCGGAAATAACAATAATGGCAACTATGAAGGGTAACAGCAAACGATGTCCTAATGTGTCTATTTGATAAAGTGAAGCATAGGAAAGGATAGTTATCAAATAAACACATGCCCAACACAGATATATAATAATAAAACGATTTAGAAACACTTGTTTTATTTCGCCATAGTTTTTTCTCAATATGACTGCCAGTATAGACAGCAAAATAATAGCAACAAGCAAACTACCCTGGATTTCGGAAGGGACGATATTCGGCGGAAAAAATTCTGTGAACAGTGGTGTAAACGCATATTTTATGTTTTGCCAGAGCGATATATTGCTTGCAGGACGAGTAGGACCCAGTATCGAACCTGTAACTCTTATATTGCGTATCACAATTGGGATACCCAGACATGCCCAACCGATAAGGAAAGAGGTAGAATTAACCATACTTTTATAACATTTTTTTGCCCATGACCCATTATTACCTTGTGAAAGGTAGAAGACTATCAACACAGCCCATCCAAAGGGGAGTAGAATTCCAAAAACATAGCGGATAGAAAAAGATAATCCTGCCGCTATCCCTGCCAGGAAAAAGCAAATTCTGCTATGCTGTGTTCTGCCTTCTAAAATAAGCCATAGGCAAATTAGAATAAGCGGAATAATAGTGCCATCACTCCATACCCAGGAATAAGTATAAACGACAGGATGTAGAATTAGGATAAGGATAAGCCCCCAGAGTCCTGCTTGAAGGTTGTAAAAGCGGGTTAATTGAGCGACTATAATAATAAGGGTGAGTAAAAAAGAGATAGAGATACACAATGCCCCTGCCATTTCTGTAGATATAGATTTACTTATGCTTTTAATAAGTGCAATATATGAGGGAAAGCCCGGCGCCCAATAACTCATTGGTATATATGAGTCACCCCCTTTCCAACCGTCAAGTTCACTGGTTAAAACAAACGAATGAACAATACCTCTCCCATCGTGTATATTCTGTGCTGTATCAAGGTAGATATAAGAATCAGGGGATAAATATAAACCATTTGCAATAACTTTGAATAAGGTTATACCTGCAATGACTATAAACATTCCCGCAATAATAACAATTTTTATTATTCGCTTGTTCTTGACAGGTATAAACATTAAAGTAGGGATTATTGTTTCTTTTGAAGTTTACTGATTTCTTTTTCTAATTTCTCGTCCGCTTTTCCTGACAATTCTACACTCTTTTGGTAATATTCCTTTGCTTTGTCGAACTCCTTCTTCTTGTTTGCAAAAATATAGGCGAGATTATAATAAGTAGTGGAATAAGATGTTCCGTTTAAACTCTGAATTACTTCCTCGCCAACTTTTATTGCGTCATCTATCTTTTTAGTCTTGAACAAAGCAACCAGGTAAGCATTCCCCAGTGTAGGATTGTTTTTGTTCAAGCTCCATGCCTTTTCAAAATAAGGAACGGCCTGTTTCCATTTTTTTGTAAGTAGTTTTGAGATACCACAGGCAAAGTAATAATCCTCCGACTTATCCAATTGAATTGCCCCTAAAAGTTGAGATACAGACAATTGTATTCCGTATCCCTGTGCTTTCTTGAAGTTTTCACCATTATTATCTGTCCAGCGTGTCAAAGCATCTTTTGTAGTAGTCAATCGAGGTGAGAACATATTTGATTTAAATGGATTAAAATATGTGTTAAATGGTTGGTTTACCCTAAAATCTACCGAGGGGGTAATAACAGACTTATCTTGCCAAAGGGTTTTCTCTTTCGCCAAATCATACAGTTTTCCATCCCAACGAAAGAACATTTCACCCTCAGGGCCATAAATGCCACAGGTAATTTTCAGGTCTATCAATACATCAAACCCTTTATTGTGCAGTTGTTTCATTCTGTCTTGTTGGGCTTCACGGTCATTTGCATATTTGGCAGTAGAACCTAATGGGGGAACTTCGACAATTTCAGCAGATAATTTACTTTTCAATGTATTCAGAATTGCTTCACGAAATTGTTGATATCCGTTTAGTTCGCCTACTACTGCTTGTAAATCTTTACGATAATTTTCATTCTGTGCCTCAGAAACAAGAGCACCTACTAATCGAGCAGAAGTATGAATAATTTGTAAAGTTTGCCGAACTGGTGAAACGGCTATGACAAACTCATCTGGCACCATGTCTATAGAAATTGCAATTTGCTTTGCTGAAAGTAGAGTGGTCTTTATTGTTTCCTCATTCTCTTTTGCATAAACAGTGTAAGAAGAGGAACACAAACCAACAATAAATACAAAAATCATATACCCTTTTACAACCCATGACATTTTCATATTTTGCCTCACTGTTAGATTAGTAGACGGCTTGAAACTTCTGATGTAGATAGATGAGATACTATCTAAAAACACTAATCAAC
>CAZJTZ010000026.1:0-47977 GCA_964549105.1 uncultured Nitrospirales bacterium
ATTTGAATGGCAGGTATAAATCCTTTGAATGTGAAGTGGGAATACAAAAACAAGACGGTTCAAATAAAGGCAGTGTGGTTTTTCAAGTAATTGTAGATGGTGAAATTAAATTTGATAGCGGGATAAGGAAAGAGTTGGATTCACCTTTACCTGTTAAGGTTGATATAAATGGTGCACACGAACTACGGCTTGTAGTTAGTGATGGGGGCGATGGTATTACATGCGACTGTGCTAACTGGGCAGAGGCGAGGCTGGTTGAGATGGATGTTGTTAATGAAAAGCAGAGTGGGTTAGACAAATTAGATATAGCACCTTTTGCTGATGTTATTACCTGCAATCCGAAACAATATGATGGTGCACATTGTTCAAGGGTAGAGGAGTTTCCAGCAGAGGATATATTTTTAGAGACAGTTCTATCTCCTGAGAAGGAGGGAATATATAAAGCCGCAAATTATGATGAATTAAATTGTATAGGTTTACGCTGGTGTGAGAGACGGAAATTGACTGACATAAGTATCCAATTTTTAGATGGCAAAATGCCTGAAGGAATATGGGCAGAAGTCTGGGTCGGAGAATCTCCCTGGCAGGGTAAATGGCAAAAACTAAATGGTAATATCGAGATAAAGGGGATGGATTGCTCATTGCATATCTTATGGCGAGACAATCCTTTTATCTGGAAGGGAACAGAAAAAGTCCGATGGATTTTTAATGGTGGCGGTTCTGTAGGTATAAAAAATTTGTGTGCATATAGTAATTCATTTTGGGACAGGACATCTATAAGATTGGAAAATGAAAATGTAAATATGAATGGGCAAGCGAATATACAAATTTATAATGGAAAGTTCTTGAAGCCAGACTTGTCTGATTGCAAGTGGGATATTTCAAAACCGCTAACGCTTGAACTTGCTTACAGCGTTCCTAAACCCGATAAAGGGGATAGAACCCTGTTATGGATAACCATGCCTGATACAAAATTTTGTGTTGCTGTTGAAGACATTTTAAAGAACCAATATGTATATGTGCCTGATACAGGCTTTTTTGCAGTATTAAACTCATCACCCCTTACAATTGACGATTACAAAAAGATGATAGACGGCAAGAAAAGTGTTCTTGATAATGTCAGGATACTTCCTGAACAAACCTTTTCCAAAGCAATGGAAAAGGTTCATCGCCCTATTCAGGATAATGGACCGACCATGTTGTCGCTTGCGTGTGATAACAATAAATTTATTGTCGAAAGGGATGGCTCTATTAAATTTGGCGATTTCGATGTAAAGGTTCAAATAGGCAATAAAAATGAGATAAAACGCTCTCTTTTTGGAGGATGGTTACCTATTCCCATTGTAGAAAAGGTTGACGATAGTATTGTCTATTCATTAATGACATTTGTTGCACCATACAAAGAAACAGATTCGTTATGTATTTCAAGTATGGAAATAAAAAATACAGACAATAAAGAAAAAGAGGCTGCTGTATGTTTCTCTTTTTATTCCAATAAAAAGGAAAATAAAAAAGCGGTATTAGAAAAGAAAAATCAGATTGTATACATAAAAGATGGTGAGAAAATATTGGGTGTATGTAAAGCAGATGACAATATTTTTGAGATAAATGAAGAGAAAGTATTCATAAAACATCAAACACCTCCTAACTCTTCTATTAAGTTATCTATGATTATCCCGTCAAATTCTAATATTGAGACCACTGAATTAATACAATTGAATGAAGCGGATGCACTGAATAAGACTGTTAAATATTGGGAAAATCTGTTGGCGACATCAGTAGAAATAAATGTTCCTGAACCATTAATTAACAATCTTATTAAAGCCTCGCAAGTTCATTGTCTAATAGCGGCACGAAGTGAAAACAATGGCAGTCAAGTGGCACCCTGGATTGCCTCCATGACCTACGGTCCATTGGAGAGCGAGGCTCATTCCATTGTATACGGTATGGATTTAATGGGCTGGCACGAATTTTCAAGAAAGGCGTTGGAATTTTTCATAAGCAAGTATAATGATTCAGGATACCTCACCACGGGTTATACATTGATGGGAACAGGCTGGCATTTATGGACGCTTGCGGAACATTATCGTTTGACAAGGGATAAAGAATGGTTAGCAAAGTATGCAGATAAATTATCAAAGGTGTGCAATTGGATAATGAATCAATGTGAAAAGACAAAAGTAAAAGATATACATGGAGAAAAACCGCCTGAATACGGACTTATGCCGCCGGGTGTTGGGGCAGACTGGAACCGTTTTGCCTATCGTTTTGCAATACAAAGCCATTTTTACGCAGGGCTTGCCCGGACAGGCGCCATATTGAAAGAGATAGATGTTCCAATGGCAGAAAAATATATAGAAAATGCAGAGGAATTTAAAGCGTCCATTTTAAGTGCTTATGAATGGAACAAAGCAAGGACACCCGTGCTCCCTCTATCAAATGGAAAATGGGTCCTGCCCTATCCACCCCAATTATATTGCTTTGGCACATCTGGAGAAATGTTTCCCGGCGAAGATTCGGGTAGAAGTTGGGCGTATGATGTAGAATTAGGTCCCCATCACCTTATCCCTCTTGGCGTTTTAGACCCGAATAGTAAGGATACAGAAAATATTATTCAACATTTAGAAGATTATTGGTTTCTACATTCAGATTACTGGTTTGCTTTTAGTGGCAAAGGTGATTACAGTGAGGAGGAAAATAGAAAGGACTGGTTCAATCTGGGTGGATTTTCGAAAATTCAGCCTTATTACACAAGGATAGCGGAGGTCTACGCTTTGCGTGATGAAGTTAAGCCCTTTATCCGTTCATATTTTAATGCGATTCCTTCCTTGCTCAATACAGAAAACCTATCATTCTGGGAACACTTTCACAATATTGGTGCATGGAATAAGACACACGAAACAGGGTGGTTCCTGGTTCAAACGCGAAAGATGTTTGTTGGAGAAAATAACGATTCTCTCTGGCTAGCACCTTTTATCCCATCATACTGGCTCGAAGATGGAAAACAGGTTGTAGTCAACAATGCCGATACATATTTTGGGAAAGTAAGTTATAGCCTTAATTCACAGGTGAATAATGGTGAAATTAATGGGTATGTATCTCTGACAAAAGATTCACCATTAGATAGAGTGATATTAAGAATTAGACATCCATCAAATAAACCAATAAAAAAAGTTTTAGTCAATAATTCCGAATATGAAAAATTTGACCCTCAATTAAGTGCTATCTACTTATATCCTGTTAATACAGAAGAAACATGGACAGTGAATTGCATTTTTTAACGATAAATAATCCCCTAACTTTTTTTATTTCTTGTTGTATAAAAAGGTTTAAAATAAACGATGTTGGCATTTATTTTTTAGTGGGATACGGGTGTCTTATTTGAAGTGGCAAAGACCCAGCACGCGGAACGATGTGTCTCGGATATGTTTTGTAAGGTTGGTTCTTCTGTTCGGCATTGCTCCGTAGCATACGGACAGCGTGGATGGAAGGAACAGCCTGACGGTGGATTGATAGGACTGGGCGGTTCGCCTTGTGCCGATAGTTTTGGCAGGGTTGCACCTGGGTCAGGTTTGGGAATGGCACTCAACAAAGCCTGTGTATAGGGATGGTTGGGTGAATTAAATAATTGTTCTGTGGGTGCTTCTTCAACAATTTTCCCCAAATACATTACAAGCACACGGTCGGAAATATGACGAACTACACCTAAATCGTGTGATATGATGAGATATGTAAGATGTAATTTTTCTTGAAGTTCCATTAACAGGTTTAAGATTTGTGCCTGAACGGATACATCTAACGCAGACACAGGTTCATCAGCGACAAGGAATGATGGGTTTACAGCGAGGGCTCGTGCAATTCCGATACGCTGTCTCTGTCCGCCACTAAATTCGTGAGGATAGCGATACATTGCATCGGCAGCGAGTCCAACCAGATTAAGCAAATGTTCAATGTGTTCTGTTATCCCATCTCTGGGGACAATGTGGTGAACATGCAATACCTCTGCCAACATCGAGTAGACGGTCATACGCGGATTCAAGGAACTGTATGGGTCTTGAAAAATAATCTGAATTTTCTTCCGAAAGTTTCGCAAGGCTTTTGAGTTTAATTTTGTAAGGTCAACTTCATCAAAATATATAGAGCCTTCGGTTTCATCTACAAGACGAAGAATAAGCCTTGCTACTGTGGTTTTGCCACTTCCACTTTCCCCTACCAGACTGACGGTCTCGCCGGGATATACATTGAAACTAATGTGGTCTACCGCTCGAACAAAACCCCGTGCCTTTGAAAATATTCCTCCACCGACGGGATAATATTTTGTTAGATTTTCAACTTGAAGGTAAGGTTTCTCTTTATCCATTTTTTGTTAATTCTCCTTGTCCCGTTTGCTCTGAACTATTATATAGCCAGCAAGCAGCACCTTGTTGCGGATTTACCCACTGCCACGGAGGTTCTTCTTTCGAGCATATCTCCATCGCTCTGGGACAGCGTGGATGGAAACGACAACCTGTGGGTGGAGAAGTTGCTGATGGCACAGAGCCGGGGATGGTGTTTAATCGCTTTTTGCCACGGGAACGAATAGGTAATGATTCAAACAGTGCTTTTGTGTATGGATGTAGTGGCGATGAATACAATATTTTTGCAGTTGCTTCTTCTACCTTTTTGCCTGCATAAAGGACTACAATCCTCTGGGCAATCTGAGCCACTACGCTTAAATCGTGGGAAATAAGTAAAAGGCTCATTTTTTTCTCCTGTTGCACGCGTCGAAGTAATGCCAATATTTCCGCCTGAATGGTCACATCCAGAGCCGTTGTCGGTTCATCTGCAATCAGCAATTTGGGTTCGCATGCCAAAGCCATGGCTATCATAGAACGCTGAATGAGTCCGCCAGAAAACTCATAAGGATATTGTCGAATCCTTACCTTTGGTTCAGGAATTCCTACCCACTCAAACAATTTTTCAATGCGTGTGTATGCCTCCTCACGAGAAATCCCATAATGGTATTGGAGCACATCTGCAATCTGGTCGCCTACACGGAACACAGGGTTCATTGAGGTAGTCGGTTCTTGAAACACCATAGAGATATATCTGCCACGAATTTTCATCAATTCTATGTCTGGAAGTGTTAATAAATCTTTCCCCTGAAATATCACTTCTCCTTCCCATTTTTCAACAGGTGGTGAAGTAAGTAGTTTTAAGATGGACATTGCTGTAACGGATTTGCCACAGCCACTTTCACCGACCAATGCAATACTTTCTGCAGGCTGAATATTGAATGAGAGTCCATCTACTGCATAAGCAGTTCCGATGGGTGTAGAGAAGTGCACCTTCAGATTTTTAATCTGCAATAAGGTGTCATCTATTTTATTTAAATCTGTCATTATTTATTACCTCAATCGAGGGTCCATAGCGTCGCGTAGTGCTTCGCCAACAAGATTAAACGCCGTTACTGTGATAAAAATAGCCAGACCAGGGAACAGCACGAGCCACCATGCAAAATCTACATAGCCCTGAGATTGTTTCAATAATTCGCCCCAACTTGGAGTAGGTGGTGGGACACCAAAGCCTAAAAAACTTAATCCACTTTCCATCAGGATAGCCCCTGCCAGGCCAAAGGTTGCACTAACGAATACAGGTCCCATTGAGTTTGGGAGAATGTGTCGGAACATTGTTCGATTATCGCTTAGGCCTAAGGCGTGTGCCGCCAACACATACTCCATTTGCCTTTGTTTCATAAATTCGCCACGAACCAATCGTGCTACTCCGGGCCAGGAAGTAAGACCAATTACAATCATGATAGTCCATATACTCGGTGGTAGAAAAGCCATCACGGTAATAATAAGGAAGAAACTGGGTATGACCAGCATTAGTTCAATGAATCGCAATACGACTGAATCTACCCAATTGCCAAAATAGCCTGCCAGTGAACCTAATATAACGCCGATGAGCACAGCGATACCTACCGCAACAAAGCCCACACTTAACGATAGTCTTGAACCCCAAATCATTCGGCTTAACACATCCCTGCCACGGTCATCTGTGCCTGCCCAATGTTCTGGGTTCGGTGGCTGCAAGGCATGGTCTAAATTCTGGCGTAAGGGTCCATAGGGAATAAGCGGTTTAATAAACCATTCACCAGGAGAGGGTGTCCAACGGTCAAAATTTGCATACAGATTTTCTGCTTGCAAATCGGAATATGTAATCACATTGGGAAACAGATATAATTTTCCACTTTTATATAGTAGTATAGGAATATCATTTGCGAGGAACGGCGACATGATGGCAATAAGCCCTAATAAAATGATTACTCCCAAGGCAAGCATTGATATACGGTGTTTACAGAATTCTCGCCAGACTGTATGCCAATAACTATATGTATTTTTTCTTCTAACCACTGTAATCTCTACTCCAATCGTATTCGTGGGTCAACAATTGCATATAGGACATCTGTTAGAACGAGTCCTATCAAAGTAAGGAAAGTCGAGATTGTGAATACGCCCATAATAAGAGGGTAATCTCGTGAGAGGACAGCCTCAAAACCCAATCGCCCCATACCGGGAATGGAAAAGATGGTTTCAATAATTACACTGCCACCGATAAGTCCGGGTAAAAGCCCTGCAAATAAGGTGATGATAGGTATCAATGAGTTTCTCATGGCATATTTGAAGATGACAATCTTTTCAGAAAAGCCATAAGCCCTTGCAGTGCGTATATAGTCCTGCCGTATCACATCCAGCATGCCTGTCCGCATATATCGTGATAAGCCTGCCAGTCCAGCGTAGGTCATACAAAATAGAGGTAGTGCCATATGCCATAATCGGTCAAGCAACCAGCCGCCAGGTGAATAGTTTTGAGCGTCAATACTGTTGATACCGTTCACAGGAAATAAATTCCACCAGTCGCCACCACCAAAGAAGAGGATTGATAACATGGCTACCCAAAAACTTGGCAAACTATACAACAGAAATAAAATGATGGTTATAATCTGGTCGGATATTGAGCGTTGATGGGTTGCAGAATAAGTACCCAGGGGAATAGCGATAAGATAAATAAGCAAAGTTTCCAATATAGTAAATTGAAGCGTGATAGGAAGGGTTTCTGCAATTTTTGCCATTACAGGTCGCTGGTCTTTATAACTCTTGCCAAAATCGAACCGAATCATACGCCCTAACCATAAGCCATATTGCACAATAATAGGTTTGTCTAAACCGTAGAGTGCTTTTGTCTGTTCCACAATTTTCTCTGTTTCAATATTTGAACGCATAGCACCACCTTCACCTCGTAATTTGAAGGCGACAGGACTGCCGGGTGCTAATTGGATGAGTGCAAAACTTATTAGACTAATGCCGATAAAAGTCGGAATAATCAAAAGGAGTCTTTTTAGTATATACGAATACATGCTTTTACTACTCCTTTCCATAAACATATCGTTGCAAATCTTTTGGCACAAACCATTCACGCTCATACATGCCAAAGGGATAAACCCGAATCCCATGAACCCGTTTATCAACTGCAACAATTGCCTTGGGTGCCATTAAGAAGGTGTATGGCTGTTCCTCGTTGACTATTTCCTGAAAACGACGGTATAACTGAATTCGTTCCTGATGGTCAAAAGATACCCGAGCCTGTTCAATAAGACGGTCTGCTTCTGCATCAATAAAGCCGACAAAATTAGAGCCTTTTTCTGCCTGGCTGGAGTGCCATACCTGATAGGGGTCTGGGTCCGGTGGCATTTGCCAGCCCATCAACACAGCGTCAAAGTTTCGACTGTCTACCCGTTCCAATAACGACGCCCACTCCATCTGCCGTATCTGCATGTTAATACCTGCACGCTTCAAATCCTCTTGATATACCGTTAATATTTTCTCTGCAATGGGATTGCTGTTGGTCGTCATAATTTCAAAGGCGAGGTCTTTCCCATCTTTATCACGAATACCATCACTATTGTGGTCAGTCCAACCTGCTTCGTCCAACAACTGCTTTGCCTGCTCCGGGTTATAAGTCCAGTGTTTTAATTCTGAATGATATTCAGGGGTGCCAGGCATAAACGGTGAATCTATCGGTTCCGCCATACCGTAGTATAATCGCTTAATAACTTGCTCTCGATTAAGCAATAGAGTAAGGGCATGACGAATAGTTTTCTCTTTCAGCACAGGATTACGCATATTCCAGCCGATATAATTATATGCAGGACGCGGATAAATAAACATGTTGAAACGATTTTGAAAGGTTTCTGCCTGACCACGCCGAGCCCAATCCTCAGAACGAATTTCCATATAGTCCAAATCGCCACGACGCAATTTTAAGAATGCAGCATTGTCATCAAGAATAATTTGATAAACAATATGGTCAAAATATGGTAGCCCTTCATTCTTACGCCAATAATTTGGATTACGCTTCAGCACAACCTGCAATCCTGTCTGCCATTCAGACAAAATGTATGGACCTGAGCCTATTGGCTTGCGATTATTCGGGTGATTATTAAAATCGCCCTGTCCGTAGATATGCTCCGGGAGTATTTCCAGCAGTCCCAGCATAACAGCATGCTGGTAATAAGGCTTTTTACAATGATAGCGAACGGTATAGTCATCAATAACCTCACAGGATTCGACATCCATATAATAGTTTTTTAGGTGTGGTGCATCTGTTGTTGGGTCCATCAATTTATCAAAGGTAAACTTGACATCGCTGGCAGTTAAAGGATGACCGTCTGAAAAGCAAACATCCTTACGCAGATAGAAGGTATAACTTAAATGGTCATCTGAAACTTCCCAGCGATAAGCGACACGAGGTTTCAGTTCCAATGTTTGTGGGTCGCGGTCCAGGAGTCCATCAAATATCCATGAAACTACCAAGGTGGAGTAGGCATCGGTGCTGGTTATCGGATTTAAGTGAGGCATCTCTGCTGATAATCGGGTAATGAGCCAATCCCCCTGACATGACGGCTCGTTCATGCCAAATTCCGTTAGACCTTTAGCAGACAGGTCTGACGGGATAGATGTTTCCACAGACGAAAAACAACCTGAGAAAATAGCCGCCCCAAATAAAATATATATAATAAAAAAACGGTTTGTCATCCTCAATTACATTTCTTTATTTGATTCATGATAAATGATATATAATTAGGGTGTTTATATACCAATTTGTTTGTCTTAATAGCAAATTACGAAAGAGAACTTTAATGGAGATAGGGAGTAGTTATGTCACAAGAAAAGAGTATCAGTATACCAGCAGAATTGATAACAACATTGATAGACCTTCCGACAAAAGTTATAGACCCGACCTGTCAAAATATCCCTCTAGATGAAATATCCAATTCCTCAAATCCAATATGGATAAGGACATTGGATAATCAGTTTTGTGGTGCAATTCAGGATAGCAATGATTCCCATCTCGTTCAAGTTATGATTCAAAAACGAAGCAAAGAAGGAAAACCTATTTTATTTCAACAGGGTATTGAAGGCAAGACTTATTACTTAATCGGCTTTCGTATGGCATATCATTTCCTACCAGTAGAGATTTTTAGTGTTGAGTTTACCTCAGGAAACTATCGCATACCCAGACTGATATGGTCTCCTGCGGATTGTTCAGGGCTGGAATTGAAAAAGATAGTTGAAAAAGCCAAAACAATTGCACCCAATTTACCCACGGGATATTATGGAGTGTTATTAGAATTTGTTGCAGATACGCAAGACATACACTTATCTTTTCTGCACACATTTTCGCAGACAGATGAGGTGATGACGCAGGTCTGCAAGCTAGCCAGTGGAATGAATCTTCAAGAGATAAGCGAGACCGTTGAGAAACAGGGTATTCCTACAGCCACACCTACACGAGAATTGGGCTGTGTTGCTGCATGGATAATCCCTAATAGTGGAATTGTGCAGAGTATTCAGGGTATAGAGAAGGTTCAAACGATGGAAGGGATAAAAGAGATTAACATAAAAATAGAAGAAGGCAATACGCTCACCCATATTGTGGATATTCCTTCCCGCGACAGAATAGGTTATGTGATAGCCGTCGGACCTGACAGTTTCACAGCCAAAAATCGAGCCTTATCCGCCATCTCACAAATTAAGATTAAAACCCAGAACATCATTCTATAATAAAGCACCTTATAAATCTGGAAAAGCATAAAAATAATCAACGGACAAATTGATATATAATTCTCTCTTTGTTTTTTGTGGTTTGGTTTCTATGTTGGACAATTCTTCCAGATAAATAGGGAAATGAAAAGAAATAATATATTAGCTGCCCAGGCACTTATGAATGGTGGTAACACTTCAAGGTAACCCATACCTGTGAACAATACAAAGCATAACATATAACACAAAGCCGCTATGGCAGTGATTCCAAAACTTAATATAAATCCACCTTTTTTCCACGATACAGACAGGGGCAAAGCAAGCAGTAGCATAATAAGGACGCTGGTGGGTCGTGCTATGCGTGCATACCAATCCACCTTGTATTTGTAAGTAGGAATACCAAACTGTTGGGCTCGCTGTAATTCTTCGTGGAACTGTCGCCATGTTTTTAGTTCTTGGGGCAAATCAAGAGCAAACAAGGTCTCGGGTGTCTCGTTAAAGGGAGCAGGAATTTGTGTAATACGCACAACCTCTTGTTCCATCTCCTTTTTAGGGAACAGGATAAAATGTCGTCCTTCTTCAATAAACCATTTTTTCTGTGATTCATCCCACCATATATATTTTGCACGAATCTCATCTATGCGGTCTTCACGAATACGATGGACTACTACATCTCTGCCTGTCATTGCCTCACGGTTAAATCGTAAGATATGGCAGGTCCAGCCACCACTCAGATTTGTCCAACTGACACCTGATTTTGTATCGCCTAAATGATAGGAGAAATACATTTTTTCAAGGTTTTGAAACTGTTCTGCACACCAGACCCCAGCAGTATCCTCTATAAAAAAACTACCTATCGCAATAAGGATACCTGCAGCAAGAACACTCAAAGAGATACGAAGGAAACGAATTCCACCGGAAAGCAGTGCTGAAATCTCGCCTTCCTGAGCACTTCGACCCCAGACCAAAAAGGTGGTAAGCATTACACTTGCAGATAAAAAATGATATTGAAAAAAAATCTTTGGCAAAGAAAAGAGGTAATACTTGCCTATGACAAGCAAGGGCACATCATATTTGCGAACAGATTCTTGCCGTGTTGAAAAGAAGTCCACAATGATATATAAGAAGGCAAAAGCAATAAGCACACGCAAGAAGGTTCTTACCCATGAAGACAGGTAGTATTTGTCTATTGTTTTCATAATCGGTCTGCCTTTATCAGTAAGAACAGCCCCATACCCCCTATAAGTAGATTGGGAACTTGCTGGACGATACATTTCAGCGGTAAAGGCATAAGTCCACCCCCACCTACGGATTTGTATAGAAGGAAGTAAACACCAATAATCAAAAATCCGAGTGAAAACACATAGGCCGTTCCAGCACCACGCAAACGGACTCCTATCGGTGATGCAATAAGTCCTATTGCTAAACACATTAGCGGGAAAGATAGTCGTTCGGCAATTTCACTGCGATATTTTTTTAAATCCGACAAAAGAGGCAATCCTTGCGTTCTTTCATATTCTTGTGAAATTTTTTTGTGTTCCTCTAACAATTCACCAAGGGACATACCAGTACGGAGTTTAATTGTTTGTAATGGTTGCAAGGGGGGTATAACTTTTTCAAGTCGCTGGAAACTGCCTCGAATGACTTGATTATCCCACTCCTGAGACTCTATCCAGAAGCCATTCAACATTTCTAACACATTTTCTTTATCCCCTTTTTTCCAGTGTGCTTTTTCTGCATAAAAGGCGACCATCTTCCCTTCATCCCCCGGCTGAAGCAGAACGATATCCTGTAACTCGCCATTGGCGCCGCGTTGGCGGATATATACACGCAATTTGCCATATTCATACATCTTTCCTGTGGGTATTAAATCTAATGATATACGAAGAGGCAGGTCTATTCGTGCTAATTTTATAAGTTGTCTAAATGCCCAGGGCTGGGCTACATCCTGAACTGCAAAGCAAAGTATGCTCAACACAAAAGATAAAATTACTGTAGGCATGGCTATTCTTCGCAGAGAAATACCACCCGCATTCATCGCTATAATTTCACGATAACGATTCATTCGCTCATACATCATCATCAGCCCAAACAGAAAGGTTACCGGGACAATCATACCTACCATCATAGGAAGTGCATAGAGAGACATCCACAGGAAGTCAGCTATCCTGAGTGGGGCAATAGGAAATTCATCTAACAGTTCCTTGACCTGCTGTTGAAGAATTCCACTAATCATAAGCACTGCCACCGCTGAAAATGCGATGAACATCGGTGGAATCACCTGCCGTAAAATATATCTATCTATTCGTTTTATAATCATACCTCAAATTATTTAAAATCATTTTTTAACAAAGAAGATTATATTCTAATAAATATGGGGAAAGAAATTATATTCGAAGAGTTGCAATATGCCCGCTACAAGTAATAATACTATAAATTTAGATTTACCACAGATTAAAAAGATACGAAGTCAGGTTCTTCGATGGTATCGGAAACATGCCCGTATCCTGTCCTGGCGTGGGACCAAAGACCCATATAAGGTCTGGCTGTGCGAAATTATCTTGCAGCAGACACGAATTGAGCAAGGGACTGCCTATTATTTCCAATTCCTCGAAAAATTTCCAACCTTAAAACATCTCGCCCTTGCAAACGAAACACAAGTGCTTAAAGTCTGGGAAGGACTGGGCTATTACACGCGTGCAAGAAATCTATTAAAAACAGCCCAAACCATCTATCATCAGTTAAAAGGCAAATTCCCGTGTAAGTATGAAGAACTTATAAAATTGCCCGGAATAGGTTCTTACACTGCTTCTGCAATTGGAAGTATCTGTTTTAATTTGCCCACACCTACCGTTGATGGCAATGTTCGCCGTGTCCTTTCTCGCTTGTTTGAAATTTCTGGAAACATTAATTCGGGTCCTTTTGAAAAAACGACACAGACAATAGCGGAACACCTAATTTCCCATAAGTATCCTGGTGATTTTAATCAAGGTATGATGGACATAGGTTCAACAATCTGCGTTCCTGCAAACCCCAGTTGTCCCTCCTGTCCCTTAAAAAATTATTGTCTTGCGTATCAGCATGGCACACAAACAGATTTTCCACCGAAAAAAAGTTTTCGTGCTATACCTGTGCTTCATTGGGCAGTGGCAGTTGTTGAGAACAAGAATAAGGTTTTGCTCACATGGGAGGAGAATAGAAATTTTTTAAAAAGCCTCTATGCATTACCTTCGATAGAGATAGCACCGGGTATGGACACGGCACAGGTTCAACAAGTACTTACGCAGGGTCTACAATCGTCAAGAATTGCAGACAATTTTACCTGGAAATTTTTGTTCCAGTCTGTCCGAAAATATTCACACCGAACTATAAATTTTTATGTGTATAAAACCATCTTAAAACCATCTAAAAGAATAATTGTTCCGAAGCCTTATAGATGGGTTTTAATAAAAGAGATACATCACTATCCCTTTTCCAGAGCCTATTCAGAAATTACAGAGCGTATCTTTGGGAACGAGTATTAAAAAAAACTGGATACCGATTGTGTTAAATTGCTTTTAGGTCAATGGAGCGATATTGAACGGCTTCAGCAATGTGTGCATCAAGAATGGAGTCGGAATTTTCGAGGTCAGCGATAGTTCGTGCCATACGCAAGATTTTGTCATACGCACGGGCACTCAAGCCAAGATGTTCAATTGCATGAAGAAGCAATTGCTGCGATGTATCGGACAGTTTGCAATACCGACGCAGTTGTTTTGTATCCAGATATGCGTTCAAGAGGGTTACATTGCCATAGCGAGTTTTTTGCCGATTTCTGGCTTCCTGCACTTGACTGCGGATAGTAGCACTGTTGGGACCGGAAGGATGATTCTGGGCTAACTCATGGAAGGGTAGTGCAGGTACCTCGATATGCAGGTCAATTCTGTCCAATAAGGGACCTGAAAGACGATTGATATACCGTTGAACATCACCGAGAGAGCAACGGCAGACCCGTTTGGGGTCGGTTCGACAGCCACAAGGACAGGGATTCATTGCTGCAATCAACATAAACCGACTGGGTAGAGTTACAGAGTAATGTGCCCGGCGTATATGAACGAAACCCTCTTCTAATGGCTGGCGTAGGACCTCTAATGTGGCACGGTTAAACTCCGGCAATTCGTCCAGGAACAAAACGCCGTTATGTGCCAGACTAACTTCACCGGGCTGAAAATTGGCTCCCCCTCCAACCATGGCAACTGTAGATGTTGTATGGTGTGGAGAACGAAAAGGTCTTTTAACTATGAGAGAGGGGTTCTGTCCTTTCCATGAAACGACACTATATACTTGTGTAGTTTCCAGCGATTCCTCGAAAGTCAGTTTGGGCAGGATACCGGGGATACGCGAGGCTAACATCGTTTTCCCTGTGCCCGGGGGACCTATCATAAGAACATTATGCCCTCCTGCGGATGCAATGGTCAGAGCACGCTTTACATGTGCCTGCCCTTTTACATCTTCAAAATCTAAATTGGTATACCCATCGTTCTGAAATAGTTCCTGAAAATTGGTTCTATGCGATTCATAAGTATTCGGGTTATGAAGGTAATTAAACGCATCATTCAAATTTTTTATCGGTATAACATCAATATCATGTACCAGTCCCGCCTCTTCTGCATTCACTTCTGGCACGAGTATTGCATTGAGACCTTTTTTGCGTGCAAGGATGGACATTGCCAGGGTTCCGGGCACATGCCGAACCGAACCGTCCAGTGCCAATTCACCCACAATTAATACCTTATTCAAATCAACATTTGGATTACCTTGTTCTCCTGCTAAAACAAATCCCAATGCAATAGGTAAATCTAAATAACTCCCTTCTTTACGGATGTCTGCGGGTGCCAGGTTAACCACAGCATGGCCCCGTGGAAAACGAAACCCCGAATTGCGTATGGCCGACGCTACACGCTCACGACTTTCCTTTACCGCCGTATCTGCCAGACCTACTACTTCCGTTTTGTTCTCCCCCATCGTAATATCTACCTCGACCGCCAACGGAAAGGCTTCTATTCCTAGAATATGTGCAGACTGAACCCGTGCTAACATTATGACTCTATCCCTTTTTCATGGTGGAATAATATTTGTAACTTCAAAAAATACACCATTAAAACTTTAATATCGTTTCACATTTCTATCCATCAAGTCAAGAACATATCATCTATTTCTTCCTGCTGAAACTTTGAATATCTCACTGCCGCTTACAATTAAATGTATTCTATTACAATTACAAGTGGCTACGATTGGTAGACATATAGGTAATATGCAAATACAACTTTTTTTGATAGATAAATTTTATTTGCGAGTCGTAATGTCTACAATACCTAACAGTTTTAGGAAGTGATAATGGTAAACAATGGCAACGGAAATTAAGAAAAGGAAGAGATAATAAAGAGAAAATGAGAACTCAATCCAGTTTGACCAGGGTCCCGTTATTATCTGTGCAATAAAGTTTTGAATCAATAATACTGTCCAGATAATAACTGCATATTTTGGGATAGGATTACTCGCAAAATGTTCTTCCTCTGAATGCCGTCTTACATACGAGACAATAAGATAGATTCCAACAAGGATGATTGGAACAAAAATAATCCACAGTGTTGTGTTCCAAAATTCTTCATTTCCTAGATAGATGTTCGCCCAACCCTTTATACCATTTCTTAATGATAGTGCAATGCCTAAAAATACGGTAAGGAATAAAGTCATTCGTTCTGTTTTGGGTTTATGAATCACTATTGAATCTTTGGTTTTTAACGGTTGATTAGTAAGAAAGTATGCAATTCCATAAGCCAGACCAAGGCTCACACCGCCAGTGGTTTCCCAGCAACGCCACCAGTTAAAGTTATAACCTTGCCAGATATTATATGCCCACTTCCAGTTCTGTAGAAGAGACCAGCCCATACCATTTATCAATCCTACCGTCAAAATAAGGATTACATTCCGTTTGTCTCTGCGGATAATCTCCGCAACAAGCACACCCAGATACAAGCCTAAGTGCATCATAGCGGAATGATTGTCCCCGATAAGCCGTCTCAAATTTGGATTATTTTCAAGGTCCATGTAGCGTTCTTTTAATGAACCATAAAGAGGAAGAAATACATTAGGCAAAGCGTTAAACAATACTACTGCAAGGACACCCCCACCGACAAGACACACAATCCTTATAATCCAATCTTGTTTTGTCACTTTTCTCTCGCAACTGAACCAGGCAAGGAAACAAGCACCTAACCCAGCCCAGGGTATTCCTGAAATAAACTGCCATATAAATCCGTAATATCTTGGAATAGGAACATACTCGTTTGCAGAGTAATTGAGACACAACCTTCCTTCAAAGAAAGCAGGCCATTGCATCCATCCACGAGCCCCTGAAAAGGCAATTCCAATGGTCATTGCCATAATGGCAAGTGCATTTGCATAAGGTCGTATAGATTGCTGTTTCGGGTCATAGGACAAAAACCACCATGCCGTAGCGAGGGTAATCCCTGCAAATAGACAGCCTTTGGAAGCACCAAAACCAGAACAGCCACGAACTGCCCAGGTCATACCCCCTAAAACCATAAACAAAATAGTAGGAAAAATCAATTCATGAAAATAATAGTGGACTTTGCTTATATTCATTATTTAGCCCTTTATTTTAGGTTTACATTGAGAAGAGAATAAAAAAGTTATAACACTTTGTAGACTTTAAATAAAAATTGGGCAACCCAATGTTTATTGAGTTGCCCTTAATAAAAGAACTACGCCTAACAGAACAATAGATTAATTACTGCTTTGCTTCGGTTTTTTCAACTTTATTTAATTTCTGGATACCGCGTGGTGCCTTCACAAATTTTCCAGCACGAATGTAGCGTGCACATACACGGACACGGTGAACATGTCCATTCTCATCCATCACGCGTATCGTTTGTAGATTTGGCTTCCAACGCCGCTTGGTGATACCCGTTACATTTTGTCCGATACCACCCTTTTTCTTTGCTTTACCTCTACGGATAATTGAATTACCTACAATAGTTTTTTTACCGCTATATTCACATACAAACGCCATTGCAATATCCCTCAATGTTAAGTTTATCTTAAATGTTCGAAAATGACAGTATATTACTGTTATAATAATACACTATACAAGGGTTCATATTATACCAATTTTTTAAAATGAAAGCAACTTAAACCCACCTTTTTATAGAAACAATAAAATTTTAGAGAAATAATGTCTAAAAAATACTGTAATATACTGTTAGGAATAATTGCTCTGCTTCTGCTCGTGGGATTGACCTCCTGTACCCATTGGGGAACTACTCTGGAACGGCAAAGCCTTGTGAACAATGACCCGAAACTGGAAGAAATTTTAAATGATTTAGCCAAAAATGACCAATTAATAAGGACATTGAAAGGAAGAGGCACTTTTACATTGAAGACTCCGCAACTTGATACAATTTATCAACTTCATCAGAGTGATGTGTCCTTTCGCTCGCCAGATTATCTCTATGTTATCGGTAGAAAATATACGGCTACCGTTTTGCGTTTGACCTGTTATAAAGAGGAATCACTTATAGAAATTCCCACAGATAGACAGTTCTATTACCAAAAGGGAGGAAAATACTTTGAGTTTTCCGATGCACAAGTAACACCTTTGGACATTTTCAAAGAAGCCTTTTTCCCTGAAGCATGGGAAAAACTTTTATCGTCCCGCGTAGTATTGAAATCGTTCAATAAAGAGAGTCAGGAAGCAGAGATTGAAATCTACCGTGATAAACACCACAAACAACTTCTCAGACGAATAAAAGTGCAGGGAGTTCCATGGGTCTTGGTAGAGAGTGAACGATATTCTGACGAGGGCATGCTTATTGCCAAAAGTTCGCGTGAAAATTACAAAATCACGCCTGAGAGCATTCGTTTCCCTGAAGTTATTTATTGTGAATTTCCACAGGAACAAGCCTTTATGCAAATTAAACTTAATCGCTGTTCTATTAACATACCTATTGACGAGCCTAAAAGCAGCCTTTCCCAGCAAGTAAGAAAACTGCTTCGCTCTGGCTATGTTGCTGTGGATATAGAAAACCCATAAAATACCATTTGAAACAAAAACAGGAGTATTAATTATATGGACGAGATACTACTTACCCGATTGTTTCCAGAGGAAATTGCGGAACAACTTCAACTGCAACCTTATCGAGGAAGACAAATTTTCCGTTGGCTACATGAAAAACGCGTGTTTGATATTCAAAAAATGACAGATTTATCGAAGGATTTGAGAAATGAATTAGCAGACAAAGCCGTATTTTGCCAGACAGAACTTGTGCATGTTCAGGAAAGTTCAACCTCTGGGACAAAAAAGATTCTTCTTCGTTTGAGAGATAATCAGACCATAGAATCTGTAATGATTCCTCATTCCCGCCGTATAACATTTTGCCTTTCTACACAGGTAGGGTGTCCGTTAAAATGTGCCTTCTGTGCGACAGGTAAGGCAGGATTCAAACGAAACTTAAATGCAGGGGAAATTGTGGAACAGGTTTTACATCTACTCTCATTGGTAGAACTGGGAGACCAAACTCCAAATATTGTTTATATGGGTATGGGTGAACCTTTCTGGAACTACGATGAAGTAGTCCGAAGTATCAAACTAATCATGCACCCCACAGGTATAAATATTGGTGCGAGAAAAATCACGGTGTCTACTGCGGGTGATGTGAAAGGGATTCTCAAATTTACCGATGAAGATTGGCAGGTTCGTTTAAGTATTTCTCTTCATGCGGCAGATGATACCCTTCGCTCACGGCTTGTCCCACTCAACCGAAAGTATCCCCTCGATAAACTTGCAGAGACACTACATACATATCAACAGAAAACACAACGAATGATTACTTTTGAATATGTTTTATTAGCAGGGGTAAATGATTCTCTAAAGCATGCACAGGAATTATTAGACTATGCAAAACAGTTCAAATGCTCCGTGAATCTTATTGCATGGAATCCTGTGCCTGACTTACCTTTCCAATCGCCTAAGCAAGAAGATTGTGAACAATTTCTTCAATTCTTGACCCAGAACGGGCTCAATGCTACGCTGCGGAAAGAACGCGGCCAGGACATTCACGCCGCTTGTGGTCAACTTCGACGAATTATGCCCGAATAAGATTTTAACAAGTCATATAGGTTCTATACGACATATATTTTCATTGAGAAGTATTGTTCCATAGTGATAAAATTCTCTTATCATATTGTGTCGCCTCATCAAATTAAGGAAATCTCTTTATGAATAATATCTCTTCCACCCGGATACGCGTAGGCGTACTCATGGGGGGAATTAGTTCGGAACATGAAATTTCTCTATTGTCTGGGGAAGGGGTTGTGCATGCCTTAACCGCATTAGAATTTGAACCTATTCCAATCATTATTCATCGCAACTTTTATTGGGAATTTCCTGAAAAACATATATTAAAAACCGAAGACGCTCTTGCCGAATTAAAAAGGTTAGAAATACAGGTTATATTCAATGCACTCCACGGAGCGTTTGGGGAAGATGGCAGAATCCAGGGCTTACTTGACTGGTTACGCATTCCTTACACAGGCTCCGGCTGTTCTGCATGTGCCCTTGCTATGAACAAGGTACATTCCAAAGTAGTGGCAAGATTAGCCGATATCCGCGTTGCCAGACAACTCCTATTTCGACAGGACACCTGGGCTTGGGACCGTTCGGATTCCGTATCGCGTGTGGAAAAGGAATTAGGTTTCCCTGTGGTTATCAAACCTTCATCACAAGGTTCCAGCGTAGGGGTAACCATTGCGGATAATGCAAAGGGCTTTCTTGAAGGAGTTGAACATGCGTTAGAATGGGATAATGAAATTCTTGTTGAAGAGTTTATACAGGGTCGAGAAGTAACCTGCGGTGTATGGGACTGCGAAGAGGGTCTTCCTCCGCGTGCCTTACCCCTTACAGAAATACGGCCCAAAACTAGTTCCTTTTTTGACTATACTGCAAAGTATACGCCCGGTGCCTCAGAGGAAATTACCCCTGCACCCATCGAACCTGCTCTAACCCAAAAAGTGCAGGAATTCGCAGTCCGAGCCCATCAAACTATTGGCTGTTCTACATGGAGTCGTAGCGATTTCATTATCGGTGAAGATGGTCCCGTATGGATAGAAATAAATACTGTTCCCGGATTAACACCCACATCTCTTTATCCACAAGAGGCTAAATGTGCGGGAATCAGTTATAAACAGATGATACAAAAATTTGTTGAGCATGCGTTAAGAAAAAGAAGATAGGATAAGGATATGGAAATATGAGTCAACTTATTTTTACCAAAATGCACGGGCTTGGAAATGACTACTTGTATATTGATGGGCGAGGTGGACTGCCCACAGAAAATTTGCCCGAACTTTCGCGGCAGATGAGTCACCGTCACTTAGGCGCCGGTGCCGATGGTATTATCCTCATATTAGCGTCGGAAACAGCCGAGTTCAAAATGCGTATCTTCAATGCCGATGGCAGTGAGGCAGAAACCTGCGGTAATGGTATCCGCTGTTTTGCGAAATATGTATATGAGCACGGATTTACCCCTAAAACAGATTTCGTAATTGAGACCTTAGCCGGTCCCAATCGTGTTGTATTGAACATTCAAAATGGAAAGGTTCAGTCTGTCCGCTCTTGTATGGGGAAACCTAATTTTGAACGGTCTAAAATCCCTATGGTGGGTGCAGAAGGGAAAGTTATAGAAGAGCCAATTGATGTAGATGGCGAAGCAGTGCCTATCACCGCAGTAAATATTGGCAATCCACATGCAGTCATTTTCGTTTCCGATGCTACCGAGGCACCTGTTGCAGAGTTAGGACCAAAGATTGAAAATCATTACCTTTTCCCACAGCGAACCAATGTGGAATTTGTGTCTGTTATAGACCGCTCAAATATCGTCATGCGCATCTGGGAACGGGGCAGTGGGATAACTATGGCAAGTGGTAGCGGCTCCTGTGCGGCTGCTCTTGCGTCTATGGTTACCCATCGAACCGACCGCAAAGTTAGAGTTCATCTGGTTCATGGATTTCTTACAATTGAATGGGCTGACGATGGGTATGTCTACCAGGAAGGTCCTGCTGCTGAGGTATATACCGGCACCTGGCTTCAACCTTTACCTTAAACAATACGCTCAGACTTAATAGTTCATCTGCTTCTATAAACAATAATCTTTTCTCGCAATTGTCGGACCGCTTGTTGAATATCCTCAGCCGCTGTAACGGCTGTAACTACGGCTATATGACAAGCACCTCGTTTCAACACCTCATCAATGTTCTCTAATTTAATCCCTCCCATACAGGTAAACGGAATTTTTAGATGTGTCGCTATTTTTTCTAATGCCTCTACACCCAGAGGTGGGACTGAGGTCTCTTTGGTTTGCGTAGGAAACAACGGCCCAATATTTACATACGACGCACCTTCTTCCTGGGCGCGGAGTGCCTGCTCCAAACTGTGCGTTGACGCCCCAAGAATGAAATGTGGTACCACCTTCCTTGCTTCAGGTATGGGCAAGTCACTCTGTCCTAAATGAACACCATCAGCACCAACCATCCAGGCAAGGTCTATACGGTCATCTATTATAAGCAGTGCCCCATAATCGTTCGTGATTTTACGGAACCGCATTGCTTTTTCATACTTCTTGCGGTCTTCCCCATCCTTCTCACGAAATTGAACTAACCGAACCCCTGCTTTTAAGCACTCTTCAAGCACAAACTCTGAAGAACGCCCCTTACACATCTTCTCTGTGATAACCACATACAAATCCGTTTCTACAAATCGTTTCATTCTTTCTTCGTGGGTCATGTTCATCCTCCTCCTACAATTCGGACCAACTCAATGCGGTCTCCGTCTTTCAGAACCACTTTCGCATATTGCGTATGCTCGACAATTTCATCATTAACAACCACAACCATCGTTTTACCTTCTAAATTCATCTCCTTTAACATTACATCTATAGTGGTCATATCAGAAAACATTTTTTTCTCATCATTAATAGTCACTTTAATCATAACTTGTTTTTCTCCTCTTACAAATAAATCAGCATTCTCAACACATATTATAGTAAAATAATCCTTATTAGTATAAACATAAAAAGGAGTTATTCAAATGGGACTAAAATATAAACAATCAATTGTATTAGCACTGATTGCTATTTCTTTAATAGTTTTTCAGGTGAGAATATTTGCTCAGGACAGCATAAACGATTCCCGTAGAAACGCAATTGTAACATCCGTAGAAAAGGCATCTCCTGCGGTGGTCACGATAAATGTGCTTGAATATCAGGCAGACGATTTGGACCCCTTTTTTGAATTATTCGGATTCCCCATTCGACAGCAGCCGATTAGTTCTATTGGCAGTGGATTTATCTTTCGTCCTGAAGGTTACATTCTGACAAATTATCATGTATTGGAAAATGCGAGTAAGATTGCATCTGTAACCCTTTCTAACGGCGAAAAACTTGATATTGAAATTGTTGGTGCTGACCCACGAACAGACATTGCTGTATTAAAAGCAAGCGGAAAAACATTTCCCTATATACCGCTGGGTGACTCTGAAAATCTATATATTGGCGAATGGGTCATTGCCATTGGCAATCCCTTTGGTTCATTGATGAAAGACCCCCGGCCTACTGTTAGCGTAGGTGTAGTGTCTGCTGTGCACAGAAAGGTGAACCGAAACATCTCTTCTGATAATACCCGCCTATACCAGGACTTGATACAAACAGATGCGGCTATCAACCCGGGAAATAGTGGTGGTCCCCTTGTCAACAGTCAGGGTGAAGTGATTGGAATTAACACAATGATTTTTTCCAAAACAGGCGGCTATCAGGGATTGAGTTTTGCTATTCCTATCAATCGTGCTAAACGAGTTGCTGATGAATTGATAAAGTATGGAAAACGCCGTGACCCCTGGTTCGGATTCAAGGCAGAATCATTGGATTCCATGGACTCCAGACTACTACGCGAACTGGGTATACCCATAACAAAAGGCGTGTTTATAACACGAATACTAAAAGAAAGCCCTGCTTATCAATCGGGGTTACGCCCTGGCGATGTTGTGGTTGAAATAAACAAACAGCCAGTTGAAGACCCACTCGATGTGGATTTCATTAATTGGGATATGTTCATTGGAGACCCTGTTGAAATGAAAATTTTCCGTGAAGGCAAAACCCTGACTATTAACTTCACCGTCCAGGAAGTAAACTCACAATAATATGTTTCATATTCCCTTTTCTCTTCCGTCCACTAAAAATTTGGTAATGACAAAAGAAAAAGTAAGACATCTTCATACTGCTTATTATTATTAAGCGGTTAAATGGTCAAAAAGGATTTTTATACCGATAATAAATAATAAAATAGCGCCAATGATTTCCATTCTTTCTCCAAACTTCTTACCTACATAACTACCGAGTCGCATGCCAACCAATGTTAAGAACGCTGCGGTTATGCCTATCCAGAACGAGGGAAACCAGATGGAAACACCAATAAAGGCAAAACTCAATCCTACGGCGTAGGCATCAATACTTGTAGCCAGAGAAAGCATAACTAATGATAGTCCCTTTGTCGGGTCGTTTTGCTTTTGAGTTGCATACATCTCGTCTTGTTTTTTATGTTCTTTTTCTTTTCCAAACAGAGACTGATAGACTATCTTGCCGCCAATGCCCCAGAGAATTAAAAAAGCAAGCCAGTGGTCATAAGCAAAAAACCATTGCCCGACAAGGTTTCCCGTATACCAACCGAATATGGGCATCAAAGCCTGAAATAAACCAAAATGGAAGGATAAACGAAAGACCTGACGCGGATAAACATCTTTAAGAAAGGCACTGACACTAATAGCCACAGCAAAGGCATCCATTGCTAAAGCAATAGAAATTCCTGCAAGGATGTATGGGTCTAACATTTATAAACCTTCTTTAATATGGGGATTCCAATCCCAATAATTTCCAATTTTAATAAACAAAAAGATACCATAAACATAGTAAAAAATAGGAGACGATAAACTCGTCCCCTATTAAAGAAACATATCTTCTCAGATAAACTTAAAAGTTCAAACAATGACTATTTCTAAGCATGAACATAAGGATTCCATTCAAGACCTGCTACATCCTGAATATCATCAATCCCTTCGCGTAGAATCTTGACTTTCATAAATCTGCAATACCGTTCCACATCGCGGGTATGGTCACCATAGAAAATTACCCTGTGAAGTCCATTGGACCAGTTGTATAGAAACTTCTCAATATTATCAACTTTAACAACCAATTTACTTCTGCATCCGCGTTCCTCATAGGGACTATCAACTGCATCGCCCGTGCTATAGAGCATATAATCCGCTCCAATCAACCGTGCCATAGTCACCTTTTTCCCTACAGGCATTTTAACTTGTAATGAAACACCTTGATTGTCTTCGAGGTGCGTTCTGACTCTATATGGCGAGGGTTCTGCATCCGGTCCTTCCATCTTTGTCGCAGCAACACAATGTGCATGAATAATCGTATTGTTGGAAAAGTCAAACATCGGGTCTACGACAAAGCCCGTTCGTCCCACAAGATAAGTAAAAACAAGTTGAGTCATAGTAGATTTCAAATCGGCTTCACAAACACCTGCAAGCAGGGAATTGTTCAATCTTACAAAGCCGAGGCAGGGATAGCCCATATTCTTTTCTATTAACTGCATTCCAAGGCAATTCATTGTTATAGCCTGTGCGTTATAGTTCCGAAGAAGGTTCTTCATAGCAATATACATCTGAGCCCCCTTCTTGACATCCTCTGGTTTGGGTTCTACAACCTCCTGTGCCTCCTGTAGCCAGCGTTGGGTATCTGCAAGCACCTCTTCTTCTAAAGCCTCATCATACGCCTTTTGTAATTCAGGAAGTCTTAATGAAATAATTTCTGTACCAAACCTTTCTTTAACCAAGGTGCAATAATTAGGGTCTGCATCGCCAATGTTCACATTAAGGATACGGGTCTCTCTCATTCTTTGAATTGCACGAAACGGTCTTACTGCCTCAACCACATCCGAAAATCTACTACTTGGTACAATGTCAACAAGTTTTCCTTCTTTTTGCCATGCGGGCACAACATGCCATTCGTGCCCACAATAAGGCATCGTAAAAATCATTACTGGTTTGTTCAAATCAAACAAACCTGAGATAAATCCTCCCGTCCCTAATGTAAGATGAAGCACAAGAATACCCGTAACATCCTTCATCTTCTCTTTTGCTGCTCCAAGTTCACTATCGTTGGATACAAGACCACCTTCTACAAATTCAATATCCGCAAGTTCATTATTGAGTTTCTGAAGTTCACTTTCATATCGGTTCACTTCAGCCTGTAGGTCAACCTTCGACATAGGCCAGCCAGGATTGGGAACACCCACATAAATTTTCCCAACCCGAATTTTATTTTTCAATTGTAGGTCAGCCAGATTGTCATCACTGACAGCAGCCCTTGAATAAAAGGGAATAGTTGTTGCTGCCAATGCACCGGCACTGCACAACATAAATTGTCTCCGTGAAAAGCAAAATTGACAATTATCATGACTGTTACTGTTAGAACTGGGTATATCCATAAGAGGACTCCTTATTTTTATTAGTTCGTTAAATTCTACATAACTTATATCGAGAGAAACAACAACCTATGTTACAATTCCCTGTTGAAACATCTGAAATTTCTCTTTTTGTATCCACCAATTAATATATTGCAATACGCCCCTATAAACCCCCTTCAAATGGCTATCCCCTTTGCATGCGGGTAAAAGAACTGTTGTGACTTACCATGCAAAACAAACAATAGAAATCTTTTTTGCATACACTTTCCCATTGTAGACTACCTCTGTCATTTTGAGCAGAGCGAGAAATTTTTCTCCTTAATTTTTATGGGCAATAAATAAGTAAATCAAAAAAACTATTGTAGGGTTTTTACTGTTAGGAAAAGGGTTGAATCGGATAGAAGTTCCAGAGGTAAGCCCTGTTGTAAGGTTTTTCCATCTATCTCTATGGCATCTTTCCCCTCAATTTGCACAAGGTATTTCTGTTCCTTCTCCACCTTAAACCATTCAGGAAACTGATTTAACCTTGGATAATCCACAGGAAGATGGAAATACTCTTTATGCCGAGGTATATCAAATTTCAATCTCCCTATCCATCGCCAATCGGACTTAATAACAATCTGGATTTGATTAGGTTCGTTTCGAATAGTACCAACTGCAATGTCTGCATGCCACGGCTGAACATAACAGCCCTGAGACTTCCAGAAGGCATACATCAACATCGTTCGTGCTGTATTTCCGTCGCCATGCCAGCCTTCCACAATCCCTGACGACCTCTGTTTTTTTAAAAGCCGTTGTGCAGTATAGTCAGCCCACCTTTCTGCATTGGTAGATGGGAAACGATTGATTAAGTTCAAGCACCCTTCTAATGAATCTGCCAATCCATCTGCCCCATCATTTTCCCATGGATAATCGCGAGATTCCCAGAGTTGGTCCAATGCCCTTTTTGCCTCATCAATATAATCAGTCTTATTATCTACCATGCCTATCGTTGTAATGGCATTATAACTGTAGCCCCAATTGTCTGTTAGCGTCTCTTTAAGAACCTTTTCCTGTCTTGGGTTTATAGCGTCATAAAAAAGTCCATTGCTATTGCGTCCCACTTTTAGTATCTTTTCAGTCATTTTATATATAGGTTCTTTCCATTGTTCATGCTTATCAGGTGCTTTATAGGCAGAGATTAAATAAACCTCCGATAGTCCTCCAAATACCTCACAGCCATGGTCGTCCAATTGAAGATATCCCGTTTCAGTCGGCAAATGGTGAAGTAGAAAATAGTCGCCCAATCGGAATGCCCATTCTCTGTATTTCTCCTCTCCCGTAAACCAATATATACGGCTTAGAGCCTGCAATAAATCTCCTGCAACTTCATGAGAGGTGTCGGGTAGCAAACCTACTTCCGTTTCAATGGTTGCATTTTTCCATATATCATCTATCAGTTCTATCATACGATTTGACCATCCCGTAGGACCGAGATATTCTGTCATAGGTAATAGTCCATCTTTAACATACTCCGCCGAGCCAAAAATCAGGTCTGCTAATTTTGGTTCAGGCATTCGAAAAGCCCTTTGCACAAGGTCCCAATCATCTGGCAGTCGGTCTACACGATTACACAACTTTTGTTCCATCTTCAATATATTTTTCATCCGTGTTTCAAACAAATAGCGGTCAGTAAAATATGCAGTAAGGGTCAGAAAGGGATAATTATCTGCGGCACAATCTTTAGCATTCCAATAGAAATCGGATTTTAAGTTTCGTGGAAACAAATCCACTTCGTCATCTGCAAATTGCATCCATCCATCTAACACTTTCCAGCAAAAACAAAGTGCACTTTGGTTAAAATTTGCATTTTGAAGCAAAGCACTCTTATCCATGCCCATAAACGATAAAGACAAACATACTATCACAGAAAATATACTCATCTATATCTCCTTATTTATTTCGTTTATTATACTATATGGTTTGACCATCTGATTTTGTATAATTAGTTCCATTATACACACAATCCGTTAAGTGGAAGAATCTTTTCTAATTTTATGTTAGTTTATTAAGTTTTTCACAGATATTGAAATGATGGAGAATACAGTGATAAAAAAAATAAAAGTAGCTTTCTTTGACGCTAAAAAATATGATATAGAAATATTTAATGAAGTAAATAAAAATTATGGATTCGACATTAAATATATTGAGAGCCACTTAAATAGCGAAATGGCATTAATGGCGAAAGATTGCAATGTAGTTTGTGCCTTCGTAAATGACATTGTTGATAAAAAAACGATTAAAGTATTGACAAAATTAAAAATTGGATTAATTGCTTTAAGATGTTCCGGATATAACAATATTGATTTGAAAACAGCATACAAGAGGATACATGTGGTCAGGGTTCCTGCATATTCACCATACGCAATTGCAGAACACGCTGTCGCAATGATATTAACACTAAACCGAAAAATCCACAGGGCATATTACAGAACGAAAGAAGGTAATTTTTCCATTGATGGGCTGTTAGGCTTCAATATGTATAGAAAGGTAGCAGGGATAATAGGCACAGGCCGAATTGGAAAAGAAACGGCAAAAATATTAAAAGGTTTTGGAATGGATATATTGTTATATGACAAATATCCTGATGAAAACTTTGCGAAAGAGAACAAGATGAAATATGTTGAATTGGATTATCTACTAAAAAATTCTGACATTATCTCATTGCACTGTCCGTTGAATGATGAAACCTTTCATTTGATTAACCACAAAACTATTAAACTTATGAAAAAATCTGTAATGATAATAAATACAGGTAGGGGCAGTTTGATTAATACAAAGGATTTAATAGACGGCTTAAAGTCGGACAAAATTGGGTATGCTGGACTGGATGTTTATGAAGAAGAGGATAAATATTTTTTTGAAGACTACTCTACCAAAGTAATCAGTGATGACATATTAGCAAGGCTGTTAACTTTTCCAAATGTGTTAATAACCTCACATCAGGCATATTTCACGAAGGAAGCCGTTCACAACATTGCCCATGATACATTAGAAAACATTAGGAGTTATTTTGCTGAAAACAGATTAGAAAATGAGATATGTTATTTCTGTGGTAAAGATTGCATTAAAGATAAAAAAGGTAGATGTTTTTAATTTGATATTTATTTAATCAGCGGATTAGGTAATTATTTTGTCTGGGTTCCAAGTCTTCTTGCAGATTCTAGAATGAGGGTTTCCGTTTCTTCCCAGCCAAGACAAGGGTCTGTTATGCTAACACCATATTCAGGGACTGCTCCCGGAGGAGGAAAAGGTTGGCTACCAGGTTTAAGACTACTTTCTAACATGGCACCCAGGAGAAAGGGATTTCCCTCGATTCGTTGCTGGATTACATCACGCAAGACATGCACCTGTAAAGCATAGCGTTTTCCACAATTTGCATGACTGCAATCTACTACGATTCGTGGAGGAAGACCTGCTTTCTGCATTCGTTCGAGGCTTTCAACAATACTTACAGGGTCATAGTTGGGTCTGCCCTTCCCACCACGAAGGATGAGATGAGACATGGAATTGCCTGCGGTCTCTATGATACAGGAATGTCCATCTTCGTCAATCCCTAAGAAGTGATGACTTCCGCGTGCAGAAATCATAGCATCAATGGCTACCTGCAAGTTTCCATCTGTGCTGTTCTTAAAACCGATAGGCATGGAAAAACCGCTTGCCATCTCTCGATGTGTCTGGGATTCTGTTGTCCTGGCTCCAATAGATGCCCAGGAAACCAGGTCGGATATGTATTGAGGAACAATTGGGTCAAGGAGTTCTGTCCCGGTAGGCAATCCTATTTCCGCTATGTTTATTAGAATTTTGCGAGCAAGTTTTAGTCCTTTAATAATATTATGCGTGTTATCCAAATCAGGGTCGTAGATAAGCCCCTTCCAACCCAGTGTTGTTCGCGGTTTTTCAAAATAAGTCCGCATAATCATAAACAACTCATCCTCTACTCGTTTCTGAAGTTCTGCCAGCCGTCGTGCATAATCTAACGCTACTTCTTCACTGTGAATAGAACAGGGGCCAACAATCATCATAAATCGCGAATCTTTACCATTCAAAATATTTTGAACCACCTCTCGCGAATGGGCTATTTGTTCCCGGAGAGAATCTGTAAGTGGATAAAGTTCTTTCATCTCTCTCGGAGAAATCAGAGGAGTAAAAGAAACAATATTGATATTTTCAATTGTTCTCGCTATCTGTTTTTCCATTAGAAACACTCCATCTTTATTCAAAATAGGCTAAAATGCTTTTCCCTTATATTTTATCAAATCAATAATAAAAGAAGTAGAGTTTTTATAGTCTGCTCATTTTGCAAATCTTATTACTCATTATTCATGTCGAATAAATAATTGGGAAAGGGTCTTTAAACATCAAAATAGACGATACAATATCTATTTTAATGTAGGGGTAAAATATCTATTTGATTTGCATTTTTTATCACCTTCTATTTAAGAAACATTTTGCATAGGGGTTCAAAATTTAAACCTCTACATAACATCCTGTTGCTTATGTAGGAGAAGTGAATAAATAGGATAAAAGAACAAGGTAAAAAAGTAAGAAAAAATTCTTACTATGCTCGAAATCTTTACCTTAATTTTTTAGCAGACAGTAATAAAATTACTTTTATCGTAAATTACTATATAAGGTAATAAATATTTTTTTTGATTTTATATATTAAGATAAATTTTTATTGAATTATATTATTTGTTCTGATAGAATTTATTTACAATAGTTGGAATAATGACTGTATCCGAAAGATGTATAAAAGATTATAAAAACTAACACTAAGGAGACTTTCTATGCTAAACACACTCAAATTATCAACCAAATTATTTTTGTCTTTTGGTTTAATTTTGCTCATTCTGGCTCTTATCGCAGGAGTGGGATGGTATGGATTAAGTCGTGTTTATCAAAATATGCAATGGTCTAATCAAGCCAATAAGATTTCTTTTCAGGTGGAGGAGTGTGGAAAAATCAGGAGAGATTTTGCTTCATTAGCCCAGACGGGTCAGGCATTTAATAAGGAGGAGGGTAAACAAACAATAGATGAACAATTGAGAGCGACGGTAAAAGAACTGGTAGAAATGATAGAGAACCTAAAAAAGGAATCGGGTATTTCCAGTGAAATGGTAGAGCAACTGGCATCAGCCCGTAAATTTGCAGATTCTTATCTGGCAACATTTGAGGAGTTGTTTAATGCAACAAGACAAAAAGATGACACTTCTAATGCGTGGAAAGGGACAGGAGGAGTTGCTACAGGAAAAATGAAAGAAGCAGGAGATTTAGTGATAAAACCTGCAATAAATAGTGCTATTGCAAATCAAGACATCGCCAGTTGTCAAAAATGGACAGAGATACAATCAGTTTTAGATAGAAAGGTTATTGAACCTTTTTTAGATTTAAGAATAGCCTCTATCTATTTAAGGGCATATCAGGGGGACAAAGAATGGGAAGACTTTCAAAAGAAGGCACAAGAGATGGAACAGTCCTTTGCAGAATGGAAGAAAGTGGTTCAAGGAATAACGGAATTAGAATCGATGACTAAGGAATTTGAAAAATATATAAACGATTATATTGCACCGGGAAATTCATTTTACCAGGCTGTGCTGGAATGTAGGAAAGCGACCCAGGACTTAATTACACATGCAGACAATTTAGAAAAGCAGATTAGTTCATTTGAAGTAGATATAGAGAATATGACTCAGTCATCCATAAACACGGCACGGATACTGATAGCGGGTTTCTCCATAGCAGGAATTATTCTGGGTGTTCTGCTTGCCGTATTAGTGACACGGGCAATTACTAAGCCATTAAATACAGTTATCAAAGGTTTGAGCGAGGGGTCAAAGCAGGTGAATCAAGCGGCAGGACAGGTAGCAGCCTCCAGTCAGGCTATGGCAGAAGGAGCTACAGAACAGGCTTCCAGTCTGGAAGAGACTTCGGCTTCGTTAGAGGAGATGTCATCAATGACCAAGCAGAATGCGGACAATGCTCGACAGGCGAATACTACGGCTACCGAGGCACAGAAAGCGGCACAACATGGTCGGGATACGATGTCAAAGATGTCGCAATCCATACATCAGATTAAGAGTTCCTCAGACGAGACGGCGAAGATAATCAAGACGATAGATGAGATAGCGTTTCAGACCAATCTTTTGGCGCTCAATGCGGCAGTAGAAGCGGCTCGTGCCGGAGAGGCGGGCAAGGGTTTTGCCGTAGTAGCAGAAGAGGTTCGTCGGTTGGCCCAGCGTAGTGCAGAGGCGGCAAAGACGACCTCTCAGTTAATAGAGGTAGCACAGAAGCATGCAGAAGAGGGGGTACAGGTGAGTCAGGAAGTAGGGGATGTTTTAGAGCAGATTGCTCAGAATGTGGAGAAAGTGACAGCCCTTATTGCAGAAGTGACGGCGGCGAGCAATGAGCAATCGCAGGGGATAGAGCAGATTAATCAGGCGGTAAATCAGATGAATCAGGTGATACAGTCGAATGCGGCGAATGCGGAAGAGGCGGCAGCTTCCAGTGAGGAGTTGTCAGCGCAGGCAGAGGAACTGAATCGGTTGGTGATGGTTCTTTATGGCATATTAGAAGGGCAGAGGGAGAGGAACGAGGTGCAACAGAGTTCTATATCTATGTCTGGGGGTGGAGATATTCGGAAGACAGCCATGAAGAGAAACCTTCCCGCTATGCAACAGGGAGGGAAAGGGTCCGTAGACCGTCGTAAAGGAAAGCAGACAGCTCTGGTTCACGCAAAAAGTGCCGATATGGTTTCTCCGGAGCAGGTCATACCTCTGGATGATAATGACTTAAAAGACTTTTAATTAAATTCTTTGACATACTCCTTTCCGCCAAGAGATTGGGAAAAGGTTTTAGAAATTAAGATAGATGATAAAATATTTATTTTTATAGAGGGATGAATATTTATTTAATTTATTTTTCTTATCCCTTTCAAAAATAAACTACATTAAGGGTATATGATATTCCATCGCTTTATGAATAACCTAAATTGATAATTTTCATGCTATTATAGGGGCTATCCAAAAAGGACTTTTTAGACAGCCCCTCTTTTTATTACCCTTTTAGCAGGGTAGCGATAGAAAAAAGTATTGTATGTATAAGAATAAGAAGGCAACTCATAAAAGGTTTTTAAAGGGTACTACGAACATCCACGCTCGTGGAAAAACAATAGTTAATTCTAAATACTATAAACAAAACATATTATTATATGGTAGTTTAGATTAAGTATCCTTGCAAAAGAATATTTACCCTATTTACACTGTGTGGGGATAATGTCCCTTATGTATTCTGTTTACTGTTATTATGGAAAAAGATTTTTCCTACTTGTATTTTTAACAGACGCTTGAGATAAGACAATACCTATGTGGTTAAACTGGATGATTACCATTGGGTTCTAAGGTGCATACTTTTAAGTTGTGTTAATTGGTAGTAGCCGTAATGTGATAACGAAGCGCCTCTTCCTGTATCTTTTACTCCTGTCCATGGTAGAGCCGGGTCTAAATAATCGCAACGGTTCATGTAGAAGGTCCCCGTTTCTACAAGTTCTCCAATCCTTTTTGCTCTTTCAAAATCGGAAGTCCAGATGGACGCCGTTAAGCCATAAGGGCTATCGTTCATATATTGAATAGCCTCTTCATCGTTGTTGACAGAAAGAATGCCTATTACCGGTCCGAAACTTTCCTCTTGCATCAGTGAACATTTTTGGGGTGCATCCATCACAACCGCAGGTGCAAAGAACTGTCCACAAGCGGGTATATCAAATTCGTCAGGGCTCACTACTAATTTGCCACCCATGGCTACAGCCTCCTCTACCTGCTGTTTCAAAAAGTTGCGAGCAGAAGATACTGCCAGGGGACCAATAGTTGTTTCTTTAAGCATGGGGTCGCCTAATTTATATTGGCGGGTCAGTTCAACAAACGCTTCCACAAATTTGTCATAGATGCGATGGTCTACATAGATTCGTTCTACCGCACAACAAGATTGACCAGCATTGTAAAAAGCACCGTCTACACAATTAGCCACAGCAAAATCAAAGGGAGCATCAGCACAAACATAAGCGGGGTCTTTCCCACCTAATTCCAGCCCTTGATTAATAAACCGCGTAGAAGCACTTTGCACAATCTCATGTCCGCCACGCACTGAACCCGTAAAGGAAACGAAACCTATTTTAGGATTTTTTATTACTGCATCAATAACTGGATGGTCAGTTATAATGTCCTGGATTAATCCATCTGGGGCACCGGCTTTTTCAAATGCTTCTACAAAGGCTTTTCCGCAAAGTGGGGTCAGCCTTGCGTGTTTCACAATAACGGCATTCCCCGCCATAATTGCGGGAACAATCACATTCACAGCGATAAGGAGTGGATAGTTCCATGCTGCAATATCAAGCACAACACCAATAGGCTCATGACGAATATAACGGACAAATCCCGGCTTCTCAGGGAGGTATTCATCGGCTAATGTTTTTTCCGCAATGGAAATCATATATTGGGCACGGTCAAGCATGGTATTAATCTCGTTCTGCGATTGCCACAGCGGTTTTCCCATTTGCTCTGTAATTTCGCGTGCGACCTTATCACGGGATTTCTCAAATTCTTGTATGAATCGCAGGCATAATTCCTTACGCTGTTCAATAGAAGTAGAACGCCATTGCTGAAAGGCTTTGTATGCCTTCTCAACCTTGGCATTGGCTTCATCAAGGGTATCTTTATGGAATGAATAAATTTCCTTTTCCGTGTAGGGATTGATTACCTTTAATTCTTCTGATGACATTTTTATACTCCTTATTTATGATGTTTTGTTTAAAATAAAATTCAGAGATTTTATGAAATAATGGATTAGTCTAAACAAAATACCCTACCTGTTTCTAACTCATAGAACGCAGGGACAATTTTTATTTCTCCTCGTTGTTCTGCTTTTGCAATGTTTTTGCTAATTTCTCGTATTCTTTGGGCAATGTTTTTTGCATGTTCACAAGCACATAAATTTATAAATTGCTGTATATCCGCAGGATGTTTTTCGTTTTGAATTATGGATTGGACAACGGGGGTGATATGTTTGAACAATTCATAAAGGTGCGTATCTTCATCGTTTTGTGCATTATTCTTTTCTTGCAAGGAATTTACAACTGTGCTAACAGCACCACATTGGCTATGGGCTAAAACCATAAGGATAGGTGTATGGATATGGAGAATACCATATTCGACACTTGCCAGAGCACAATCGCAGAGGACATTTCCCGCGAGCCGAACAAGAAACAAATCCATTATGCCACAATCAAAGATAAGTTCTGGTGGCACACGAGAATCGGAACAGGATAGAATTGTAGCGATGGTATAATCACTTTGAGAAGATTTTGCAGAAAGTTCCCTTCGGCTTATGTCAGAATGAGGTCGAATAGACTTTCCATTAACAAACCTGCAATTGCCTTCCAACAACCTGTCCAATATCTCATCAGGTTCAGGTTTTGTTATGTGTGACTTATCGTGGCTCATGTACTTCCTTTTTTATTTATTCGAAAGTATAATACACTATTTATTTTTGGGTAAAAAGTACGAAATGATTTTTTATATTTAGAATAGTATTCCCTTTAAGAGAGATTGGTGTGTAGAAATCCATTGGGCGGTATCTATGAGGGTTTGTTCGATAGAACGAGTGGGTTTCCATGGCGATATGGATTCGATAAGCGAGGTGTCTGTAATATAGTAGGCAATATCGCCGGGACGAGTTTGCGGTTCTGATGTAATCGGAATCTTGTGTTTTGTAATTTCCTGACACATTTTTGTTAGTTCAAGTAGCGAAAAACTTCTATCTCTACCACCACCGATATTGAATTTTTTTTGAGGAAGTTTTTCGTAATGAGTCATCTGCCACAGCAATAATTCACACAGGTCCTGAATGTCGAGTAAATCCCGTACCTGTTTACCTGAGCCCTGGAACCCAATGTAGGACAAGGGCTTCTCAACAATGTGATGTGCTATCCAGAGTGCCACAACCCCCTGGTCTATTTTACCCATTTGCCAGGGTCCCGTAATGATACCGCAACGATTGATAATTATCGGTAAGCCATACATTTCTCTGTATTCTTCTGCGATTAATTCCACGGTAAGTTTTGTAGCACCGTAAAGTGTGCGTGGTCCTTCTAATGCGAACTGTTCAGAAAACCCTCGGGCAGAAACGCCGGTCGGCAAATTTTCATTCAGATTGATTTCGTATCGTGTTCCAATTTCAGTAAAAGGTAAGGAGTTGATTACTGTATATGGATAAACACGGCTAGTGGAAAGGAATAAGAAACCTACCTGATGTTCCCTTGCCCATTGGAGACAGTGCAAAGCCCCTGTGAGGTTGGAATGAAGCATATAATCTGAAGTGGACGAATAACCTGCAAGGACAGAAGGTTCTGCACTGCATTCAATTAGCCAATCACAGGGAGGAACTGCTTGCAGGTCTGTGTTATTGCGTATATCGCCATGAATAAAATCTACTCCTTTTTCCTGCAAACGATTTAGGTTCAGTTCTGACCCGCGACGGTGTAGATTATCAAACGCAATGATTTGCGTATTGGGCAAATGCTCTTTTAAGAATAGAGACAAATTTGCACCTACAAAACCTGCTCCACCTGTAATTAGAACTCGTTTCATTAAGGGCTCTCAATATTAAAGTATGGCTAATTTATTTGTCTATATATCATAATCGGTTGATATTCGTTATTTCATTTTTTTATACACTCTTCGTAAATTTCTGAAACTGTTTTAGCCTGATTTTCGGGTGAAAAGTTTTTCAAGGCTTTTTGATGTGCGTTGTCCCCCAATTCTTTTCGATAGTCTGGATGTTCGCAGAGGCTTCGTATGGCATGATATAAGTCTTCAACCGTATCGTTTACAATCAATCCTTCTTTACCGTCCTGAATAAGTTCCGGGAGTATGCCTGTGTTTGTTGCTATAACAGGTTTGCCCATTGCCATATATTCGCGGACAGTTCGACATGTGCCGTCTGTTCCGGGGACAAGATATACCGCTATATCAAAAGCGTTGAGCATAGCCACATAGTCATCGTTGTTCAAATAGCCCGTAAAAATCACATGATTTTCCAATTCAAGTTCGCGGACAGGCTTGAAGGCAACCTCTTCTTGTTTTGTTCCTCTTCCGACAATGATAAGGTTCAAATTCCAGCCTTCTTGAATAAGGGCGTGCAGTGCGGAGAAGAGCAATTGATATTTGCGATGTGTTTGGAGTCTTGCAGCAATTCCAAGTGTTATTGACTCCTGAGGAATAGATAATTTTAACTCTGGTAAAGGACGATTAGGATTGAAACGGTTCAAGTCAATTGCAAGGGGAACAATTGGACACCTTTCTGTTGAAATATTGAATTGCTGTGTATCATTTTTCTGTGCTATTAATGAAGGCTCAAGGATATAGTCCGTTTCTGTAATAAGTCTTTTCAATTCAGATGGAAGTCCTTCACCGTAGTAGTTGGAGCGAATCAAAAATTGAGAAGGGCTTTTTATCCTCTTTGCAAGTTTATGGTCATTATTCAGATGGCAATGAATAATTTTGTAATTTTCTCTTTGCAATATTTGAGATAGGCGGAAAGTGTCCAATGTGTCCTTGATTATACTTCTATGTTTGGAGAGGTAAAGGTTCGTATGTGTAGGAATTTTCCATTGAACAGATGTATCATAAACCTTATTATATTTGTTCTCAGGCACACCTTTTACGCTACATGCAAAATCAATTTGCCAGCCTAAATTTCTCAAATGTTTAATTAGGGTCAATGCAGGCTCAGCAGGTCCTGTCCATCGGTGATTGCTAAAAAGATGAAGAATTTTGGGAATTGAAACCATAGTAAATTTAGATTAAACAGTAGTAGTTTCTAATAGTTCTTTTAACTGCACAGAAATAATTCCAGAGACCCCTCGTTCTTGCTGGGTAATTCCAATAATGGCGCCTGCACTTGCCATGGTTTGCTTGTTATGAGTAATAATTATAAATTGTGAATTTTGGGCAAATTCTTTCACAATTTCGAGGAATCGGCTAATGTTTGTATCGTCTAATGGTGCGTCCACCTCGTCAAGAATACAGAAGGGACTGGGTTTCGTCTTAAATATGGCGAAGAGTAGTGCAATAGCCGTTAAGGCTTGTTCTCCACCGGAAAGTTGATGAATAGATTGTGGCTTTTTGCCCGGTGGATGGGCTTCAATTTCAATCCCTGATTCCAGCGGGTCTTGTTCATCTATAAGATATATCCGTGCATGCCCACCATTAAAAAGTCTTCTATAAAATTCTTTAAAATATTCACCAACCTGTTTAAAGGTTTGTGTAAACATAGTAAGGACGGTTTCGTCAATTCGCCGTATAACTCCTTGCAATTTTTCTTTTGCCTGGGTCAGATCCTTCTCCTGTGCAGATAGAAATTCATATCTTTTCAATAGTTCCTCGTATTCTTCCACTGCCATAGGATTAACTGTGCCCATTCGTTGTATCTGTTGTTTCACCTGTTCAATTTGTTGATTCCGTTCCGTCTCGTCCCATTCATCAGCGCCAACCTCATTGTCCTTTATCGCATCCAAATCCATTTGATATTCTTCCAGAATGCGTTGGCGTAAGAAATCGGACTGCTGACGAAATTGGGATAGTTCCAGTTCCAATTTGTGTAGTTCTTCTTGCTTTTGTTGAAGTTGCAAACGAAGTTCTTTTATGGTCTGGGAAGTCTGTTCATACGACTGAATGTAATTTTGATATTTTTCCTGTGCCTGAACCAATTCCTGTTGAGCGTTCTGTCTCAACTCACCCAATTGGGCTAACTGTGCACGCGTCTCTGCAATTTTCTCATGGGTTGACTTTATTTCTGCGAGAAAATCCTGAATCTGTTGTGCGGATTCGTCAGAAGAGGATACAAGTTTATTGGACTCATTTTTCAAGCGAGCAATACTGTTATCTATCTCCTGCAATTGGGATATGGCACTTGTGAACTGGACGCGCAGTTCAGTGGTATGCTGTCTTTTTTGTTCTATGAGTTGCCGCTGCTCATTTAGTTCCAATTGTTTCTGCTGAATTTCCGCTTTCAATTGTGTGTCATCTTGCAAGACAAGATTTGCTTCTTCTCCCGTCCTGGACATTTCGTTGTTGAGTCTTGTCGTTTCATTTTCAAGTTCAGCCAACGAAAATTGGAGTTGCTCCAGTTGGCGAGAAATCTGTTCTTGCTGGGCTATAATGCGTGCGTGTTCAATTTGTAACTGTTGAACCTCGCGAGAATATTTATCCTTTTCCTCCTGAAGTTCATGAATCTGCTTTTGTGTTTTCAATAAAAGTTCATTGAGTTGGTTGGATTGGTTTTGTGATGATTGTATTTCCTGTTTTATCTTTTCCTGCTGCTGTTGCAATTCTTCTATCTCTGCGGTACGTGTCAGCAGCCCGTGAGATTCATGCTTTGTCCTTCCACCTGTAACGGCACCTGATTGATTAACAATTTCGCCATCCATTGTAACTAATTTGGGATAATGTTTGTGCTTACGGGCAATTTGCAAGGCGTCGTCAATAGTTTGCACCAGATAGGTATTGTAGAGGAGATATTGTAATACAGGTATAATTTCTTTGTCTGCATGCACAAATTGAATTGCAGGACCCATCCAGCCGGGATATTGTTGCAATTCTGGATAGGAATCCATCGTCCCCGGGCGTAGTGTATCAAGAGGTAGAAAAGTGACCCTACCTGCCCAGTGCTCCTTTAGAAAAGCAATGGCTACCTTTGCTGCATCTGCAGTTTGCACAACTATATTGTTGATATTCCCGCCCAATGCCGACTCGATTGCCAACTCATATCCACGCTCCGTGTGTATTAAATCGCCAATAGGGCCTAAAATTTGTTCTCCACCCAGGAGACCCTCATTTTTAGCGTTCATGACGGCTCGCACACCACCGGCAAAACCTTCATACCTTTCCCGTAGTTCATTCAGGGAATTAAATCGTGCTTCCAGGCGGCTTAGCGATTCACGAAGTTGCTGGTGTTTTTTATCTTCTTCATATATCTTCTGTTGTATTTCACGAAGTTTCCCGTTTGTTTGCTCTATCTTTTTGGTTTGCCCATCTATCTGCTGTTGTTTCTTTTTAATTTCTTCGGAAAGGGTCTGCTTCTCCTGCTCCAATTTTTGGAAGAGTTCCTGATTCTTCTGTATGGTCTCCTGAATTTCAGAAATTTGTTTTTGCAACGACTGCTGTTGAGACTGGAGCACCTGTATACGGGACTGAATCTGATTTTTAGATTGAATTTGTTCCAGCAGGAATTGTTGTTTCTGGTTGAACTCTATTTCGGTTCGCTGGATATGCCGTAATTGCTCTTCTTCCTCTTGTTTCAGTTGTTCTAGTACAGATTCTAATTGTTCTGTTTGTTCAGAAAATCCTATTTTTTTCTGTTCCAATTGTGCAATTTCGGCTTCTATCTCTTGCAACCTGGCGAAAAGGGATTCTTTTTCTTGTTCGGTTGATTTTTTCCGCAGATTAAGGAATTCCAATTCCTTCTGGTGAAGTTCTAATTGCGATTCGAGATGTTCTAATTGCGTCTCAACCTCATGAAGGTGTTCACGCTTATCTGACAATGCTTTTTCTATCTCTGTTCTTTGCAGGTAATTCTCTTCTTCCTGCGATTCTAATAATGTAAATCTATCTAAATCCGTTTGATAATTCTGTTTTTTCTCATTGAGTTCCTGTTTTAAGTCACGAATCTTTTCTTGAAGGTCATTGTATAAAAACCAGGCGTTTCGAACTTCCAATTCTTTTAACTTCTGGGTCAGATTTAGATAGCGTTGTGCTATTTGTGCCTGCCGTTTCAGGCTTCGAAGTTGCCGTTCTACCTCTGCAATAATATCGTGCAGACGCAGGAGGTTCTGCTCTGCCGCTTCCAATTTACGAACCGCAATCTTACGGCGTGTCTTATATTTAACGATACCTGCTACTTCCTCAAACAAAAACCGACGGTCTTCCGGATGTGTGCTGATAATTAGGTCAATCTTTCCCTGTCCAATGATGGAATAGGAATCCGTGCCTATACCCGTGTCCATAAATAGTTCAGAAATATCCTTTAATCGGCAGGGGGCTTTGTTTAAAAAATATTCCCCTTCGCTGGAACGGTATACTTTTCGAGTAACCTGGACCTCTGAAAAATCTATGGGCAATCTGCCATCGTGATTGTCAAAGGTGATAGTGACCTCTGCCATCCCGAGGGGTGAACGATTTTCACTGCCATTAAAAATGACCTCTGACATTTGAGTAGTTCGTAGTTCGCGGGAACTCTGTTCCCCTAAAACCCAACGGATGGCATCGAGAATATTGCTTTTCCCACAGCCATTGGGGCCAATAATAACAGTAATTCCGGGATTGAAAGATAGAACTGTCCTTTCCGCAAATGATTTAAATCCAATAAGTTCTATCTGTTTTAAGTGCATATTTTATCCTTGCTTGCTTCTCAGGTTTTAATCATTATATAAAAAAGGGGGGTATAAGGCTCAAAAAGGACCTGTTTTCTTTATCATAATTCGTTCAATATTTTTTGTCTTACCTGTATCCTCATCAATTTCCATAAGAACAGCACAAAAGACGGTAGGGCCGTTTGCTACTTCCCATTTTTTGGGAATACCTGTAAGAAATCGTGATAACACCCGGCTGGTCTCCATTCCAATAACGGAATGATACGGTCCGCACATACCCACATCCGATATATATGCCGTTCCACCGGGCATAATCCATTCATCTGCGGTTTGCACATGGGTATGCGTGCCAAGCACGACACTGCATTTCCCGTCAAGATGCCATGCCAGAGCCAATTTCTCGGCTGTGGCTTCAGCATGGAAATCAACGATAATAATAGGTGTCTCGTTGGATATTTCGTTTATGACTTCATTAGCACGGCGAAAAGGGCAATCTTCAGGCTCCATAAAGACCCTGCCTAATAGGGATATAACGCCAACTTTTGCCCCATTGCGAGCCGTTAAAACCATAAAGTTTTTCCCGGGTGTCATTGGGGGAAGGTTTGCAGGTTTTATTATATCCTTATCATTTTCTAATGAAGAAATAATCGAATCGTAACGCCATATATGATTACCGAGGGTAAACCCCTGAATCCCTGTATTCCGCAATGCTTGCAAGGTCTCAGGTGTAGCACCTAAACCTCCAGCACTGTTCTCAGCATTGGCAAGAACTAAATCAATATTCTGTTCTTCTATCATCTGTGGCAAAATTGCATTAACGGTATTCCTCCCGGGCTTGCCAATAATATCACCTAAAAAAAGAACTTTTACCATTGTATTCCCTTACTTCTGAATTCTAATTAGATTGATATTGTTTTTCTTTTGATAAGGATTACTTTGCCGTTTCTATGGCGCGGGTTTCGCGGACAACTGTAACCTTGATTTGACCGGGATAGGTCACCTCATTCTCAATCTTCCGTGCTAAATCCCTTGCGAGGACGGATGCTTCTGCGTCGGTGATTTGATTCGGCTGAACAATAACACGCACTTCGCGACCTGCCTGAATGGCGTAAGCCTTTTCCACGCCAGAAAACGAATTGCATACAGTCTCGAGTTGTTCCAGTCGTTTCAGATAAATTTGCATACTTTCACTTCTTGCCCCGGGTCGTGAAGCAGACATTGCATCTGCCGCCTGAAGCAGAACTGCCAGTACGGAATTATTCGGCATATCTCCATGGTGAGCACCGATAGCATTGGTTATTGTCTCTGATTCACCATAGCGCTTGGCTAAATCGTGTCCCAATACCGCATGGGCACCTTCAACCTCGTGGGTCAATGCTTTACCAATATCATGAATTAGTCCGGCTCGCTTCGCTTCTTGAGCATTTAAGCCCAATTCTGCCGCCATAATACTGGCTAAATGCGCTACTTCTATAGAATGGCGAAGAACATTTTGTCCATAAGAGGTTCGGAAACTCAGTTTGCCTAAAAGTTTAACAATTTCAGGGTGAAGCCCGTGAACATCGGCTTCCAGACAGGCTTCTTCACCACGCTCACGAATGGTTTGATTGAGTTCTTCTGTGATTTTCTCTACCAATTCCTCAATACGCGCAGGGTGAATTCTACCATCTTGAATCATCCGTTCAAGTACCAATTTGGCAATTTGACGGCGGACAGGGTCGAAACCCGAAATAATCACGGCTTCCGGTGTGTCATCTATAATAACATTTACACCTGTTGCACTTTCTAATGTTCGAATATTGCGACCTTCACGCCCGATAATTCTGCCTTTCATCTCTTCATTGGGCAAGGATACTACGGTTACGGTTGTCTCTGCGACATGTTCAACAGCACACCGCTGAATGGCTTCACCTATAATCCATTTGGCTCGTTTATCCGATTCTTCCCTCAATTCTTCTTCAATCCGTTTCAGTTGAAGGGCACAATCACGCTTGACTTCCGTCTCCAACATAGAGAACAGTTCCTTCCGGGCTTGTTCGGATGTCATGCCTGCTATCGTTTCTAACCGTTTGATTTGTTCCTTCTGAAGAGCAGATATTTGTTCTCGTTCTTTGTCTAACTGTTTCTCACGCAAAACAAGTTCCCGCTCCTGAGTGCTTAACTGAATAGCGGTTTTATCAAGTGCTTCTGCCCGCTTTTCAATTGCCTCCTCCTTAGCCTGAACTCGTCTTTCGAGGTTAGCCACTTCCCGTCGCGATTCCCGACTCTCTACCTCCATCTTTTGACGAATTTCAATCTCAATTTCACGCGCTCGCGTTTTAGCATCACGGATAATAGCAGCAGATTCTCGTTCGGCATCAGTTACTTTTTGTGCAAATTCACGATGTGCATGACTCAAAATACTATTGGCACGCATCCGTACCACAACAAGTGTACCTAAAACGCCAAGGAGAATTCCTGCTATCCCGCCTCCAATTGCATAATACATCGTAAGCATTCAAAATCCCTCCTTCTTTAATAATAAGGTCTGTAAAGGAAACTTAATCGGAGGGTATCGAAAATTATAGGGACTCCTGTCTCCCCGCTAAAATTATGGAGTTCCTGGCTTTAAACATAAGTTGGAACGATAACATAAAGCATGTGTCAAATTTTGAGACATATAACGCACACATCATATCACCGGAATGTGTTTTTTTATCTCCAAATAAATAAGACATAAATTCTCGAACCCCTCAATGTATAATATGTTCCTTTCCAGAACCTTTTTACAGGGTTTAATTTTTAATATCACATAAAAATATTCAAATTTTCCTTTTCATAGTAATAAACCATAAAAAGTATTATTTTATAACTTATATTATACCTATTCTATAAACACAAAACAAAATGAAGTATTATATTTGAGAAAACTTCTTAGATGGTTATGATAAACAATAAAATATCTATTTGATTCGCATTTTTCTTTTAAAAAAGATTATATTAGGGGACTACTACATGGCTTATCTAAAATATTTTGATATATACTTGTTTACAAATGGGTATTCCCTTTTGATTGTATAAAAAGATAGAAATAGATTACAGGTTTATTCCTTTTCTAACGAACAACAGCAACACATCTTTAATATTGGCATACCGTTATTCGTCGTCGGAAATTAATCTTTAAGCGTTTAATAATATTAAAAGTGGTTCGTTTTTGTAGTATGATAGAGGTTCTATATAAGATATATGACTATGAAAACAAATAAGGTTTTAATAATGAAAAGACTCAATAGATACCAATTTTTCCTTCCAATATTTTTGCTACTTCCCATTTCTATTATTTATTCACAAACAACGACACCCGTTGCGCATGAGGCAAATACCAATCCGTTAGGGATACATTTATCCCGTCAAGTGCCCAGGGAATATAATCCAGGGACAAACATGGAGATTGTTATATCCATCTATTGTGATACACCTGACCCAAACTATCCCGTAACGGCAATTGGTTTGTACGAGATGTTACCCATGGATTGGGTTTTTGTATCTATGCGAGGTGTTACAACGGAACCACCACCTATTGCTCCGGCACCGGGGACCCCAGGAACATTACAATTTGCATGGATTACACCACCTGCTTTCCCATGTACTTTCGCTTATACCGTTCAGATACCACCCAAAGTTACTGGCGTAAAAACAATCTCTGGACAGGTAGAATATCGAACAAACGGACCACGATTGGTATCACCCCCTGAAATAACAGAAATCAATGGTATAGACCGTGAACCACCCACAATTACACTGATGGGCGATAATCTCATAACCATAAGTCAGGGTTCAGTATTTCAAGAACCCGGCTACAAAGCACAGGACAATGCGGATGGAGATATAACAGAACGGGTACAAGTTACGGGAAGTGTGGATACAAGTCGGGCAGGAGAATATTCACTCACATACACGGTTAAAGATAATGCTGGAAACAATGCCACTGCAAGTCGAATTGTCCGTGTCCTGGAAGGAGAAACGCCGTCTTCTACAGGAGGAACTACTCCGGTTGGTGGTGGGATAATTATGTCCCCTTCTGTACCTACAAGTCATGTAACACAACCCATACAAACTCAATCGCCAACAGCAACCAACCCATCTCAAAATTCAACTTCATCTAAACAGACGAATCAAACAGACGCAAACAAATCTTCTAAACCCGAAGAAGTAACATTTCCAGGTTCTGAAAGAATACTATCTCCAAATTCTGAAAAAGATAAGTCAGACACTTCACCACAAGGAATAGTGGATGGAAAACCCTTAAAACCGTTTGAAATTCCTAAAGAAATCAGAGGAGGTATAAAACCGCCACCTTCTTTTGAAGAAAGGCGATTTTCTCAAGATGCAGGAGATTCCCCTAAAACAGAAGCAAAAAGTGAAGACAAAGAAACGACTTCAAGTGCTACCACTGCACCTCCTATAGACTCTACCGTAAAGAAGGAAGAAGAAAGCCCAACAGTAGTAGCAACAAATAAGGAGATTACAGCACCATTACAGACATCGGTAGAAAATACCTCTGTTGTAGGAACTACAGCAGTTGCAAGCGGTGGAAAACCTCCATCTTCTTCTTTCTTTATTCGATTTGCAGATTGGTGGTCTCATAGAAGTCAAGCAGAGCGTCGAAATCTAATAGGGATGGCCATTTTACTCGTATTACTCGCATTACTTTGCTTTATCACAGGAAGAACGGCTTATCAAGGGATAACCCCTCTGCCCCGTCGAAAAACAGAAAAAATCAATCCTACAGAAAATATTCCAGAAAAGTAACCCAAAAAATATCTGGACAACTTTTTCCTCTACCACAAAAACTAAAAATCTCTACCCAAACTTTTAATGGATAGTAGGTTGTTATAAATTTGTCTTAGTTTTTGGGAATGGATTAAAATCAATCAATGTATTTTATGAAGTAAAAAGCATTTTAGCCTGATTAATAAATTAAAGTTAAGGAGATGGAACATGAGTAAATTTTTTGTTAAGAAGAATTGGTTTGTTTTTCCTTTATTTATTACGCTGTTCATTCTTACGACATTCCTTTACGCTGAGGAAGATTCTGTTACACCTGTACCGCGCAAAGATGACTGGTGGCAAAAACGATTTCAGGAGAATCAGGAGCGTATATCACAGGGGAATGTAGATGTCCTGTTTATTGGTGATTCTATTACACATGGCTGGGAAGGGGAAGGCGGTAAACAGGTATGGGAGGAATATTATGCAGACCGCAATGCAGTCAATTTAGGCTTTTCTGGTGACCAGACTCAACATGTTCTCTGGCGTCTGGAAAATTTGAAGTGGGGTAATGTCCAGCCAAAACTTTCAATGATTATGATTGGCACAAATAATTGCCATCACCATTCAGGTACACAAATTGCACAGGGAGTTGAAAAGATTGTTGATAAATTACATTTCCTATTTCCTGATATGAAAATCCTCTTACTTGCAATTTTTCCCCGTGCTGATGTCCCGCAAGATAAATTGGAACGCATTGCAGAAGCAAATAAGATTATTGCAGAATTTCCCAAGAGTAAACCTTATGTGCATTTTTTGGACATTGGTGCAGAATTTTTAGATGAGGATGGAAATATTCCCAAAACTATTATGCCTGACCTATTACATCCGGGTCCGAAAGGATATGGGATTTGGGCAAGTGCAGTAGAACCAAAAATTGCCGAATTATTAGGGCAATTTTCACCGGAGAAGCCGCCCGTAGGTTTTGTTCCCTTATTTAATGGAGTAGACTTGACAGGCTGGAAAGGTTTGGTTGCTGACCCAATAAAACGGGCAAAAATGACACCAGAGGAACTTGCAGAAGCACAACAGAAAGCAGATGAAGAAATGCGTGCCCACTGGAAAGTGGTTGATGGTGTGTTGAGTTATGATGGGAAAGGGAATAGTATTTCCACAGGCAGAGATTATGAAGACTTTGAAATGATAGTAGACTGGAAAATTGAGGCAAACGGCGACAGCGGCATTTATCTACGCGGAACACCGCAAGTGCAAATCTGGGACAATAAAGAAATTGGGTCTGGTGGTTTGTATAACAATGAGAAGAATCCGAGTAAACCGCTTGTGTTTGCAGACAACCCTGTAGGTCAATGGAATCGCTTCTTTATCCGTCTAATTGGTGACCGGGTAACGGTATATTTGAATGATAAATTAGTAGTTAACAAGACAATATTAGAGAACTATTGGGACCGTTCCCAGCCTTTGTTCCCCAGTGGTCCTATTGAATTACAGCACCATAATTCGCCACTATGGTTCCGCAACATTTTTATTCGCGAAATACCCCGGGGCGACGGTTGGAAAAAACTTTTCAACGGGAAAGATTTGACAGGCTGGCAAGCCTTTGGTGGAAATATGAGTTGCTGGAAGGCTGAAAATGGAATGCTTATAACGGAAGGCGGTGAAGGTTGTGGCTGGTTGGCTACTACCGAGGAATATGGAGACTTTGAACTTGAATTAGAATTTCGTGTTCCTCCCGGTGGCAATAGTGGCGTGTTTATTCGTGCACCCAAAGAGGGAAATCCTGCTTTTGAAGGTAGTGAAATTCAGATTTTAGATGACTATTCTGCCGAATATAAAGACCTGAAGCAATGGCAATTCTGTGGAAGTATATATTCTACCGTGGCTCCTTCTCGCCGTGTTACCCGGCCTGCTGGCGAATGGCAGAAATACCATATCACCTGTATTGGTTCAAAGGTAAAAGTTGTCTTGAACGGTGTGCAAATTATTGACGCAGACTTAAATGAGCACATGGATAAGATAGGAGAACACCCGGGCTTGAAACGGACAAGTGGATTTATCGGCTTGCAAAATCATG
>CAZJTZ010000027.1:0-44300 GCA_964549105.1 uncultured Nitrospirales bacterium
TTCGAGAAGGTGGACGGACCGTAGGCGCTGGAGTCGTAAGCAAAATCATAAAATAGATGATTAAGGAGAAACAAGGTGAGTATTAGATTAAGAATTAAGTTAAAGGCTTACGACCATAGGCTTTTAGACCAGTCAACGAAGGCTATAGTCATTGTAGCAAAAAAGACAGGGGCTGGTGTCCGTGGTCCTATCCCTTTGCCTATGGAGATTCATAAATACACTGTAAATCGCAGTCCGCATGTAGACAAAAAATCAAGAGAACAATTTGAGATGCGTGTCCATAAGAGACTTATAGATATAATTAACCCGGGACAAGCCACAGTTGAGGAATTGACGAAACTGGCTTTGCCCCCAGGCGTGGATGTAGAAGTAAAACAGTAAAGAAAAATTAATTAACGACTAATAGTAAGGATACCCCAAGAATGGTAACGGGAATTCTGGGTAAAAAATTAGGAATGACGCGAGTATTCACACAGGATGGGCAGTGGGTTGATGTAACCCTTGTTCAAGCAGGACCTTGCGTCGTTATTCAGAGAAAAACCAAAGAAAATGATGGTTATGAAGCCGTTCAAGTAGGTTTTGAAGATATAAAGCCGAAACGATGCACAAAGCCCTTAAAAGGACATTTTGAGAAAGTGGGGATTAATCCAAAGCGGTTTTTGAAAGAATTTCGCGTGGAAATAGATAATCCTCTAAAACCTGGTGATGAGATTAAACTGGATATATTTAAGATTGGAGACCGGGTAGATGTTTCAGGAAAATCCAAAGGTAAAGGTTTTACAGGTGTAGTAAAACGATTTGGATATAGTGGTGGTCCTGGGACTCATGGCTCTAATTTTCATCGTCGCCCCGGTTCCATTGGGCAAAGTGCTTATCCCGCAGAAGTATATAAAGGGAAAGGGCTACCTGCACATACAGGGAACATCCGTATTACTGTTCAGAATTTAGAAGTAGTGGATATTGTTCCCGAGAAGAATTTGTTAGCAGTTCGAGGTGCTATTCCCGGTGCTAGCGGAGGCTTAGTTGAAATAAAACACACTATAAAAATGAAAAGGAAAGCGTAAACCATGGCTGCTGTAATACCGGTCATAGATATTCAAGGTACATTGCAGTATGAACGGGAAGTGAAGTCAGAGATATTCGATGCACCTGTTCGCGAGACCTTAGTTCATGAGGTTATTCGTGCATTGAGAAGTTCCCTTCATACGGGTCAGCATAAAACAAAAAATCGCAGTGAAGTAAGTGGTGGAGGCAAAAAGCCCTATCGCCAAAAAGGAACGGGAAATGCTCGTCATGGTAGTACCCGTGAACCAGAGATGCGTGGTGGAGGTGTTGTTTTCGGGCCCCGTCCCCGTGATTATCGTATTGAACTTCCGACGAAAATGAAAAGATTGGCACTGTGTAGCACATTGAGCGACCGACTAAGAAATCAACGGCTTTTTGGTCTGGCTGGATTAAAAATAGAGCAAGCAAAGACAAAACAGGTTACGGAAGTGTTGACTCAAATACATCCCGAAAAGAAAAAAACACTTATTATTACCAGGGGCATAGATAAAAATCTGCTGCTTTCAACCAGAAACATTCCCTATGTGGAGGTGAAAACGGCGGTAGATGTGAATGCCTACGATATTCTATGGGCAAGTAAAGTATTTATTCAAGAAGAAGCCATTCCTGCTTTGGAGGAAAGATTATCATGAAGTACGAAGTCTATCACATAATAAAGAAACCTGTTGTAACTGAAGAATCGCAAATACAGACTGCCAAAGCAAATCAGTATACATTTCGCGTCGATGCGAAAGCCAATAAGATTCAAATCAAACGGGCTATCGAAGAAATGTTTTCTGGGGTTCATGTGATTAGCGTGAATACTATGAATTATAAAGGCAAGATGCGAAGAACTTTTAGGACTCGTCAAACGGGTAATAAATCGGGTTGGAAAAAAGCAATCGTTACCCTTCGACCGGGTGAAAAAATCGAACTCGTTTAGGAGTAAATAGATATGCCATTGAAAAGATTTAAACCCTATACGCCGTCACGCAGACAGATGACGGTGGCTGATTTTTCGATTATTACGAAGAAAAAGCCCGAAAAGAAACTCTTAATTTCGTTCAAACAAAAGGCAGGGCGAAATAATCAGGGTCGGATTACGGTTCGTAGACGTGGTGGAGGACATAAACGCATTTACAGGATTATTGATTTTCGTCGCGATAAAGATGGTATTCCTGGAAAAGTAACCGCTATAGAATATGACCCAATGCGTTCTGCTAATGTGGCATTAATTACATATATAGACGGAGAAAAGAGATACATTCTTGCACCCCAGGGCTTGAATGTAGGCCAAACCATTATGAGTGGTGAGAATGCAGATTTTGAAATAGGTAATTGCCTTCCCCTTGTGAAAATTCCATTAGGGACAATGGTCCACAATGTGGAAATGACACCGGGCAAAGGTGGTCAATTATCGCGTTCCGCGGGTAACAGTTGTCAGATACTTGCAAAAGAAGGGCGTTTTGTCGTTTTACGCATGCCGTCAGGGGAAATGAGAAGAGTTTTAAGCATTTGTCGTGCAACGATTGGAGTCGTCGGAAACGAAGAGCATATCAATATTAGTTTAGGGAAAGCAGGTCGTACCCGTTGGCTAAGCCGTAGGCCTAAAGTTCGCGGTGAAGTTATGAACCCCGTAGACCATCCGTTAGGTGGTCGAACCCGTGGTGGTAGGCATCCTGTTACTCCCTGGGGGAAACCGACAAAAGGTTATAAAACACGCAAAAAGAATCATAGAACAAACAAATATATATTAAGAAGAAGAAACGAGAAATAATGAGTAGGAGATAAAAAGTGCCTCGTTCACTCAAAAAAGGTTATTTTATTGACCAGTCTTTATTAGACAAAATAATAAAGCAACAAAATACAGGAGACCGCAAAGTGATAAGAACATGGTCACGGCGTTCTACTGTTATTCCAGAGATGGTAGGCTTGACCATAGCCGTTCACAATGGGAAATCCTTTATTCCTGTGTTTATCACAGAAAATATGGTGGGGCACAAATTAGGTGAGTTCGCTCCAACTCGAGTTTTCCGTGGACATCCCGATAGTAAAAGTAGCAAAAGTACTACTGCTGCGACAACAAAGTAGGAGTTAAATCATGATTACTGCTGAAGCACATTTAAAACATTTACCTATGTCACCCCGTAAGGTACGGTTGGTAGTTGACTTGGTACGCGGCAGAAAGGTTGCCGAAGCACGCGACATTTTAACATTTACATTAAAAAGTTCAGCCGAACCAATTAATAAACTATTGCAATCTGCAGTAGCCAATGCAGAAGAAAAGGCAAGACAGAATAAAGCGAGATTGGACACTGACGAAATGAAGATTACGGAAATTCGCGTTGACCCGGGGAGGATAACACGCTCCTTTCAAGCAGCGCCTCGGGGAAGAGCCGTTCGTATTCGACATCGTCATTCCCATATACATATTGTCATTAGTGGCGAAGAACGAAAACCAACACCCGCGAAGAAACAATAAGGAGATTAGTGTGGGACAGAAAGTACATCCATTTGGATTCCGATTGGGAGTCATTGAAAAGTGGTCTTCAGTATGGTATAACGAGAAAGAATACACTCCTTTATTTCATGAAGACCTGAAGATACGCGAATACCTAAAAAAGAGATTGTTCGCCGCAGGAGTTGCACGCATTGATGTTGAGCGTGCCGGGAAAAGAGTAAAAATACTTGTATATACGGCAAGGCCTGGTCTTGTTATTGGTCAAAAAGGTATTGAGTTAGAAAAATTAAAGACCGAAATAGAAATTCTGTGCCCGGGTAGGATTATAAGTTTACAAATTATTGAAGTGAAACTTCCGGAAGTAAACGCACAGTTGGTTGCTGAAAATATTGCTCTTCAAATTGAGCGGCGAGCTTCTTTCCGTCGTGCTATGAAGCGTTCTGTAGAGAGTGCTCTTCGTGCCGGAGCCAAAGGCATTCGCATACGCATAGCAGGTAGATTAAACGGTTCCGAGATTGCTCGTGCTGAGCAGACCCATGAGGGAAGTGTTCCCTTACATACATTAAGGGCATGGGTAGATTATGGCAATGCAACCAGTTTTACAACTTATGGAACTATTGGAGTAAAAGTATGGATTTACCTGGGTGATATTCCACACAAAGAGTTTGTCTCGGGTGTGGCAGGTGTTGAGAGTTTCAGAATAACCCCTTCACGCGGACGAACGGGTAATCCCATGCGAAGAGCACCCCGTAGTAGCAAACAATCATAACCGTTGAGGAGTAAAGAAAATGTTATCTCCCCGTAGAACAAAATATAGAAAACAACAACGAGGCAGAAGACGTGGAGTAGCCAAAGGTGCCACAGAAGTTAATTTTGGTGAGTATGGACTTAAGGCTTTAGAAACCGATTGGATTACTGCACGGCAAATCGAAGCAGCCCGTATTGCTATTACTCGTTACTTAAAACGCGGTGGTAAAATCTTCCTTCGTGTTTTTCCTGACAAACCTATTTCAAAGAAACCAGCAGAAACTCGAATGGGTAAAGGGAAAGGTGCACCAGAAGAATGGGTTGCCGTTGTAAAAAGAGGTCGTATCCTATTTGAAGTTGAAGGTGTAACTCAAGAATTGGCAGAAGAAGCCTTTCGTTTAGCAGGACATAAGTTGCCAATTAGAACGACAATAATCAAACGAAGTTAAGTGTAAAAATGAGGATGGAATTAAGATGCAACCGAAAGATTTGCGAGATAAAAATAGCGAAGAACTGTTAGCAATTCTCGAAGAACGGAAAAGGGAACTAATCAATTTTCGTCTGAAATTGGTAACAGGGGTGGTGGACAATGTTCAGGCAGGTCGTCTTGCTCGAAAAGATATAGCACGAATTAAGACGATAATAAAAGAGCGAGAATTAGAAGAATCGCATGAACAAGGTAAAGAAAGTAATAAGAAAAAGTAAAAATAATGAAAATGGAGAGTTAGGAATTGCAAGTTATGGATTCAGAAAATAAAAGACCCAAAGGTTTGAAAAAAGAACTTATTGGGACTGTTACAAGTGATGCTATGGAAAAGACAATTTCTATTAGTGTAGAACGGTTAGAAATTCATCCTCTTTACAAAAAAGGTGTCAAGAGAACGAGAAAATTTAAGGCACATGATGAACAAAATAGAGCAAAAGTGGGTGATGTTGTTCGTATTCGTGAGTGCCGTCCCTTGAGTAAGACCAAACGGTGGAGATTGGTAGAAATAATACAATCTGCTGATGTTCTTAAAAAGAAAGGAATAGATAAGACATTACAAATAGATGAAATGAACGAACTTATGACTTCTGAACAAACAGCAGAGGAGCAAGATTCGCAATGATTCAGATATATTCAAGATTAAAAGTAGCCGATAATTCAGGAGCCCGTGTTATTCGGGTTATCCAGGTGATGGGGAGTTCCAAGCATCGTTATGCTGGGCTAGGCGATATAATTACTGCAAGCGTAAAAGAAGCCATCCCTAACTCAAATGTTAAAAAAGGGGATGTTGTAAAAGCCGTTATTGTTCGTATGCGTCGTGATACCCAGCGTCCAGATGGAACGACTATCCGGTTCGATTCCAATGCTGCGGTGATACTTACCACTCAAATGGAACCCAGAGGAACACGCATTTTTGGACCCGTGGCTCGTGAATTGAGAGAAAAGGGATTTATGCGTATTGTCTCTCTGGCTCCCGAAGTATTATAAGATGGAGGTTACTTCTATGCACATTCGTAAAAAAGACACAGTATTAGTTATACGAGGAGAACATAAAGGTAAACGGGGTAGAGTTTTAGAAGTTTACCCTAAAAAACAAATGTTGCTGGTGGAAGGGGTAAATGTCGTTAAGAGACATACCAAACCCTCTTCCCGAAACCAAGCAGGTGGAATTGTCCAAAAAGAAGCACCTATTCATATCTCAAATGTAGCAGCATGGTGCGACGCCATTAATGGACCGTCAAAGATAAAAATGAAACGATTAGAAAATGGTAGCCGTGTTCGTGTCTGGGAAGCAACCGGTGAAGCATTAGATTAAAGAAGGAGAAAGAAACCGTGGCTCCAAGGTTAAAAGAAAAATATTTCCAACAAATTGTACCTGAAGCAATAAATAAGTTTCAGTACAAGAATATCATGCAAGTTCCTCGATTAGAAAAAATTGTCGTGAATATAGGGGTTGGAGAAGCCACTCAGGATTCGCGACTTTTAGATACCGCTATGGCGGAATTGGGTATCATTACAGGACAAAAGCCGCAAATACGCAAAGCAAGAAAATCCGTTTCCAATTTCAAATTAAGAAAAGGTGTTAGTGTCGGATGTCGTGTAACCCTTCGTGGAGACCGAATGTATGAATTTATGGACCGCCTTTTCAATGTAGCCATTCCGCGTATTCGTGACTTTCGTGGTGTACCTACCAAGTCCTTCGACCCCTTTGGAAACTATACCTTAGGGGTTAAAGAGCAGACTATTTTCCCTGAGATTAGTATAGACAGTGTTCAGCGTGTACATGGAATGAATATTACTTTCGTGTTTAAGAATTCTACTTCCGCAGATGCAAACCGTGAAATATTAAGAATGTTTGGAATGCCATTTACAACATAGGAGTAAAAATGTGGCTAAAAAATCATTAATAATAAAATCAAACAGACCACCTAAATTCAAAGTTCGCAAGTATAATCGCTGCAAACGCTGTGGAAGACCGAGGTCGTTTATTCGTGATTTCCAGATTTGTAGGATTTGCTTCCGTACCTTGGCTTTAGAAGGAAAAATACCTGGTATAACTAAATCGAGTTGGTAACTATAAGAAAAGGTTAAGAAATATGTCAATGAACGACCCTATTAGTGATATGCTAACACATATTCGGAATGCGACACGAGCAGGACATCTGTCCGTTCAAGTGTCTGCTTCAAAAATGAAAGAAGAGATTTGTCGTGTTCTTAAAAAGGAAGGATTTATTGCAGATTATAGACTGGATGCGGAAAGTAATATTGCTAAATTAATCATTCAACTTAATTACACGAAAGACCGTCGTCCTGTAATTCAAGGAATTCAAAGGGTAAGTCGCCCCAGTATCCGCAGGTATTCAGGCTATCGTGGACTAAAACCTGTGCGTAGCGGTTTCGGCATTCAGATTATGTCAACTCCGTCAGGTATTATGACAGGCCGTGACGCAAAGAAGCAAAAAGTTGGTGGTGAAATTATTTGTGAAGTATGGTAATCAAAAACATTATGAGAAGAATAGAAAGGGATAAACAGTGTCTCGGATAGGTAAATTACCGGTACCCATTCCCAAAGAAGTTAAATGTGAACTCCAGGGAAAGACCCTGATAGTAACGGGACCCAAAGGAACACTACAACGGACCTTTCATCCTGATATGATTATAAATATTGAGGATAAGCAAATTGTTGTTCAGAGACCCAGCGATAAGAAAGAGCATAAATCTCTACACGGCTTAACTCGTGTTTTGATTAACAATATGGTTATCGGTGTATCGCAGGGTTATCTAAAAACATTACTGATTGAAGGTGTGGGATATCGTGCGTCTCTGCAAGGGAAAAACTTAAATCTGACTTTAGGTTTTAGCCATCCTGTTAGCATAGAGCCGCCAGCAGGCATCACCTTTACAGTTGATAATCCTCAAACGATAAAAATATCGGGGATAGATAAGGAACTTGTGGGTCAGGTTGCAGCAGATATACGTGCCTTACGCAAACCCGAACCCTACAAAGGAAAAGGAATCCGTTACGATTACGAACATATTCGCAGAAAAGAAACAAAAGCAGGTGCTAAATAACTAATTAGGGATAAATATACTATGAAAAAAATCCATCAAAAAGAGAATTGCTTGGAGCAACGCAAAAAGAGAGTACGCAAAAAGATTTATGGAACGCCAGAGCGTCCACGGTTACGCGTAACTAAAACGCTAAACCATATCTATGTTCAGATAATTGACGATACACAGAGTAGAACCCTGGTGTCAGAATCCTCTGTGCAACTTAAGATTAAAGGTGGAAATATTGAATCAGCAAAGCAAGTAGGGCGTTCCCTTGCTGAGAAGGCTCTTGCCCTTTCCATTTCAAAAGTGGCATTTGACCGAGGTGGCCATTTGTATCATGGAAGGGTTAAGGCTCTTGCGGACTCAGCCCGAGAAGTTGGACTAAAATTCTAAGGAGAATAACAAATATGATGGAAAAGAAGTCAAGAAGAAAAGATGAAGAAGATGATGTTATAAAAGAACAGCCACAGGCAGAATTTATAGAACAGGTCATTCGGGTGAGTCGTGTAGCCAAAGTAGTAAAAGGTGGTAAACGGTTTAGTTTTTCCGCACTTGTTGTCGTGGGTGATGGGAAAGGTAGTATTGGTGCGGCTATTGGAAAAGCTGGTGAAACGGTGGATGCTATCCGAAAGGCTACCGAAAAAGCGAAAAAAAGCATGTTCAAAGTTCCAGTCATCGAAACAACCGTTCCTCACGAAGTATTAGGAAGAGCCGATGCCGCACGTGTGCTATTAAAACCTGCCTCAAGAGGAACAGGTATTGTAGCAGGGGGTCCTGTCCGTGCCGTTTTAGAATCAGCAGGTTATTCTAATGTATTGACGAAGTCGTTAGGTTCCAACACTTCCGTTAATGTTATATGGGCTACCCTTAATGGACTTCGCCAACTTAAAACCCGTGAAGAGATACTACAAATTAGAGGTATAAATTCCTCAGCAAAGAAGATGAAAACGAAGGAAGAATAACATTAAGGATAAATAAGGGAAAAGAGTAATGGAATTACATGGATTGACTTATACAGACGGTGCTAAAAAGAGAAGAAAACGCATAGGCAGAGGACCCAGTTCCGGACATGGAAAAACTTCCTGTCATGGGCACAAAGGTGCTCAAGCCCGTTCCGGCTATAGCAAGAGAATAGGATTTGAAGGGGGTCAAATGCCACTACACCGTCGTTTGCCCAAACGCGGTTTTCATCACATAAAACGGTTCCCGATGTCAATTGTAAATATAGAAATGCTAGAAAAATTTTTTGAATCGGGTGCGACAATTACGTCAGACGATTTAATTAAAAGAGGTTTAGCACGCAAACAAAAAGGTGGAGTAAAAATTTTGGGCAAAGGCGAACTGACAAAATCTTTGACCCTCATAGTTCAAGGAGTGTCTCCATCTGCTAAATCGAAGATTGAAACTGTCGGAGGGACAGTGACATTACAACCGATTAAAGAAGAAACAAATAATACTGAAACAGAACTAAGATAAGAGGAGCAGTTTGGTGTCTCAACCATTAGAGGCTTTCAAAAATGCGTTTAAAATTCCAGAACTGAAAAGCCGAATCATATTTACCCTGATTATGCTGGCGATATATCGTCTTGGATGCCATGTGCCGGCACCTGGGATTGATGGAGGAGCATTGGCACAAAAGATTAGTCAGGGAGGTGGTTTATTAGGATTTTACGATATGTTCAGCGGAGGTGCATTTGCAAGAGCAACTGTATTTACCTTAGGTATTATGCCTTATATTACCGCGTCCATTATCTTGTCCTTGCTTATTCCTATCATACCTGCATTAGAAAAACTTCAGAAGGAAGGGCATCAAGGGCAGCAAAAAATTAATGATTATACTCGCTATGGAACTGTCGTTCTTTGTATTATACAGTCCCTTGGAATTTCATGGTTTCTCCAAGGTTTAGGAAGGGAAATTGTTCCTAATCCAGGACCTATGTTCCTTTTTACTTCTGTTCTCTCCTTTACAACAGGTGCCGCCTTTGTTATGTGGATAGGGGAACAGGTAAGTGAGTTTGGTATTGGCAATGGCATGTCATTAATAATTTTTACGAGCATCGTTTCGCGGATGCCTGCTGCACTAAGGCATCTTTTCCAATTGGTATTTGTTTCAAAACAACTCAATATGTTCCAGGCACTTATATTAGTTTTTCTAATGATAGTGGTAATTGCAGGAGCCATAGCCATTACCACAGGCCAAAGACGTATTCCTGTGCAATATCCCAGACAGGTGAAAGGGAAAAGAGTTTCAGGTGGACAAAAAACATATTTACCACTCCGAGTAAATCAAGCGGGAGTTATTCCGATTATTTTTGCGAGTTCTATTCTTTCCCTTCCTGCATATTTAGGTGATGTTGTGCGAGTTCCTGTATTAGAATGGGTTATTCGAGAGTTTTTCTATCCTGGAAATCCTGGATATGCAGTATGTTACGGTGGATTAATTATATTCTTCTCGTTTTTTTACACAGCCATTACTTTTAATCCAGTAGAGATTGCCGACAATATGAAAAAATATGGTGGTGTTATTGTGGGTGTTCGTCCAGGAAAAGCCACTGCGGAATATTTGAATCATGTTATGACAAGAATAACACTTGCAGGGTCAATATTCCTTGCAGTTATTGCACTTCTTCCTGAAGGTGTTTATTACTTCATTAAAGTTCCCGATTGGACAATAGTTCAATTCTTTGGTGGAACCAGTTTGCTAATTTTAGTCGGTGTTGCATTAGACACGGTAAAACAAATTGAGCAGCACTTATTAATGCGTCATTACGATGGATTTGGTGGTAAGACAGGACGGATTCGTTCTCGTAGAACCTTTTAAATCCTTTTTATACTTGAATCTAATTTGTTAAGTTGTTATAATATTACCTCTTAATTTTGTAAAGGTTGTTGCGATATGGTTGTAATTCGCTCGGAATGGGAGATAGGGTTGCTCCGTACCGCCAACCAGATTGTTGCAGAGGTTTTGGCTACCCTGGCTGAATACATTGAGCCAGGAATTACAACGAAAGAATTAGATACAATCGCTGAGAATATGATTCGTGAGCGAGGGGCTACCCCATCGTTCAAAGGATATAATGGTTATCCCGCGGCGATTTGCGTCTCGGTAGAAGATGAAGTTGTCCATGGGATACCGGGTAAAAGAGTATTAGAAAAAGGAGAAATTGTGAGTATTGATGTTGGCACATGCTATTGTGGCTATCATGGTGATGCGGCTATCACATTACCGTGTGGTAACATTGATGCTCAACGAAAAAGATTGATTGAAACCACAGATTTAGCCTTATCAAGGGCAATTATTGTGGCAAAAGAAGGAAATACAATTAACGATATAGGAAAAGTTGTCGAAAATACTTGTAAAAAAGAAGGCTTTTCCGTAGTCCGTGATTTTGTAGGACATGGCATTGGGACAGAGATGCACGAACCGTTACAAATTCCAAATTTCGATACGGGAAAGCCAGGGATAAGATTAAGGAAAGGAATGGTCCTTGCTATCGAGCCCATGGTGAATATGGGGACTCCCGCAGTGCGTATTTTAGACGATGGCTGGACAGCGGTAACTCGTGATGGTTTACCCAGTGCCCATTTTGAACATAGTATCGTCGTTCGCGAAGATAAAGGAGAAATACTTTCTTATAGTGAACGGCTAATATGGGGACAACGAAATAATTAGAGAGATTTATTAATAAAAAATATGAAAGAAAAACCGATAGAAATCGAGGGCGTTGTTGTAGAACCGTTGCCCAATTGCATGTTCAAAGTGCAATTAAAGAACGGACATACAATATTGGCTCATGTTTCTGGAAAGATGCGAATGAATTTTATTCGAATATTGCCGGGTGATAAGGTTAAGATAGAGATGTCTCCTTATGACCTTACACGCGGTAGAATTACATATCGGTTTAAACAATCAGGTTCAGGAAATACATAAAAAGAAAGTGGAGCAATATGAAGGTAAGAAGTTCAGTAAAAAAGATTTGTGAAAAATGTAAGATTATTCGCAGGCACGGTCAGGTCCGTGTTATTTGTGAAAACCCGAAGCATAAACAAAAACAGGGATAAAAGGAGAGTTAAAGAATGGCACGCATTGTAGGTGTTGATTTGCCTAAAGATAAAAGAATTGTTGTGGCATTAGAGTATGTTAATGGAGTAGGCCCTGCTCGCGCACATGAAATTCTTGCAGCGACGAATATTAATCCAGATATTCGTGTACGAGACTTGACCGATGAACAAGCAAATACCATTTCATCCTTTATTCAGAATCATTATAAGGTAGAGGGTGACCTTCGCCGTGAAATTACAGCAAATATAAAACGACTTATGGATATTGGATGTTATCGTGGTTTACGACACAAGAAAGGGCTTCCTGTCCGTGGGCAACGCACCCACACTAATGCGAGAACACGAAAAGGTCCCCGTAGAATTACTATGAAGAAAAAGTAAAGATAACTTGATAATATAAAAATAAATTATGAAGGATAACCTGGTACAAAGGAGAAAAATCCGTGCAAAAAGATAAAGGCAAATCGCGTGTAAAGAAAAAGAAAACCATGTTAAGTGTTTCGTCTGGTCATGCCTATATCCAGGCAAGTTTTAACAACACAATTGTATCTGTAACTGACCCTCAAGGAAATGTAATCTCCTGGTCCAGTGCGGGTCAGGTTGGTTTTGTTGGCTCTCGGAAAAGCACGGCTTATGCAGCACAATTAGCCGCAGAACAAGCAGCCAAGCGGGCAATGGAAGTAGGCTTACGCGAGGTAAGTGTATTCGTTAGTGGACCCGGGGCAGGTCGAGAATCTGCAATTCGTGCTATTCAAGCCGTAGGGTTGAATGTGAACTTAATTAAAGATACGACTCCCCTTCCTCATAACGGTTGTCGGCCTCGTAAAAGAAGAAGAGTATAGACTTTTTATACATTAACTTATAGATTTTAAAGTAGATAAGACGCATAACCATAAATTCAAAGGGTATAACCAAATGGTATCGAAAGATTTTATTATCCCAGAAGTTGTTCAATTTGACCCAACCTCCAATGACCGTTATGCGCGGATTATTGTAGAGCCCTTCGAACGGGGATATGGTATTACCGTGGGAAATTCGTTGCGACGAGTTCTCCTTGCTTCCCTGGAGGGAAGTGCAATTACTGCAATAAATATTGAGGGGATATATCATGAATTTTCGGCAATCCCCGGGTTTAAAGAAGATGTAACAGACATGGTGTTAAACTTAAAACGCTGTCAAATTTCATTAAAGCAAGGTGATTCCCTTATATTCCCCTTTGAATATAAGGGAGGGTCAGATACCCTTTGTGCGAAGGACTTGTTTGAAGGGCAACCCGTAGATGTGTTTAACCCGGAACATGTAATAGCAGTTCCTGTTCGTCCCGATTCTAAATTAAAGATGGAAATAAAAGTCTCTCGGGGTAGAGGCTATGTTCCTGCGGAAGAGTTAGAACTAGGACATGCAGAAAGAGGGACTATTTATCTCGATGTAAACTTTTCTCCGGTAACAAAAGTAAACTTTCAGATTGAAGATGCCCGTGTAGGACAAAAAACCGACTATGACCGTCTTATCCTTGAAATATGGACCAACGGTTCTATTACTCCGGAACTTGCCCTGGAAGAGGCCTCTTCCTTACTAATTGACCATCTTCGTATTTTTGTTAAGCAAGAAAAGGTGGAAATAAAATCGGAAGAGGAAGAAAGCAAAGAGGAAGTAGAGGGACAAATGGTAAATTCTTTGCTTATGAGACCTATAGAACAGGCTGAATTTCCGCAAAGGGCATTAAATTGCTTCCGTCGAGCGAATATCCACACTTTGGGCGACCTTATTTCTTATACAGAAGAATCTCTTTCCCGTTTGCCGAATTTGGGCAATACTACTATTGAGAAGATTAAAGAGACATTACAAAAAATGGGATTGTCTTTAGGGATGATGAAAGACGAGCAAACATCGTATTCGCGAGATAGACGGATTCCGATAGAATTCCATGAACCAGGGGTTCAGGGACAGATCAGTGAAGCCGAAGATTTGATAACAGAAAAAATATTAGAAGAAGAACAACAGCAGCAGCAAGAAGAAGAGTAGTTATAAGAATATTAGGAGTTTAAACTATGCGACATCGTAAAGCAGGACGCCGATTAGGTAGGAATACATCTAATAGAGAAGCACTCATGCGTAGTTTGATGTGTGCTTTATTCCGCCACGATGCTATTGAAACCGGATTGATGAAAGCAAAAGAATTAAGAATGTTTGCAGAACCGTTGATTACACTTGCCAAAGAAGACACAGTGCATCATAGACGGTTGGCTTTTGCCCGACTTAGAGACAATGATGTGGTAAGTCGTTTGTTTAAAGAGATTGCACCTGCCTGTGCTAATCGAGCCGGTGGATATACTCGTATTCTACGACTTGACCATAGATTGGGAGATGGTTCCCCATTGGCACGGATAGAAATTATTGACCAGGTCAAAGAAAAAGAAGAGAAGAAGCCCAAGAAAGAAAAGAAATAAAAAGGGGAAATGATATGCCCTTTGGATTACAATTGTATAGTGTTCGAGAACCAGCTAAAAAGAACCTGCAAGATACTTTGAAAAAAGTTCGTGAAATTGGATATGAATATGTTCAATGGAGTGGGATGCCTGATTTGCCTGCAAGTGAAATTCGTGCTGCATTAGATAATGCGGGATTAAAAGCAGTGTCTGCCCATGTGAGCATAGAGTCTTTTGAAAAGAACTTTGATGAACAGGTCCAATTCTGGAAAACCGTTGGCGTTACAGATATTGCCCCGGGTGGAATGATGTCCGATTGCCGTGCCAATCCAGAAGTATGGATTAAAGGATGTGCAAGATTGGATGCACTAGGGGCACGTCTTCGTCTCAAAGGACTAAGATTGTCCTATCACAATCATGATTGGGAATTGCAATCCTTTCCTAATCAATCCGCATCAAAATTAGATATGCTTCTCCAATCCACCTGCTCTGATAACTTATATGCAGAATTTGACCTGGGTTGGTTATATATAGCCGGTTCTAATCCTGCCGATTGGATGAAAAAATATTCAAAACGCTGTCCCGTTGTCCATGTAAAAGATGTAAAGATTGATAAAAAACTTATTGGGAAAAAACATACTTTTGTACCCCTCGGCAAAGGCGAATTAAACTGGGATGAAATCTTTCAATCGGCTAAAGCGGCTCAAGTAGAATGGTTTATGTATGAACAAGACTCGTTTCAAGGGGACCTGTTCGAAGAAATTACAGAAAGTTATACCTTCCTAAAACAACATCTTTCAGTATAAAGCAGAAATTATGTTACAGAACGGTTCTGATTTACTGAATATAGTTACACGGCTTTACACGGTTCGAGATGTGTTATCAAAAGGCTTAAATACACTTCATCAATTAAGCGAAATTGACTACCGTTATATTAAAATTGCAGGTACAGGGATATTAATGCCTTCTGAATCTTCATTGACTACCTCACTTATCGAAAGGATTGCATGAGGAGGGTGTTGCTTTTACTCTCTGAATTTTTTATGATGACAAGTGAAAAATTCTAAAATAATGAAACACCACAAGGATATATATAAATGGCTTATAAAAAAATCTTAGTAACAAGTGCACTCCCTTATGCCAACGGACACATCCATTTAGGACATATTGCAGGTGCTTATCTACCTGCCGATATTTATGTTCGGTATCAACGATTACGGGGACGAAAAGTTTTATATATTGGTGGTTCCGACGAATATGGTGTGCCTATTACCCTTACAGCCCTTAAAGAAGGGATAACACCAAAGGAAGTGATTGACCGCTACCACAACGCAAATGCAGAAGCCTTTCAACGATTAGGCATATCCTATGATATTTATGGAAGAACTTCCTGGAACTTACATATAGATACGACGCAATCCTTTTTCAAAAATCTATACAATAAAAAATTTATATTTGTTCGCGAGATGGAATTGTGGTATTCTACAAAAACCAATCGTTTCTTGCCTGACCGATATGTGAAGGGACAGTGTCCCCGTTGCGGTTATGAAGATGCTAACGGTGATGAATGTGAAAAATGTGGAGCACAATATACAGCGAAAGAGTTAGTAAATCCACGAGCCAATATACCCGGTGACACTTCCACCCCTATCTTAAAAACTTCTCTCCATTGGTTTCTTGATTTGCCTCAGTTTAAGGAGCGACTGATGCAGTGGTTGGAAACACATCCCGAATGGCGAAGCAATGTTCGGGGTATTGCCTCAAGTTGGATAAACGATTTACGCCCTCGTTGCATTACCCGCGATACGGATTGGGGTGTGCCTATTCCCTTAGACCATTCCGAAGCCCAGGATAAGCGAATTTATGTGTGGTTTGATGCCCCCATTGGTTATGTTACTAATACCCGACAATGGGGGATAGATAAATATGATGAGCCAAACGCATGGGAAGATTGGTGGAAAAATCCTGACACTCGACTAATCCATTTTATTGGTAAAGACAATATCCCGTTCCATGCAGTAATTTTCCCTGCAATGCTTATGGGGCAGGATGATTTTATTCTGGCAGACAATGTAGTTGGAAATGAGTATCTGAACATTTTTAATCGGCGTACAGGCAAGTCTGAAAAAGGTTCTAAATCCAAAGGGAATATGATTCGTGTTAATTGGGCAATTGATAAATTGGGTACAAATCCGATACGGTATTATATCTGCTCCATTATGCCAGAGAACAAAGATTCCGATTTCGATTGGGACGAATTTCGCAATCATTACAATGGTGAACTGTGCGATATTGTAGGAAATTTTATACACCGTACCCTTACGATGATTATGAAAAATTTCGATGGCAGAATTCCTCAACCCGGTGTAATGGATGAGGTAGATAAAACAATGCTTGAATCTATTACCTCTACAAAAGAGTCTGTGGCTGAAAGCATTGAATCATTTCGTTTCCGTTTAGCACAGGAACGCTGGGTAGATTTAGCCCGTAAAGCAAATGTCTACTTCGATTCCAAACAACCATGGGCAACCCGAAAAACTGATATAGAAAGGACAGCCACCACGCTTTATGTCTGTGCACAAATTGTGAAAGCACTGGCTATTCTAATGAACCCATTTATCCCTCACGGTAGTGCAAATTTGTGCTCTATAATAAATCAGGAAATTAAATGGCAAGGTCCAGAAGGCGGCGATGATGTCTGGGATACAATAGGAGAACTATTGCCTGTGGGATTTTCTTTGAACGAACCTAAAGTGTTATTCCCTAAATTAGAACCAGAATTTATCGAACAATTGGCTGAGGAACATGAAAAAGGTTTAGCAAGTTAATGCTTTGCTATTAGAAATCGAATCATATTTTGTTGTAGGGTATTACTAAAAAACGGGAAATGGTATTGCAGACGGAACTTCTAAATAATAAACCTTTATCGTTAAAAAAACCTATACCTGTTCCTTTATTAGCCTTTATTTTTACCCTTTTTTACGGATTTGCTTTAATTGCTCTTTTCTTTGTTATAAAGTTACCCTTTTTATATGTTGTGGTTTTTGGAGTAGCATTTGCTTTTGCTGGTTTATACCTTTTACTGCCACTGAACTACTCTGCAACTTTGTTTTTTATTTTTATGATGCTTAATCATTACTATATCTCACCGAAAGTATTTCCAGTTGCAGGTTTGGAAATTCATCCGCGCGAACTTATGTTGCTTTTATTTGTAGGTAATTTCTTTGTTAATCTTGTTTTTGGTCGAGTATATTGGCGTAAGAGTGTTTTCCTTTATTTTATTTTGCTGTATCTTTTATTCTTTGTATATATTGCAACAATTGGTTTTCTTTCAGGTTATGACTGGCATCGTATCGTAGCAGAAACTCGATTCCCGGTTTTTTTTGTTTCTGCATTGATATTTCCTTTTGCGTGGGAATCCCTTTCCTCACTCAAAAAGACACTGGATATTATACTTATAGTTTCAGTAATAGTAGCATTGGCTACTTGTGCTTTGTTCTTATATGTCCTTATTACAAAAAGAATGTGGAGATTCCAGAATTTTTTGGGGGAATTTGTTCCTTCTATTGTTGGACCCTTCCGCTTACAAGAAGTCCGATTTAATGGACACATGTTTTTTGAAATATGGTTTATTATATTTTTAAGTCTATTCTTTTACTACAAAGACTATAAGAAAAAAATACTTGCTCTGTTTATGGCTTTATTCTTTATCCCACCCCTTTTAATTTTGATGATGAAAACGGCTACAATAACGGTTTTTTTTGGAAGTTTATTGGTTGTTATTCTTTATCTACCATCAAGACTTCGTCCATTGGCTATTATCTTTTTTGTGCTTTGCGTAGTGGCAACACTATTTACTTTAATACTTCTTTTTCATACAGGCGTTTTGTCCTGGACAAATTCACAATTGGGTATTTCGCTCCAGGCTCGATTAGTGGAAATTACCGGTGCCCTCGATAATTTTATGAAATCTCCTATTTTGGGTATGGGCATGGGTAGCCAATTCGAAGGATTGGGATTGGCTACCAATTTCTGGCAGAGTTTATATGCTATGGCTACCTACCAAACCTTGCATAATCTCTGGGTATATTGGCTATTCAAAGGTGGTATCGTCGGATGTAGTATTATCATTATTGCTCTATTAGGTATTTTGGCTGTAAGTGGCTATCTTGTGAATATCAGATATGATGGACCCGATAAAGGTTACTGGATTGGCTATTGGTGTGCTTTATCTGCCCAAATAATCGTTATGTCTCTTGCTTTTCCTCGTCTTTCCTATCCTATTGGACAAGTATATTTGAGTTTTTCTATAGCGGTGTTTATTATTTTGGAGGATGAAATTAAAAAGAAATCTATTATCTTACCCAATGTGAAGAATGAAGCCTTATTTTCTACTTGAAATACTCCCTCATTAATATACCTCTGGTATTTATAAATTTTAAACCACTTTAATAAAAAACAACCAAGGTATGGGAAATTATATTTTCCCCTTGACTTTTTTTACGAGAGAAATTAATTCTTTGCTGTTTTAGGTGGCTGAACAAGCAGGATTATAACACCCGCAATTATGCAAGCAATTCCGCAGAGAATAAAGGCTGTGCTATAACTGCCTAAAGCAAATTCTTTAGTAATTTGTGTTCCTTTTTCAGTGATAAGGTATGGAACTTTTTCAGAGATACTCATAAGTTTTGCTGCAAGATAGGGACCGACAAGTCCGCCCGCACCATACGCTGTAAACATAAATCCGTAATTAACGCCGGTGTGTTTTGTGCCGTAATAGTCTGTGACCACTGCCGGATAAAGGGCGAGGTAGCCGCCGAAACATAACCCTACGATACCTGTGCCAAGAATATATAAGGAATATGTTCTCATGTTATTTAAAAATAGCATGGTAATTCCACAAAGGATAAGCATGATAACTAATGTAGCCTTTCTACCGATGTTATCCGAAACTTTACCCCAGAGGATTCTACCCACAGTGTTGAATATTGCAATAATAGAGACTGCCATAGTCGCTTGAGAAAGGAAATGACTAAACATATCTTCAGGAACAGGTCGTGTTGTTATTGCGGACATACCAAAAGACTGCCATATAGGTGAAGCCTTCATAATAACTTGTAATCCTGCAGTGCAACCTGCAAAGTAGGTAATCCACAAAAGCCAAAATGTAGGAGTTGCAAGCATTTGGGTCGGAGTATAATCTATCGTATAGTTTACCTGACTTGCTGTGCTATTCGTAGTTTGTGGCGGATTCCAACCTGCTGGTTTATAGCCTGCGGGTGGATTTTTTAATAAGTAAGAGCCCAATACCACTGCAACAAAGAAAATTATACCCAGTATAAAGAAGGTATTAAAGACCCCTACTTGTGGTAGAGCAAACAATTTTAGAGTCATAATCTCATAAGCCCCTCCTTTAATTAGGGCTGTGGCTAAAGGTGCAAAGAAAAAGGCTCCCGCACCGAATCCCGCAACGGCTAAACCTGTAATCAATCCGCGTTTGTCCGGAAACCATTTTACACAGGTGGCAATAGGGCAAACATAAGCAAAACCAATTCCTAAACCTCCTAATATAGAAAAAGTAAAAATGAGCCAATACAATGCAAGGTTAGGAGAGGAAATGAAGTTTTCTGTAAACTTTGCGAGGATAAGACCTACTCCTAGAATGATACCTCCTGCAACTCCTACGATTCGAGGTCCCAATCGGTCTTGAATTCTTCCTCCTATTATTACTGCTAAGGCAAATGCTGCTAGGACAATTTGTGAGGGATAAGTGACCTGCGTTTCTGTCCAGGTTGGGAATACTGCTTTTAATGGTGTTTGAAAAACGCTCCATATATACACTGCACCTAAACTCATCTGAACGATAAGTGCACCAATAACTACTATCCAGCGATTTTGAACCTTTTCATTACTCATAATAAAAATTCTCCTTATTACTAATAAAAGCCGTGAGAGTTGTATAAACTAAACCCTCACGGCTCTCATTCTACTTTAATTAAAATGTTTCATATCAACTCTTAAGCAAGGCTTTCCTGCCATTTATGAGTTCTTCGACCACTGATGGTTCTGCCAGAGTTGTTATATCACCCAAATTCGCAATATCGTTCTCTGCAATTTTACGAAGGATACGACGCATGATTTTACCTGAACGGGTCTTGGGCAGGGCACGAGCAAATTGAATTACATCAGGAGCCGCAATAGGCCCGATTTCCTTGCGAACATGCATAATAAGTTCTTTTCTTAATTCTTCACTCTCTTCCACACCTGCTACCAAAGTTACATAAGCATACAGGGCTTGTCCTTTAATAGGATGTGGCATAGGTGCTACGGCTGCTTCGGCAACTTTGGGATGAGAAACCAGAGCGCTTTCTACTTCTGCGGTTCCAATGCGATGTCCAGAAACATTCACGACATCGTCAATACGACCCATTAACCAGTAATCGCCATCCTCGTCGCGTCTGGCACCGTCGCCTGTGAAATACATATTTTTATACATCGTAAAGTAGGTATCAATAAATCTGTCATGGTCGCCCCAGGTGGTTCTCATCATGCCGGGCCAGGGTTTACGAATACAAAGTTTGCCACCTTCATTAACATCAACTTCAGTGCTATCATCTCTTAAAATGACAGGGTCAACACCAAAGAAGGGTCTGCTCGCACTCCCCGGTTTAAGTGTATGAGCACCTGGCAAGGGTGTAATCAAAATACCGCCGGTCTCTGTTTGCCACCAGGTATCTACGATAGGACAACGGGTCTTTCCAATCTTTTCATAGTACCAAATCCATGCTTCAGGGTTAATAGGTTCACCGACAGTGCCTAAAACACGAAGTGAGCTAAGGTCATATTTGGCAGGCCATTCGTCGCCTTTCTGAATCAAGGTTCGAATTGCTGTCGGAGCCGTGTATATTACTGTGCATTTGAATTTGTCAACAATATGCCAAAACCGACCTGCATCCGGATAAGTGGGAACGCCCTCGAACATGACTGAGGTGGAACCATTGCAAAGGGGTCCGTAAACGATATAACTATGTCCTGTTATCCAGCCAATATCTGCTGTGCACCAATAAATATCATCATCATGGATATCAAAAATATACTTATGAGAAATAGATACATGTAATAGATAACCTGCGGTAGTATGAACCACACCTTTGGGCTTACCCGTAGAACCAGAGGTATAAAGGATAAATAAATAATCTTCAGCATTCATCTTCTCTGCTTCACACACATCAGAAGCCTTTTCCATTAAATCGTTATACCACAAATCTCGTTCCCCTTGCATAGCACAGGGTTCCTCGTTCCTTTTGACAACAATACATTTCTCGATACTGGGCGTCTCTTTTAGAGCATTGTCAGCGATGTCCTTTAAGCGAATGGATTTACCAGAACGCAAAGAAGTGTTTGAAGTGACAAGAATTTTGCATTCAGAGTCATTAATACGGTCACGAAGGGACTCTGCACTGAATCCTCCAAACACGACAGAATGAATGGCACCGATTCGTGTGCAAGCCAACATGGTAATAGGTAGTTCAGGTACCATCGGCAAATAGATACATACACGGTCACCCTTTTTTACACCAAGAGACTTAAGAACATTAGCAAATTTGCATACTTCCTTATGAAGTTGTTCATAAGTAAGACATTTTACATCCTCTTCGGGTTCTCCTTGCCAAACAATAGCATTTTTCTTGGCTATTGGAGTGTTCAAATGGCGGTCAAGGCAGTTATAGGATACATTGAGTTCACCATCAGCAAACCATGTATGGCGTATAATCCGTGCGTCTGTGTTCCATGTGTATTCTAATGCTTTTGTCGGTTTTTTGAACCATGATAATGTTTTTGCTTGTTCTAACCAGAAATTTTCGCAATCATCAATAGAATGTTTCCACATCTGATAATATTCATCAAAGGATTTAATGTAAGCCCTTTTTCTGACTTCCTCAGATGGTGGGAAAGTTCTATTTTCTACCATCAACGAACTAATTGATTTTTTTTCTTCTGACATAACTACATCCTCCAATTGGTTTTTGTTTAAATTTTATAATTATTTCTATAATATTGTTTTTACTTACCGTTCGTTATATAGTCTATTGTAATATTTATCAATACCAAAAATCAAAAAGTACATCTTACTACGCATAAATTAAAAAAAACTGTTTTATTGTATTGCTTATACAATATAGATAATGTCCTCTTGTAATTCGTGTTATCCAAGCACAATTAGAGACTTTAATCAAAGATTTTGTATAATATTAAAACTTGCCATTTTAAGTATTTACAATCTATTTATATTACTTGTAAAATTTTAAAAACCGACCATATTAAGAAGAGGTGTTGAGATGGTAGAAGCAGAGAAAAAGAAGGAGATTATTTTGTCAGGGATTCGTCCTACTGGGCGACTTCATTATGGAAATTATTTTGGTGCTATTCGTGAATTTTTGAGACTTCAAGAATCAGACAAATCTGTTTGTTATTATTTTGTTGCAGATTACCATGCTTTGACGACTATCACTACTTATGAAGGCATTTATCAAAATACAATTAATATGCTTCGCACTTATGTAGCATGTGGTTTAGACCCAAATCAATCTATTATTTATCGTCAGAGCGATTTGCCTTGCACTGCGGAACTAACTTTATTGTTAGGTATGATAACGAATATTGGTTTTCTCGAAAGAGGGACTACTTATAAAGATAAATTTTCGAAACTTCGGGAAGAGGCTAGAGTAGAGGGAAACCCTCTTTCCTACGGTTTGTTGGGCTATCCAGTGTTAATGGCAGCAGATATTTTGATTGTTCGCGCAGACAAAGTGCCCGTAGGTGATGACCAGCGTCAGCATGTGGAAATGGCAATAGATATTGCGCAGCGATTTAATAGCCGATTTGGAGAAACACTTCATGTTCCTCAGGCTATGAGTCGTGAAGCCTTTCGCTTGCCTGGTCTAGACGGCTCTTCTAAAATGGGAAAGAGTGAAAACAACACCCTTGACTTATTGGATGACCCTGATACTGTTTTGAAAAAAATTCGTGCTGTGGAAACCTCTACGGACCCTTTACCCCTTCCTATTAAAAGTAATGCTCCTGATGATATTATTCCGCACATGCCTCCCGGTGTGGGTGTGTTGTATAGACTTCTTTCTCTATTGGCTCCCGAACCCCTATATCTGGAATTTGTTCAAAAGTATAGGAAAGGCGAAAAATTCTATGGCAAGTTAAAACAAGAGGTGGCTCGTCTTGCTTCTGAATTTAATGCACCCATCATTGAAAGATTTAATCACCCGGATAATAACCGTGAGTATGTAGAATCATTCTTACGCACAAATGCAGAAAGGGTTACTCCTGTTGCCTTGACAACAGTCGAAGCAGTTCGTGAAGCCATGGGTATTGGACATTCTTTATATCGTGCGTAATCCTATTCTGACAAGAAATAGTTATTCCTTTATAACTATCTTATTATCCATCAAGTTTCAATTATTGTATACTAATACAATTAAAAGTTTAATATAGAGGTATACGAAAAATTTTATAAAGGAGTAACATCCTGCAGATGTCCAATTTCAATAGAATCATTTTCCCTGTGTTTCTTTTTTTCTGCTTGTTTTCCGGATGTGGCAGTGCAGATACAGTAGGTTCTCAAAATGTTACCCATAGCGATTCCTCTTCGCATCCTGACATTTTTTATGTAGTTATTGATGCACTTCGTGCAGACCACTTAGGGGTATATGGATACCGCCGAAATACAAGCCCATTTATAGATTCATTAGCAAAACAAAGCCTTGTCTTTGAACGGGCTTATGCTCCTTCTACCTATACATGCGAAAGTGTAAGTGCCATGTTAATGGGGCGTTATCCCTCTTCAACGCCATGGAGCACAGGCTGGTATGCACAAATAGACCCCACTATTTCAACCCTTCCTGAGATATTTGCACAAAGTGGTTATACAACAATGCTTTTCACTGACCATCCCGCCCTTATGAAACATGAGTTTGGAAAGGGATTTGAACATGTTGAAGCATTGACGACAGAGTTTGGCATTAGTGGAAATGGTACCAAGTTGGTGGAAAAAATATTAACTTATGTAAATCAAATAGATGAGCACAAACCTATTTTTGCCTATATCCATATTTACGACCCACATGAGCCTTACGAGCCTCCTCCTTCTTACTACCTTCGTTTTGAGAATAAAATTTATACAAAGCCTTTACGCGTGTATGATGAGATTCGTTTTCACCTGCCAGAATTGGTTCAGCAGGGCTTTGGTCCGGGCGAACCTCGTTTTGAAGACCTTGTTACCCGCTATGATGCAGAAATAGCCTTTACAGATGATTCTGTAAGGACACTGTACTCCTCAATGGAAAGACTTCGTAATAATAGAAATTCTGTCTGGCTTATTACTGCAGACCACGGAGAAGAATTTTTAGACCACAGTTTTGTAGAACATGCATGGCGATTATATTTTGAAACTATTCATGTTCCTCTTTTAATCCATGCGCCCTTCTTATGTTCACAAATGCAGAAAATCAATGAAGAGGTTTCTCTTGTAGATATGTTCCCAACACTTATCCGTTTAACAGGTATTTCCTTTTCAGACCCCCAGTGGGATGGAATAGCCTTGCCCATAACGGATTGGATAAATGGAGATAAAACATCAAATCTGAAAGAGCGGGTTATTTTTTCTGAATTATATCTTCCTACTCGAACAATAGGTCGTTCACTTATTAAAAATGGCTGGCAATATTTGAATTGGCAGCAATGGCTGACATGGCAGCAATGTTCTGAATATGCTCAGAAACAGAAACAATTGCGTGAAGAATATGATAAAGGCACTCTCCAGCCCCGTTCTTTTTGTGCCCCACCAGAGTTTGAAGAACTACTGTCGCCAGACGAAAAGGGGATACCTCAAAAATCTGTTGAAAAGTCAGAACATTTAGAAATGTGGAATTTTTTCAAAGGAGAATGGAATAAATGGTGTTCAACGCGAAAGGAAATGAAAACGGATAAAGAAAAGAAAGAGTTAAATCCGGCTCCTCCGACTGCGGAGAAGAAAGAAGAATTAACTGAAGAAGAAAAAACTACAATTAATAGTGGGGGGTATTTTTAGTGACAATAGGGATGTCTAATATAGATTATTTACATCCCAATAAGGATTTTACTTATTGTCCGCCAATTTCAAAACGAGAGTTTTTATTTCCTTTGATTTGGGCTATTCTCATTTGTATTTTAGGTTCGTTTCCCTACTTATATGGTCAATACATTGCAGGTGAAAATCGTGTTTTTATGGGAATGGTCGGTAGAGGGACACCAGGGTCTCTGGGTTACATTATGTTCCAACATCAAGCATGGGAAGGGAAAAATCTGTTAGTAAACCAATGCACCCCTGAAAACCTGGACACTTCCTTTTTCCATGTAGAATGGTGGTTGTTAGGCAGATTAGCACGCTGGTTCCACCTTTCAGTTATTGCTTTCTTCCATGTGGACAGAGTGTTTTCTGTATTTTTGTTCTCTTTTGCGGTTTACTATTTGATTGCGATAACCCTTGATATTATTTCCCATCGTAGATTTGTCTTTATCTTAATTACTGTGTGTTCAGGGTTCGGTTGGGTTATTTTGCTTTTGAATAATTTTTTTAATCTTTCTCTACCCTTAGGCAAGGATTTGGATGGTATTCAAATCCTTAGTTACTTGATTTGCAAACCGCATTTTGTTCGTTCCATAGCGTTTGCCGTTCTTATGTATGCTTTTCTAATTCGCGGCTTTCAAACAGGAAAAACGAAGTATTTCGTTCTCTCTGGTGTAATGGCTCTTGTCCATTCGCTTATGCGTCCTTTTCTAATTCCTGAGTCTTATATTATGTTTGCATTAACGCCTATTCTGTTTTGCTGGTTTCAAAACAAATGGGAAAAGAAATGGTTCTACCTTTCATTAATACCCGCAGTTATTCACTTTCCTGCTATTCTATATTATTTATGGATGTCTATTTCAGACCCTCTGGGGATGTCAGGATGGTCGCAGAACCATCAGTTTTTAGGGAAACCCGGTTTCCTTATTGAATATGTAGTAGGAGTAGGTTGGACATGGCTGGCATGCCTGGCTTTTTTCTTTTACCTGATCAAAAAATGTAAAGAACGAATAAGTTTTTTGGTATTGTTTTCATGGATTTTAGTTGCCTGGGGGATATGCAATCTATATCCTTATTGGAAGCCAGGCCAGGAGTCAGGTTTGTATGCTTTTTTCATTGTTCCGCCCATTTTGACTATGGTAGGTCCTTATACATGGTTTGTAGAGAAAATGAAAGGATTCAAAACGAAAAACGAATTACAATATCCCTTTTTAAGGTGGAAATATTTTTCAGTAGGGATAAGTGTTTTATTGGTTATATTTTCAATTCCTTCCAGCGTGCTTGTTTATGCTTCTATGTTCAATGATTTGAAACAGGGTCATCCTATCTGGACCTATTACCTTACAAAAGATTCATTTAATGGTCTCCAATATTTGAATAATAAGGTAGATGAAAATGCGGTTGTGCTTGCATCACAAAGGACTTCTCCCTTTATTTTTGCTTATACCCATTGTAAAACAGTAACGGGACATTTTATGCTCACGAAAGATTATGTCCAAAAGAATGAAGATGTTATTCGTTTCTTTACTGAGACTTCGGATAAGAAGTTCCAGCAGGAATTTTTAAAGAGATATAACATAGATTTTATTTTTTGGGGACCCTACGAAAAGGAACTTTCCAGAGGAGTAAAGCCTATCATATTTGATGAACTTACTAAAATATTTGGTGAGGGAGATACTGAAATATATCAAGTTAATATTAATAATCGTGAGAAATCGTGATATGTTGGAGAAAGCACCCAAAATTTTTATACCGTTATATTGTTTTTTTGTGTTTTCATTGGCAAGTAATGTAGTAGCACAAGAAAATAAAGTTGCAACGGAAAATAAAAATATAAAAAATCAGACAGAGGGTATCTCCCCAAATCAATCCCTGACAAGTACAGATTTGGATTTTTCAAATTTTTCTCCTCCTAACCCTGGCACATTAGAATGGGAAACATTCTGGCAGGAGTGGAGAGACAAACTAATCTTAAAGCGGATTGACTTAAATACATGGGTAAAACAGGTATCTATTTATTTCAAGTCCTATCCTTTTACCCCGGCCCATCTGGAAATGTGGGATGTAATTATCCAACAGACCCCAGAGTTTCAGAGTGATTTGTTAATGTATGCTACAGTATTTGTGTCTTTGTCCTTATTGAGTGAGGTTCATAAACAGGCGCCACTCCCTGCTCCCCTTGTCCTTTCTTCCCAATTTTTGTTGAAAAATCTTGGCAATTTGAAGGAAAGTCAAATATCTCAATTGGTAGATATAATAGATTCAGAATTGAAGAAAACGCCCGTTCAACTTACCCAATTATGGGACACTTTAGTTGGACAATCCGTGCCTGCAGGAATTTCTCCGACCCCCGACACTTTAGCCTCGTTACATGAGGCAATGATATATTTATGTATGTGTTTGACAGCCTATCTTCCACCAGGCAAGTTTTTAAGCGGGGTACAATTGCCTGAGCCTATGAGAGGTTTTTTTAGTGATTTTAATATCTTGTTGTTTGATGGCGGGATGTTTACCGAGGCACATTATCGAAGTTTGAGGAGCATTTTTTCGTGCCTTCCGCCGGGATTGCACGATATAAAAATGATGATTGTGCCTGAAGGTGTCGGTGTATCGGCTACGAGGCTGCTTATTCCACCCCAGTATGGAATTGTAACAGATATGCCATTTTTGCCAATGGAGGTTATGAGTAATCCTGCAGAATTTCCTCCTAATATTGGAGCACAGGTAGCACCCGAATTTTCTCTTCAGGCAGTTGTTCAAATTGTTCGAGCAATACAACATGTTCAATTTGGACTTCGTCCCGAACTTTTATTTAGGCGAAATACACTTTTGATGGGAGCCAGGCCACGCAATTATAATTATATTCGCCGAACAATACGACCCGAGGTGTATTTTAATAATCCCGATGAATTGCTTCCGTTGTCTTCATATCTCTGGTTTTTAAATTCAGAAAATACTTTGAAAATGGCAAATGATTTATTAAAAATTCGTCAGCATTTTGTAACAGATGTATATTTGCTTCTTGCTGATATGCTATCTGAAGGTAGAAGTGTTACACTAACTTTCTATATGGATGAAACGGGTTATTTAAGTGTGCGAGAAGCACCCGTTATACGCGTTCCGATTGACGAAGGTTATCCTGCTGTGATTAGTATTTTGCCTGAGCGGATTGTTCCTTCCTCCCATTTCAATATAGAGAAAATGGATAATATATTGATACCTGATGAATCTTTAATCCAACCAACGCAACAAGGGGGAGATTTTAAGTCGGGGTTTAGTGTTCCTGTTCCGAAGGAAGTAGATATACCGCTAAATGAACAAATAATAATAGAACCTAGGGGGAACTAATTTTGAATAGGAAGTATTTATTTATATCTATTATTTATGCTTTATTTGTTTTCTGGGTATCTATTCAGCCAATAACAAGAGAAGCGACGGAATTGTTTCCCTATCAGGATAAGGTCGTTCACGCTTTTCTTTATACCGTTTTTGCCATAATAATTGCTATAGGAATGGTTCGCAATGAAAAAGGATATAATTCCAAAAAGGTAATAATTTTATCTATTATAATTCCGTTTGTTTATGGAGCCTTAATGGAAGTGTGTCAAAAATTTGTGCCAACACGCTCTTTCGAAATATTTGATTTATTTGCAAATTTAATGGGCTCTGTTATAGGAACAACTTTGGTATCATTGACTTCATTTCTAACAAAGGAAGAGGTTTCAACTAAGTCCTCAAAAATAGATATAAAATAGTTATTTATGGAGTTTACAGAAGAATAGAATGAATACTGTTTTACCACGGCGCGGATGCGCATGGCTCTTTTTCGGCTTTATGCTAATTATTGGAGCCTTGTGGGGTTCTGCATTGGGTGTGTTTGTCTGGATTCTGGAAGATGCACAAAATACAATATCTGCTCTGGAGACTTTTCGACCCAAAATTGGGACAAAAATCTATGCCGACACGGGGGAATTACTATATACCTTTTCAGTAGAAGACCGTCAATTAGTTGTGTTAAGTCAAATACCGCTCCATGTTCAAAAAGCATTTATTGCTACAGAAGATGCCCAATTCTATTCCCATAAAGGGGTAAGACCCGACGCGATTGTTAGTGCATTGTTGTATGGTCTTCGCACCGGTCGTTTTCGTGGAGGTAGCACGATTACTCAGCAAGTTGTGCGCAATGTAGAAACATTGGGCGTAGGTATGGAACGGACTATAAAAAGGAAAATCCGTGAGGCGATTGTTGCACTACAAGTAGAACGAGAATTTACGAAGGACGAAATATTAGAACTTTACCTGAACCAGGTTTTCCTGGGGATTAATGCTTATGGTGTTGAATCTGCGTCAAGGCTGTATTTTGGGAAAAGTGTTCAGGACCTGACGCTTAGTGAAGGGGCTACACTTGCAGGTTTAACGCGTGCTCCCAATATTAATGAGCCTATCAACCATTTTAACAATGCCATTGAACGGAGAAATATTGTTCTATCACAAATGCTTGAAGAAGGTTTTATTACTGAGGAAGAATATAAGGAAGCATTGGCAGAAGACCTATCTTCTCGTGTAATGACTCCGGAAAAGAGGGAGCAGTTAAAAAAGGAAGGGATTGATATTTATGAAGCCTATCGCATTAAAGCACCTTATTTTGTAGAAGAAATCCGTAAAATATTACTATCTAAATATTCCGTGAGTGAAGTATTTGAAGGGGGATTAAATGTCTATACTACTCTGGACTATTCCCTTCAAAAGGTAGCGGAAACGACTTTAGAAGAACATTTAACTAATTTTGATAAACCTCGATTAGAAAGCAAGAATTTTCTTCCGGTTTCCGGGGCTTTGGTATGTATTGATAATCGTCCTGGAAAGGAAGGATTTGTTCGGACATTGGTTGGGGGACGGGACTGGGAGGAGGAAAAATACAATACGGCAACGCAGGCAAAGCGCCAGCCTGGTTCCAGCGTGAAACCTTTTGTCTGGATGTCTGCCATTGCCTCAGGAATGACTCCCTCTACGCTGGTAGACGATTCACCGTTTGTAAGGGTAATGCCTAATGGCCGAGTCTGGGCACCTAAAAATTTTGACGGCTCCTATCGGGGACCTATACCACTACGGCAAGCCTTAGAAAGGTCAATCAATATCGTTTCTGTGCGGTTAGTGGATATGTTGGGCTTACCTTATGTTCGTTCCTTCTTTGAAAAGTGTGAAATGAATACCCTTGTTAGCGATTCAGTCGGACTAACCTTAGGTTTGGGTACAGTAGAAGTAACTGCTTTGAGTCATACGGTTGCCTATTCTGTATTTGCACATAACGGCATGAAATATTATCCTATATTTATCAAGGAGATTCGAGACCCCGAAGGACTTCTTCTTTATGATTATCATCTCTATCAGGAGAGAGAACAAGTTGTTGACCCCAAAGTCGCTTATGTCAGTATGCACATGCTAAAAGGTGTTTGTACCCCTGCACCCGATTATGGATACTACCCGACAGGACACCGTGCCAGCAAAATACAAAGACCTGTCGGTGGTAAGACAGGCACAACCAACGACAGCAGAGATGCCTGGTTCTGTGGGTTTACCACTGACTTTACCACAGTGGTATGGCTTGGCTATAAAGACAACCGTAGTTTGGGGAGAGGGGTAAATTATACAGGTGGACGATTAGCCTGTCCGATATGGGTTGATTTTATGATGGTTGCAGAAGAAGGTCTGCCTGTGCGTGATTTTACTGTGCCTTCAGGGGTGCAATTCTTTAATATTAATCGTCTTACAGGTACGCTCGGCGGTTCATATATAGAAGCCTATATAGAAGGGACGGCTCCACCTGTTTCTTATCCTGTCCCAGAAAAAGAAATTGAACCTGTCCCAGAAGAAACACTTGTGGAACCTATTGAAGGAGAAAGGATTTCTTTACCTGTTCCGTCTTCAACCGGATCCACAACGACCCCTCTTCCTTCTCTACCAGGTACTACCGAAGAAACGGGAACTACATCTATTCCTCTTCCTGAGGAACAAGGAAATCTTGACCCTGGATTTTAATATTACCGTTTTCTTCAATTTTGTATCTTATTTAAATTTGTTAAATAATTATAATAGTTTGTTCGTTATTAACAAGAGAAGGAAGTAAGACAATGAAAAAGGAGTTTGTTTACAAACTAGTTCTTGTCTGTATCATGTGGGCGATATCTATGCCTGCTTTTCCTCAATATTACGGCAATTCACCCAAAAGAAACGCAGCCTCTTTTGGTGGTAAGAACTTAGTTAATAACAACTTTACTGTGGGTGGGGTAAGGGTTAACGAAATACAACCTCGTTATGGTGGGCAAATAGTAGATGAGCGAGACTTATATAATCCATACTTAGAGTCAGCATTTAGATACATGGGGAAACCTTTAGTCTCACACCATCCACCTCCTTTTTCTGGGAGTAGAGAGATAAATCCGGGTAAGCAAAATTTAACACCGCAAACTACAACTTCCTATCAACCTTTTGTAAATAACGCACCCATGTCTTCTCAAGATATGCAAATACCAAATAAAAAAAACACGAATAAAGAGCCAGAAGGTTTGACGCCGATTATCCCCGTTGTTGTAGGAACTGTTGATGCCATGTTTAGAAATAGTCAGGAAGAAAAATCCAATAACCTTTCAAAAACGAAGCGATTGTCCTTAGATGGTTGGAATGGATATATACAAAGAACAGGAAATAATCGCGGGAACTTTCATGTCCGGAGTTCAGCGGGAGACTATATTTCAGGTAATTTTTATAAATCAGGGAACCACATAGATTACAACATTACGCATAATAGTAAGGAAGGCTTTAACTCATGGAGAGGGGATATTTATCAGTATAATTCTGGCGGTAGTTTATCGTTTCGAAATAGTCAAAATTTAATTTCAGGTTCCGCTACTTCCTATGGTGACACTTATCGTTACCGCTTCAATGATAGAAAAAATAAATACGAAGTTGAGGTGCGAGATATGGGAAAATCCTCTCAATCTATTCGTGTAAATGAAAACAACAGTAATTACATATATGGCTATGCAAATTAATGTTTTAGAAGTTTCATATATTATCGAATAGTATATTTTTTTACATTTGTATCAGAACTCTTTATTATGAGTCGCTGATTCTCAGGCAGGTAAGTAAAGTCTTTGACAGGTTCACCATCTTTCAAAACTTCCGCAGGTGCTTTTGGATATAAAATTCTAAGAATATGTGGTTTTTGTGTCCCTTCAAACTCAATATTCAATTCGGGGTCTGTCGTTACCTTTACCGTCATCTCTCCAGAATAGTCAGGATAGCAAACCTTGAAGGAGGTTGTTTCCAAAGGGTATATATTCAATGTAAGATAGCCTTCCCAATCTTTGTCTCCAATCCCTGTATAAGGACGACTGATATACATCGGTATAATTGCACCTTCTTTTATAAACACAGGATACTTGTCCATGTCATAAGAATTTGTTATTGCCTTTCCTCCATCAATGACTTTTGTATCGTCAAACCACCATCTCCATTTCCCCTGAGGTAATATTGTTGTATGCGAACTAATCTTTTGATAAATTGGCGAAACTAGCAGCCAATCGCCAAACATGTATTGATATTTTCCTTGTGGCAAAGGTCGCATTAGGGGTTTTCCGCCTTCTGACCAATCAGCCACATAACTATACATATAAGGAAGCAATTCTGTATGTAACCAGGAATATTTCCGAACTATATCAAATTCCAAATCTGACCGTTTCCACATCCTTCGTTCACCGTGTCCACCATTTAGAAACAGACCACAAAAAGTAGAGAACTGTGCCCACCGAATATACAAATCCGCAGGAATAATTTCACTACCTTGATAGCCCGCAATATCAGAGCCGATGACGCAATAGCCCAATTTGGCACTACGGAGAATACTATGGAGGGCTCGTTCCAGACCTCGTTTTTCATATTCCCACTCATGTTTGTTGTCTCCCACCCAATTTACGGTAGAAGCATCTAACGGGGCAAAACCTTCTGGATGGGCTATGGGAGTAGGAGAATCAATAGAACGGGCTAATGTCGCAAATTCTGGGTTCACTGTCTTCCCGTAATTCAATTCTTCGCGATAATAATAGTCCATATATTTTCGAGGGGTCATTATCCCCTTATAACTACGGGTATAAAACATAGGAAGGCGTCCTAGTGATGTCCTTAATAAGGTGGCAGCACCATCTAATTTCCACCCATCTATTCCCAGATTTAACACCTGATTTTGCAAAGACCGCCACCATTGCATTGCTTCTGGATTGGTATAATCGATAAATCCCCCTTTCCCTTTCCACCATCGTACTTGTACCCCTTTTCCTACCAGGTATCCTTTTGACTTTGCCTCCTGATAGAAGTCTGATGAATCTTGAATAGCCGTGTCAGGATTTTCGCTATTTACCATGCAGGTCATCCATAAAACTACACGGATATTACGGTCTTCAAAATTCTTAAAAAACTCTACAGGGTTTGGGAATCTTTTTTCGTCCACGGTAAAATCGTTATATCTAAGTGACCACGGACTATCAATCAACACGGTCCGAACAGGATAATCATGTTCAATATAACCATCAACAAGTTCTTGTGTTGCCTGGGCCGTGTTCTGGTCATCTTCCCAGACCCAGCATTCAAGAACCCACGAAGGTATTTTTGCTCTTGCTGTATATCTATGATAATTCACCGGATAGGACCCCCAAAAAGGAATAATGACCCACAGCCAGATAAACAACAGAAGAATAACTATTACAATACCTACCCATTTCATCACTCTTAAAATAATTCTAGACAAAGTTTAACTCCTTGATAAAAAAGTAAAAAATTAACTCTTTAAATTACTAAATACCTTTGCGATTGAGTTGTATAAACATTTCTTGGGTTCGGAAAGTTTTAGGAACATAGTTTGGGAGAGGTTTTATTTGTTGATGATAGGCATCTAAGAAATTGAAGGACTGTGGATAATAACTTTCTTCCAAATCTACCGGAGGTACAATCCAATTTGCTGAGCCAATCACACAAATCGGTGCATCAAGATAATCAAAAGCAATTTGTGTCAATTGCCCTGCTACGGTATGCAAATAACTTCCGCGTTCACAGGCGTCACTGGCTAAAATAAGTAGTCCTGTCTTTTTTATAGATTCGATAATAGGTTCATAATTAATTGGCACAAGGGTCTGTCCATCAATAAGTTCCACGCTGATACCAAATTCATTTTCAAACTGTTGAACGGCTTCCCATGCCCGATACAAGGTTGCTCCAAAGGTCATTATTGTCAGGTCTTTGCCTTCTTTGATAATTTCGGGTTCACCAATGGGCAAACGGTAATATTCCTTTGGCACCCCTTGCTTATGGAAAATTTCTACCTGATTATATAATCGCTGACTTTCAAAAAATACCACAGGGTCGCTACCACTCAGAGCAGAAGCCATCAATCCCTTCGCAGAATAAGGAGTCGCAGGGAAAATTACCTTCAAACCTGGAATGTGAGAACATAAAGCGGTCCAATCCTGCGAGTGTTGTGGTCCATATTTAGCACCTACGGAAACCCGCAAAACCACGGGCATCTTTAATTCCCCACCTGACATGGCTTGCCACTTGGGTAACTGGTTGAAGACCTCATCTCCTGCACGACCCATGAAATCGCAATACATCAACTCAACTAAGGGTCTACCCCCTTCCATAGCCACGCCTACACCTGTGCCTACAATGGCCGCTTCGGATATAGGTGAGTTAAAAAGCCGATGGTAAGGAAGTGCCTCGGTTAAACCTTGATACACAGCAAAAGCACCACCCCAGTCACGATTCTCTTCGCCATAAGCGATAAGCCTTGAATCATGGTAAAAATGATACAAAATAGATTCAAAAATAGATTCACAAAAAGTAACTGCCTGTGTCGCTTTCAGAGAATTTCCCTTCTCATCCAATCCAAACCGTGACTTTTTCTCCATCTTTTTCAAACGCGGATTCTCTTCATAAGGAATTAGAACATCCGTAGGTTTTTCGAGTCCCGGCAGTTCCTTTTCTTCCTGATTTGAAAACATGATATTTGCAAGCCCCGTTGTCTGAGTTAACACCATACGGGGAGATATTTCAACATTTGTTGCCAGTTTGCATGCTTTCAACACCTTCTTTTTTACATGCGCATTTATCTTTTCAAGTTCCGCTTCTGTGGCTAATCCTGCGGTTTTAATCTTTTCCCCAAATTCAACAATTGGGTCAACCGCTTTCCACATTTCCACTTCTTGATGGTCGCGATATGAAGACTGGTCGCTTGGCGAATGCCCTGTCTGGCGATAGCATATAACATCCAGCAATACAGGGCCCTGTCCCGTTTCCAATAGCGGCATTTTCCTACGATAGGCGTCTGCGAGGGCTAACGGATTATTTCCATCAACTACCTCTGCGTGCATATTTTCTGGGTTCAGTCCTGCACCCACCCGAGCCAGACGATCAAAACCAGCCGTCTCACCTATGGGCTGTCCACCCATACCATAAAAATTGTCCATGAAATTATAAAGAATAGGCAATCCGCCTTTATGCTCATCGTCCCAGAGATTGCGATATTGCCCCATTGTAGAAAACATCATTGCTTCCCAAACAGGACCACATGCCAAAGAAGCATCACCAATATTAACAACAGTGATACCCTGCATCTTCCTCGCCTTCCTATACAACGCCGAACCTGTGGCTATGTCGGCACTGCCTCCAACAATTGCATTTGCCGGGTAAACACCAAAAGGCGTAAAAAATGCGTGCATAGAACCACCCATACCTTTATTAAATCCGTATTCACGACCAAAAATCTCTGCCAAAAGTCCATAAAGCAAAAAGTCTATCCCTAACTCTTCCTCCTCCGTAGTTTTCAAAAGAACCTTTTCTTTTCCACCCTCAACAAGTAATGGTGTCCAGTCTGGTTCATGCGTTTCTACTACATGAAGTGTCTTTCCATCCCAATATTTTTTCATAATATCTGTCAAGCCGTTTCCTGCCAAATCACGAATGGCTCGCAGTCCTTTGGCTATAATCTCACCGTGGCTACGATGACTGCCAAAGATATGGTCATACAAACGAAGGAATACACTTTCACCTACGGCTGCACCTTCCTGACCTATTGAAAGATGTGCAGGACCACCATATTGATACTCTATTCCCTCATACGAGCCTAACTTCTTTATCTTGTCTAACATAGTCTCAAATTCACGAATAATAACCATGTCCCGATAAATTCTAATTGCAATTTCAGGCGTTATCCCTTCCTTTTTCTCCAATTCTTCTTTCAGAGTTCGCTGATACTGATTTACAGGGATATTTTTTATCTCAATTTTGCCTTTTTTACGCATCTCTTCCGGAGATATAAGTATTTTTTTTGTCATGTTTAATTCCTTTTGTAATTTATAGGGAAATGAATTTGATTACTTATACAAATTAGTAATACCAAACAGATAAAATAGTATAAATCAATAGCAAGAAAATATACAAGTAATAGAAAAATTCTAATATATAGACTCTATTAAATAGTATTGTATGTATAAGAAGGCAACTCGTAAGGGGTTTTTAAGGGTACCACGAGCGTCCACGCTCGTAAAAAAACGATGGCAAATTCTAAATACTATAAAGCCAAACCTTATAGATAGTATATTAGAAGAGGTATTGTTTGTGGAGGTATCGGGTTTCTAAGGCGTATGCAATACGCCCCTACATTCCAGAATTTTTAATAGACCCATCTCAAATATATAAATAGATATAAACCAAAAGACTCCTCACCTTGCGAAGGGGAGGTGTCGCGTTAGCGACGGATGGGTTTTCTCTTTTAACAAAGTGAATTGAATACCCCCTACAAGGACTCACTCACAGTAGGAAGTAAAATTGAATATCTGTGTTACACCCCCTATAAGGACTCCCCCTTTCGCAAAGGGGGAGAGTTTTTGTTCTCCTCGTATTTTAAAACCGTAAAAGGAATTTTGATGTTTTCTTCTAAGTCATATAGGGGTTTATTCAGAATATATTGTTGTATGCTGTTAAATTTATCATTACAAATTTGTGTATCCAAACAATTGCATTTTGTAGAGGAGTATCGCCCTACGCCCTTACTTTTCCAGACCTTTTAATAGACCCAGAGACCCAGTCTATTAATACCCAGTTTTTAAAAAATAAATAAGTTGAAAATTAGGGATTAATTAATATCTCTGAGTCCTCTGGAAAATTAAATTAGTTGATACAAAAAGGGTAGTAATAACTTTAATCTTTGTTTTTTTGAGTTTAAAAGATTAACCACAAAGGTCGCCAGATAAGACGCAAAGAACACAAAAGAAAGTTATGGTTTGATATTTATTTACTCAGGAATGGATGGAAGCAAACAGTAAAAAGGCACTATATTATGTAGTGAAAATCGTAGCGGACTTTGTGTTTTTTTACGCCCCTTTGCGGTTAAAAAATAAGTTAACTATATGTTACCCAAAACAAGCAATGAACATAATATTTTCTAAAAAGTACTCACCTCTATTTTTTTTGATTTACTTTTTACAGAAAATTATTATAACGATATAAGAAGATATTTTTCAGAAATATTGATTTTTTTAGTTTTCCTCTTTTATCGCTTTTATAGTAAAAAAAGGAAATTTGGTATATTATATATGCCACTAAAAAGCAATTGTTAAAGTCTATCTGTAAATAAAACAGGAAAGAGCAGTCAAAATTATGGGTATAGTTTTTTTATTGTTGTTTGTTTTTCATGGAGTATTGGGTGAAGCAGGACCACCTGTTCCGTTGAGTTTTTTGGATGCTGTTGATAGGATGGAGGCTCATAATCCTTCTCTGTCTGCGGCAGAGGAAGAGATTCGGCAAAAGGAAGAGGATTTGAAAGCGGCTCAGGGTCTCCGCTATCCAAAGGGCGAACTGGAAGTGCGACAGACTTTTTTAGATTCGCCTATTGAGATTAGTATAGACCCTATTCCCTTTTCCTACGGGGTGCAGGAAAAACAATTCACCAAAGGACAGGTCAAATTAAGTTTTCCAGTATATACCGGTGGGCGTATCTCTGCTGCGAACGAGGTTTCTAAACATCGCAAAACGGAAGCCGACGCGCAAAAGGAGTGGACACGAAGCCAACTAATCACCGAACTTGCACAGCGATATTATGGCTTAGTAATGGCACAACAGAATTACTGTGTCCAGAAGTTGAAGAGAGAATTGATGGAACAGCATGTAGACCATGCAGAGCGACTGTTTCGTGAAGGGATTATTGCTAAGGTTGAATTACTACACGCTCAGGTAGAATTGGCGAATACGAAGCAGGAAGAAGCATCTGCCCAGCGAGATATTACGATTGTGCTCGAAGGATTGAATAATCTGCTTTTTGAAAATAACAACTGGGAACCCAATTCTGGCTTATTTATGCTAAACAATGACCCTGAATTAGAGACCTTTAAGGCAAGTTTAGATGAAACGCATCCAGCGATTCTTATTATTTCTTCCAAAGTAGAACAGGCATACGCCGGGGTAAAAGCGGAAAAAGGTGCTACCCGTCCCACGGTATATCTTTTTGGACTGCATGAACTTTTTAAGGACGATTTGACAATATTAGACCCGACCTGGGCTGTGGGTATTGGTCTAAATTATACCCTTTTTGATGGATTTCAGGGGAAACACAAAACAGCCGCTGCAAAGGCACTGGCACGCGAAGCAGAATTTATGCGTGCAAAAATCAAAAAAGATTTAGAAAGTCTTGTAATAAAAAGATATGAAGAGATGAAAAAGGCAAGGGAGCAGTGGGAAAGTTTTGATACCACATTGGAACTAACAAAGGAGAATCTACGGGTGCGAACCAAAGCATTTGAAGAGGGTGTAAGTACCTCATTAGAAGTCGTTGATGCTGTCTATCAACATTCTCGCGCCCAGTTAGGACGGTTAAAATCTACTTATGATTATGATGTTGCTCTGTTTCAATTATTAGAAGCCGGTGGACAGTCCTCGAAGTGGCAAGACTATACGAACCAAATTCAGTTAGTAGAGGCAACTGGGGCTGAATTATCCGCACAGGAATAGATAGAAAAATATATTAATCTTTTATACACAAGAAAGGGCAATTGTAAATGCGTCACCCAAGATTAATGGCGTTTTTTATATTTATCATTGGCTTATTTGGTATTTCAATCCTATCTTACATTTTTATACAGCCTCAACCTTACTATCTACAAGGGGAGGTAGAGGCGGATAAGATTAATGTTTCCTCTAAAGTGCCAGGGCGACTTTTACAATTTGTTGCAGAAGAAGGACAGCGTGTTCAAAAAGGTGATGTGGTGGCAATATTAGACCGACCGCAGTTAGATGCGAAGAAGAAACAGGCGGAAAGTGCCCAAAAAGCAGCACAAGCCCAGTCTGATAAGGCAGAAAAAGGGGCACGCGAAGAACAAATCCGAATGGCTTATAACCAATGGCTTCAGGCACAAGCAGGTAAGGAGTTGGCAGAGAAAAGTTTTCAACGGATACGAAAGTTATTTGAGGAAGGGGTTGTCCCTGCTCAAAAGCATGATGAAGTGGAAGCACAGTATAAAATGGCGTGTAAATTAGAAGCCACCGCAAAAGCCCAATATGATATGGCTGTTAATGGTACACGGATAGAGGACAAAAAAGCAGCAGAGGCATTAGTCCAGCAAGCGTCCGGTGCGGTGCAAGAAGTAGATTCGCTAATTGAAGAAGTTACGGTAAGTGCTCCGACAAGTGGTGAAATTCTTGAACATATCGTTTTTCCGGGAGAAATTGCTTCTTCGGGTATGCCTTTGTTAACAATGATAGACCCGAATAAAATCTGGGTTACCTTCAATGTGCGTGAAGACCAGTTAAAAGGGCTCAAAATAGGCAATACTATTGTTGGAATGATTCCTGCAATAAATCTGCATACATTGGAAATGGAGGTGTATTACATATCCCCCCTGGGAGAATTTGCCACATGGCGAGCCACCAGTGCTTCTGGCGGATTTGATTTGCGAACATTTGAAGTGCGTGCCCGACCTCTACAAAAACTTGATGAGTTACGCCCCGGCATGAGCGTTATCGTGCCATGGGAACGACCAGAAAAGGAGGTAAACTGGCTCATTCGTGTCCGCAAGAAAGTAGACCGAGTTCTCGAAAAGTATGTTTTTACAAAGGATAATACATAATGAATACGGGTTTGGTGAGGGTTCTACGGAGAGAACTTCACATCATTGCACATAGTCCCTTTTACTACCTTTTCACTTTTGTTTTGCCTATAATTAGTTTTTTAATTCTTTATGCCATTTTTTATCAGGAAATTCCTTACGATTTACCTATTGTTGTATGTAATCAGGATAATTCTGAATTAGCCCGTCGCCTTATCCGTTCGGCAGACGCTTCTTCTTTCCTTAAAGTGGCACAAATCACTACTAATTTTAATGAAGGGGCTCAATGGCTTCGTGAAGGCAGGGCATACGCTTTTTTATATATACCTAAAAATATTGAGAAAAAATTGGCAGGAGATAAACCGGAAGCCGTTGTTGCTTACTATAATAATCAATGGGTATTAACAAGTAGCCTGATAAATCGGGCATTACGCGAAGTTGTCGAAACCATTGGTTATCAAGAGGAGTTTATATTTCGTTCGCTACATGGGGACAATGCTAAATATATTTCAACCTGGGCAAACCCCATCGTTCTGGATAGCCAACCCTTATATAATCCAAACTTGAACTATCGGTTTTTCTTATTGCCGGGATTACTGCCAACCATGATACAGGTATTCATTATAATGGTTATGATACGGGCTTTTGGTTCTGAACTAAAATATGGCACAGTGAAAGAATGGATGGACAAAGCCGGTGGAAATTATTGGATAGCCATTATTGGCAAAGCCCTTCCCCATACCCTTGCCTTTACTGTTTTAACAGTTTTCATGCTAACATTATTGGTTTATGGAGCAAATGTCCCATTTGAAGGGAATTGGAATTTTATGATTATCTCCAGTATTTTATTTGTTCTTGCCTATCAAAGTATTGGGTTTGCTCTCATATCTTTAACATCTAATTTGCGGATGGCAAACAGTTTAGGAGGATTTTACTCGGGTCCCGCCTTTGCCTTTGCAGGAATTACTTATCCTGTGATTGGTATGCCTTTCTTCGCAAAAGCGTGGAGTTACTCTCTCCCACTTACCCATTACTTAAAGATATTCCTGGACCAGGCGATTCGAGGGGTTCCGACCTGGGTTTCCGTGTCGAGCATGATAATCCTGTTTGCATTCTTTTTCGTTCCCTTCATTCTATTTGCACCTCGCTGGAAGCGTTTTGCAAACAATCCAGAATATTGGGGGAAAATATGAGATACTTCTGGAAAATATTACGGGAAGAGTATGGGGCTATTTTTGGCGACTCGGGCATAATTCTAATTTTTCTGGCAGGATTAGTAATCTATACAATGGTCTATCCTTTACCTTATGCACCTGAAGTATTAAAAGAATTAAAGGTAGTTGCTGTAGATAAAGATAACACCAGTTTGAGCAGAAAACTATTAAGATGGATAGACGCAACAGAGGAAATTGACCTTTACTATCGGACTAATGATTTTGAAGAGGCAAAAAGAAATGTCATTTCGGGAGAAGCAAATGCTATTATTGTTATTCCGAATGACTTTGAAAAAGCAGTTTTAACTCGCCAGCGTGCCGTGGTTCAATTATTTGCAGATGCAGCCTATTTTCTTATCTATCGGCAAGTGATGACAGGTACTTATAAGGCTACGGCAACACTATCGGCAGGAGTAGAAGTTCGTCGAATGACTGCTGCGGATTTTACAGAACCTTACGCACTAATGAAATGGAATTTTTTGAACACCGATACACGTGCCCTTTTTAATCCCGCAGGAGGATATGCCACCTATGTAGTGCCTGCGGTTCTTATACTGATATTGCAACAGACCCTACTCATTGGTATTGGTATGCTTACAGGCACACGGCAGGAACATTATGAACCGTTGCCTGTTCCTGTAAAAGGACAAAAACCTGTATTTTTCTGCATTCTACTTGCACGGGGATTTGCCTATTTTAGTATTTATATTTTTTTCCCCTTATTTTATATAAGTGTTATCTACCGGATTTATAACCTTCCCCAATTAGGAAACTTATCAGAGGTAATGCTTTTCCTTATCCCTTATGTCTCTTCAATCATTCTATTGGGATTTACACTTTGCACATTGTTTGTTAACCGTGAAACATCTATACCTGTAATAATATTCACTTCCATGCCTGCTGTATTTCTTATCGGATTTGCATGGCCCCTAGAGGCACTACCCCAATGGTTAAGAATCTTATCTTTACTTTTTCCAAGCACCAGTGGTTCGGCTGGCTTTGTCCGTATGAACCAGATGGGAGCATCTCTTTACGAAGTGAGATGGGAATGGTTTACCTTATGGGGATTAAATGTCTTGTATTTCACGACCGCATGGCTTTCCTTCCGTTTCTATCACTACCGAGTAAAAAGGAAACTACTTTCTTTCACTTCTACTTCGGCCAGTTATACTTAATAAAAGAGACAAAATTAAAATATAGTAGGCAAGAGCAAGATATCTTAATATTCTGTAATGTTAATACAGAAATTTGATTTTTGTCATAAAATAAGAGTATGCTTTCTCCCATTGGGCTGTTTCCTCAAAGGGAGAGGCTTCCCAGTCAAAGAGTAAATTATAAAGTTTTTCAAGGAGATAAAAAATGTCTATTTCAAAACGCAAATCTTTTTTGTTTTTGTCCGGTATCATTTTTTGTGCCGTAGTGACTATCATTCATATAGGGGCAATGGCACAGGATAATGCAGAGTCCCAACAGCAGCAGCCCACCGCTGGAAATGAGGGAAAATCAAAATTTGATAATGATGCAGATAAACTTTCCTATACCTTAGGTGTGAATATAGGGAAAACTTTCCAATTATTGAATACCAAACCCAATGTAGAAGTGTTCACAACAGCCATTAACGATGTGCTAAATAATAAGTCCCTTGCAATGACGGAGCAAGAAATGCAAGAGGCTATTCGCTCTTTCCAGAAGAACTTTATGGAAGCACAAGAAAAAAAGCGTGAAGAAGATGCTGTAAAAAATGGAGAAGAGGCAAAGAAATTTCTTGAAGAGAACAAAAGCAAGGAGGGGATTGTAACGCTTCCCAGTGGGCTTCAGTATAAGGTGTTGAAAGAAGGGAATGGTCCTAAACCCAAAGAGACAGACACTGTAACTGTTCATTACAAAGGAACATTGTTGGACGGGACACAATTCGATAGTTCTTATGACCGTGGGGAACCTGCAACCTTCCCCTTGAATCGTGTTATTAAAGGTTGGACAGAGGCTCTGCAGTTAATGCCCGTCGGTTCTAAATGGGAACTATTTATTCCTCCCGACCTTGCCTATGGTAAAGAAGGCAACCAACGTATCCCACCGAATACACTACTCCATTTTGAAGTGGAACTATTAGAAATAAAACCTGCACAGGAAGAGGATAATAATACTATTCAACTTCCACCTCAATCTCAAACACAACCTCAATCTCAATAAGACTAAAACAGAATATTTATTTATTAAACAATTTTCCCCCATGCTTTCCTTAAGTATGGGGGATTTTCTTATAAGAAAGCAGAATTCTCCATAAAGAACTAAACTATGTAAAGCATACTCTCCCTGTCCATCAAAAGATTTAGAAAAAGGTTTTTAAATATTGTGATAGACGAAAAATGACAGTCGGAAGGGGGAGTCGTAATAGGGGGTATTAAATTTACTTTGTTAAAAGAAAAACCCTTCCGTCGCTAACGCGACACCTCCCCTTCGCAAGGTGAGGAGTTTTTGATTTATATCTATTTATATATTCGAGATGGGTCTATTTAAAAATTTCTGGGATGTAG
>CAZJTZ010000028.1:0-41211 GCA_964549105.1 uncultured Nitrospirales bacterium
CAAAAGCAGATATAAATGAAGTCAGAGCACAGATTATTAATAGTGCAACCGAGGTACTTATTTTACCGCGGATGAGATAAGTTGCTAAAAAGGCAGGGCAACGACTTTCGATAAAAAGGTCTGCGAGAAAGAGCATGCCGACAAAAATGCCCATGACATTCCAATTAATATTCCAGAATGCCTCTGAAACGGACATCATGCCAGATAAAATTACAAAAAGAGAAGCAATACAGGCAACTACGCTCCTGCGTGCTGGAAAGACAAAAAACAGAAAATATGCCAGGCAAAATAAGATAAGGGCTATATATTTTTGTTCAAACATATAATTCTAAATCCCATGTACTTAAAAATTAGGAGACTGTAAGGTTATAACAAATGGAGATTATAGCAACTCATGTTGAATAGGATAAACTTTGTGTTCCTACTGTCCGGTAAAAGATGGAGAAAAAGATTTCTCGCTACGCTCGAAATGACAGAATGAGTAAGTGGTAATAAACATTTTGCAACTTTTATGGCATTGTTTGTTGATATTTTGGTAAAGTTAAGGTGACACAATTTAAAATGTTCATTTTAAGAAGGAATGAATTTATGAAACGTAGAGATTTTATTGAGAAGACCCTTAAAACGGTTGTGGCTGCGAATTTGTTGCCGGGCTTGTCTATGGCAGAGGAAGCAAATAATGAGAAGGCGGCATGGAAGATTCCTCCCGAAGCAAAAGTTCCGACAAGGAAGTTGGGCAAGACAGATATTGAGACGCCCATACTTATTATGGGTTGCTGCCAGAATTTAGACCCTACTTATGACCGTAGGCTACATCGGGCTTATGAATTAGGCGTGAATCATCTGGACACAGCACAGTCGTATGCGGAAGGACAGTCGCACAAAACGATAGCACCGTTTATAAAGCAAATAGGTGATAGGAAGAAATTAACCATCGGTTCAAAATTACACATTTTTGGAAATGCTACACCAGAAGATGTTATGAAGAGGTTAGATACTTCTTTGACCGAATTAGAGACGGACTACCTTGATATTTTTTATATGCACGACATTAAGAACGAACGAGTATTGGGCAAAGAGTTCCTTGACATGGGAGAAAAACTGAAAAAGGATGGGAAAATACGCTATTTTGGTTTTAGCGCCCATGATAGTAATGCTTACCAATTTATGTTGAAAGCCTGTGAATTAGGTGGTGCTATTGATGTGATTATGTTTAAGTTCAATTTTCGGGAAATGGGAAAGGATAATCTCAATCGTGCTATTGATGAGTGCAAGAAAGCCGGGATTGGTTTGATAGCCATCAAGACTCTTGGAAGCATACCTGATGATGGTGAAGAATTAGTCCCATGGACATCTAAAAATTTTACTAAAGTTCAGGCAAAGTTAAAATCGGTATGGGAGGACGAGCGGATTGATGGGCTTGCTTCTCAGATGGGGAATGTTCAGCATGTAAACGAAAATGCTTATGCTGCAATTACGCCTATGAAACTATCAAAACTTGAACGAGAAGAGTTAAAGGAAATTGCAAAACAGACGGAACATTTATATTGTTCGGGTTGCAATTATCATTGTGAAAAGGGAACGGCAGAACCGCTTCATATATCCGATGTATGGAGATGTATGTTATATGCGAAACGGTATGGTGATAAAGATTGGGCACAATATTGCTATCAAGATATAAAAGAATATGTCGAAAAAATACCTATGGAGCGGCTACATATAGCAATGGAACAGTGTCCTTATCATATTAATGTGCCAAAACTTTTTAGTTCAGCCCGCGAGACATTAGGATAACCGTATTTAGTAATTTTTCTCACTATGTTTTTATATGCTAAGTAGGTGATTGTATTATTCGTCTGGTGAGGTCTGGGAATTGGATTGTTGAGAATTTTTAAGATTTTGCTGTAATCCGAATAGCAGGTCAGGCTCATCAAAATAGCGGACACGGGATACTTGTGTGCCAACACCGTCCATATGTGAACCCATAACTTTGCCGATGATATTTCCGTCTTTATCCAGAAGGTCTGCCACAAAAATAGGTTCTTTACCCCTTCCTCGGGGGCGTTCTATAAAATCAATTTTCCCAACTATTGCGTTTCGCCGAACAATATCTGGATGTTGTGCCAACACTTGTTCTAATGGTGGAGGTTCAGGCTCATCATTGTAGCGAACACGAACGATTCGCGTGCCGAACCCTTCTACACGGAAACCTCCCGCTTTACCAATTACCTTACCGTCTTTATCTAAAAGGTCTGCCTCAAAACGAAGGTCATTCCCTCTTTGATTTTCACGAGGTAAAAAGTGAATTTTACCCACTTCGGCATTTCTTTCTGTAACTTTTGGAAACTGTTCTAATTCTCTCTTTATGCTTTTATATTCTTCCGAAGGTCCACAACCTGTTAACAATAAAGGGCAAGAAATAGCCAAAGACAGGGCTGTTATCCCAAAAAGTTGTATCTTGTATTTTCTAATCATATAAGATTCTCCTTTTTATGGCTGTTCTACATCATCTTCTCTTCCTCTATCCACTATAGTGCCAATGAAGAAAGCCATGCCTTCCGATACAGGTGCTTTCCCTGGATAACGAAGAAACTCCACATGACCATCCATGTAAAGAACATTACATCCGCCAGGAACATGGTTGAAGTATTTGACCATTCTGGATAATGTGTCATGCATAACAAAAATTTCGCTCTGTGCTTTGCTACTCGCGGCTGGATTGTTAATGTCAGTAATTAAAAATCGTTCAATGCCTTCTCTCAGACGATAGATGGTATTTGTATTTCCATTTCCAATGGGGTCAAGACTTAACAAGTTAATTACCTCACAGTCATTATCCACCAACTCAAAACTTTTAGCAAGAAAATATGATTCTCCACTTCCGCCTTGTATGTATCCAATGGCTTTAGTAAATAAGGATAAAAAGAGTGCCACAAGTTGTTGAGGTCCCTCTGCATCCGGATTATCAAGGATAAAATCATTAGGCATCTGAGGTAATATAGTAAGTAAGTCACCTATACCGATTTGTGGGTTTCTATCTTCACATTTATCAAAAACCCATGCTGCATAGATATAACTCAAATCAATCGCATCTCTCTTATCCAAAAGATTGAACCTTCCCGTTTCTGGGTCTTTCAAATCATCAATGGTGTTTTCCGGGTCCGAAGGGCAAAATACAATTGCCGGGTCTGTCAAATATTCTGGGTAGATACTTCGTACCATAGGTCCCAATGCCACAATAGCCTTTCTATCCGAATAAGCCTCAAACTGCATAGGTGGAAATTTTTCACCACGCGACTCACTGGCATACATTTTATACACCAGTCCCCACTGTTTCAGGTTGTTCTGACAACTACTTCTTCTGGCTGCCTCACGGGCACGTGCTAACGCAGGAAGAAGCATCGCGGCTAGTATTGCGATAATTGCAATTACCACGAGCAACTCAATTAGTGTAAAGCCATGATTCTTCATTGTAGTAACCTTTTAATATTATACCTATTATATGATATTTGGTATACTGTGAAAAAAGTAATAATATTTTATTTTTAATCAATTTAATAACCTTTTATTAACATTTTTATTATAACACATCTAATATATTTTGAAAAATAAGTAATTAATAATATTTATTTTTAATATTATCAATTACTACTATATCCTATCGTTTTTGAAAACGCAAAGTATATAGAATATTTTTATGTTTTTTGAATAATATATGAGAATTTAGAGTTATATTTTTTTAGTATATTGATGTATAATAAATAAAAACACAACGAATAAAATGGAGAATTAACTATGTTTATTTCACCTTTCCCTATCGACACATTGAGGGTATTACCTCGAAAACTTATGATGGAAGTATGGCGTCGGTTGAATACCGGTCTCAATGAAAATGAGCCATGGGAGCCTCTTGCAGATGTGTATGAAAACAATTCAGAATTTTATGTTTTTGTCGAGTTACCCGGAGTTAAAAAGGAAGATGTAATATTGACTATAGACAAAAATAAACTTTGCGTGCGCGGTAGTAAGACGAAGAAGATTGAAGAGGATGAGGGCAAAGCAGTTTTTTACGAATGTTTGTATGGAGATTTTGAGAAGACAATTGAATTTAGTGAAGAAGTAGAAGAAGAGAAAGTATGTGCAGAGATGCAATTGGGTTTATTGAAAATTACATTACCTAAAAAGTCTGTTTCAGTTGGAAAGCGAATTACTGTATCTGGAGAATAAACTCTTTAGATTGATGGTGTAGAGAAAAGATTTATCTGGTTAATTTTTAGGAGCCAGTGTTAATGTCCAATCTGACCAGGCAATTGCTGGTGTCCCTTCTGGTGCGTAAGATGCAAAGATATAAGGGGTGTCGGCTTGTTCTATTTTGAAAGGGGCTTCTAAAGATATAGGTTTATTTTCTTCTCCTTTGATTTCTATAAGAGGGACAAGGTGAGGCTCGGTTTTGCCCGGCTCACTAATTTTCCAGATGCCAATGTTTACTTGGGGTCCTTTGATTAGTGTGGCGTTTACTGAAAAAAGATAATTTCCCGGTTGTAAATCTGAAATCATTATGCGGAATAAGTTAATTACATCGGAATTGGCATCCGACTTAAGCCACTTCTGGACGACTTCAAAGCCTGTTCCTTTTTTGGGTCTTTTATTTAAGTAAGAGTATTGAGAAAAGGGAGGTAAAAAACCAGAAGGAACTCTTGAGCCAGAAAGCCATTCAATAAATGAGCCATTTTTAAAAATATTATTTATCTGGGCTGATAGAGGTTGAACTTCTATTACATGGAACTCCCCTCTTAATTCTTTTTCCTGTTGAAAAGGATTTGAACAACTGAAAATTAGAAGAACGAAAAGGATAAGTATGGTGTTGGCATATTTTTTTACCATTATTTGTTCCTTATATAGATTTATATTTTATCAAAAGTAGTGAATTGGTTGTTTATTCTTTAATCACTTATAGCCTCTAATGTTAAAATCTTAATGTTTTAATTGTAAAACCAAAAGTAAATTAGTTAGTCAAATACTATATTATTGTTAAACCAATGAAGGAGTATGTTATGTTGACAAGAAACAGATTTATGCCATTGTTTTCAAGATTATTTTTTGCACTTATTTTTGCGTTTTTTTCATTCAGTTTATATTCCGAAAATATTGAGATAACGCTACTTTATACTAATGATATACACGACCATATTCGGCCGGGTTATTTAGGGGTTGGGGGTATGCCCTATTTGTCAGGATTTGTTCAAGAAGTCCGAAAGGAGAAGCCGAATGTTCTGTTAGTAGATTCTGGTGATTTACTTGAAAAAGGGGATATGGTCGCAGATTATACAAATGGTGAAATTATGTATCAAGCAATTGAGAAAATAGGCTATCAGGTAATGACACTGGGGAACCACGATTTTGACCAGGATTTAGGACATTTATGCGAACTCAAACAAATTGCTAAGTCAGTGGAGTTCGTTACCACTAATTTTGAAGAAGGTCTAAAAACATGTTATAAACCGTGGGTAGTTAAAAAGGTAGGTGATTTTCCTATAGGATTTGTGGGAATAGTAAAATTGGAAGGGGAAGAGAAGGATGTTGCTAAAAATGCAATTCCAGAAGTTAAGAAAGCAATTGAAGAGATGAAGCAACAGCAAAATTGCCATTTTTTTATTGCTTTATGTCATTTGGGTAGCCAAACCTGTTTGAATATTTCAAAAGATTTGCCTGAAGTGTCAATCTTTGTTTCTGCTCATACCCACGAGTTAATAAAGAATGCAAAGAAAAGCACAGAAACCGGAGCATTGGTTGTGCAAGCGGGTAGTTATACTCAATATGCAGGTTATTTAAATTTTGTTTTAGATACCGAAACCCAGAAGATAATAGATTATAAGGATAAAGTTGTAGAATTAAATCACAATAAAATACCTATGGATAAAGAATTAATGGACTTTATAATAGCAAGAGAACAAGAAGTATGTCCCATTGCAAGTAAATTTTTGATTGAAAATAATAAAATAATAAGTGGCACTCAAATTGCGGCAATTTCTGCTCAAGCAATGCGAGAGTATGCAAATGCGGATATCGCCTTCTGTCATCCGAGTTTATTGATTAGGAGTGCTTTGCCAGCCACGAAACTTGATTGTAATGCTCTTTATCTTACGGCAGGACAACGCGCAAAGGATTTAATACAGGTAACTTTGTCAGGAAAACAAATAGAGCAATATTTAATTAATTTGGTTAAATATCATTGGGGAAGAACAGAATGCACAGGTATGGATGTGGTATATGAAAGAGTTTTCCCATTAGATAAAGTTGCTATAAAAACGAATATAGACTTAAATAAGAAATATAAGGTTGTAATGGCACAACGGGAATTTGAGAAAAGGCTATTACGCTCATTACAGAAGGATAATGAGAATATAGAAGAGGTGAAAAATACAGTTCAAAAATGCGATTTTACTTTTTTTGATGCCGTGTCAAAATATATAGAGAAGATAAGGGAGCAGGGACTTACTTTAGATAAATATGTAAGTAAAAAGGGAATAAAGGGAAATGGAGGTAAAGAGGATATGGAAGAGGATAATGACGAATAGAGAATAAATTAAATGATTTGACTACACTCTAAAGACAATCTTTGGTAAGATAAGATAGATACTTTGGAGTGCTTGTTCGTGAGTATATCCAGAAGATTATTCAGAAATTGAGTAAGATAAAGAAAAAAAGCCTTTTGGGCTGGGATTGTGTCCTATGTGGTGTCCCATCATGTTTGGATTTTGCTGAGAATATTACATTGATAAATACGGGCATTTATAACCGTCTATATTAAAATTCAAACTAATCGTGAATGGGAAGAAAACATATGAGTATAAAACTTAGAGAAATATGTGATAGGCTAAATTTAGATTTGTTAACACCGGGTATGGAGGAATTGTTAGATAAAGAGGTTGAACATGTGTATATTTCTAATTTACTAAGTGATGTTTTAGCCAATGCTATTAAAGACTCAATTTTAATCACATTGCAAACGCATATCAATGTAATCGCGGTATGTGTTCATGCTGAACTCTCCGCTGTTATCTTTACTCAAAGCCGTAAGCCAGAAAGTAATGTTATAGAAAAAGCCAGGCAGGAAAAAATACTGCTATTTACATCTTCCGAAACCGCCTTTAATATAGCGGGTAAACTATATGAACTTGGTCTACGAGGATAATTTTTTGCCTTTAATATATGCAGATTTACATATTCACTCTGTTTTGTCTCTTTGTGCTGACCGAAAATCGGTTCTGCCAAATATATTTTGCTGTTTAGATAATGTGGGAATGGAGATTTTTGCTATATGTGAGCGTAATACTACAAGGAATGTAAGGTTTTTTTATGGATATGGCATGGAATACTTTCCTCATATATTATTTCTCTTAGGAATGAAGATTGCGACTGATGATGAAATACATATTTTAGAAATTTTTCCATATCGGGAGAATGCGGGAAAAGCCAATCAGTTAGTAGGAGAGGCTTTAGTTGATAGTGGAAAGAGACCAGAGTTTTTTGAACTGCAGGTTATCCTTAATTCAAGGGAAGAAGAAATCGGAGAGGAAAGCAAGGCATTGTATTTGTCTTGTGGGTTAAATTTAGAACAGACTATTAATTTGCTTCGTCAATATGGAGTCATCGTTATTACAAGACATATAGACCACCGTTCTTTTTCTGTGACCAGCCAATCAGGATTTATTTTTGAAAATTTATTTGATGTTTTAGGAATATCGTCAGTACCAGTAAGGAAGGTTCTGAATAGCGGCGAGTATACAGTTAGAGATAGTATTTATAAGATGTCGAAGGACATTCCACTTATTACTTCGACTGACATGTATTTATTAGATAAAGTAGAATTTGTTCGAACGGATTTAAAAGCAGATTCTCTATATCTTGAAGGACTTGAAAGTGGACTACAAGGAAAAATAATGATGGAGGTAAATTAATTTTGATTGAACTATCATTACATATTCTTGATTTGATTGAAAATTCTATCAATGCGGAAGCAGATGAAATTTGGATTTCTCTTGAAATCAATGAAGAAGATAATTTGCTTATTTTGAGCATTGAAGATAATGGGAAAGGTTTCAGTGTTGATTCAGAAGAACTATTTGACCCATTTTATACTACAAAAACTTTCAAGGTAGTAGGTTTGGGTTTAAGTTTAGCTAAAAGTTCAGCGGAAGGGGCAGGTGGGGAGATTAAAATAGGAAAGAGTGAAAATTTAGGAGGTGCAAAGGTAATATTGACTTTTCAAATTTCTCATGTGGATAGAGTTCCAATGGGGGATTTGGGCAGTGTTATTGCAGGAATATTTATTACCAATCCCAACATCAATATTCAGGTGAAGATAATACAAAACAAGCAACTTAAATTGTTATGCAATACAAAAGAGTATTGTGACAAATTTCCAGAGAAAAATGAGATGGAAATATATCAGATAATAGAAAAAGAAATAAACAATTTAATTGTAAATTTGGGTATATAACTTTATCTATTGTCTGGCTCAGCGGTGTTTTGGAGAAATTGAGGCAAGATTTTAATTGTCTCTTCTGTAGATTGAGGAAATGCTTTTAGCAATTGGGAAAGTTCAAGTAATCGTTTTTTAGTCATTTCTTCCATCTTACATGTTTTTATGATTCGCTCAGCACTGCCAGAGAGTTTAAGAAAGGATTCCATCAATTGCCCAACTAATTTAGGTTCCAATGAATTTTTTTTAAGTTTCCCTTTTCTTATTTGCTGTAGCATGGTATCTATTTCAAGATTTTTCTTCTTTTTATTCTTATTCTTTTCTAAAATTTCATAAGCAAGATTTTGAAAAAGGGGAGACATAAAAAGATTAAAGAAATAAAGTTCTATCTCATGTCGTAAGATTTCCTGAATAAAGAAATGGTCATAAGGTAAAGATAATTCATTGCCCAATCTCCGTAGTAGGTCTCTACTCTCATAAGAAAAACAGTCCCAGCCAGGTATTTCCTTGTCCAGGAAAATGCCGATAGGGTCGGGTATATGGGCAGTTGCCGTATAGGTAAAATCAGGTTTTGTTTCTTTAATATTAATGTTTATGTCGCCATTTAACTGTTCAACAAAATACTTAAGGGTGTTTTCTGCGTATTGGGGATATTCAAAAGTGTTTTTCGTTTTCATTACAGTTTCAGTGGTTAGCGTTTTATTTTTTGTGTCGTAATTAATATTGAGTATTCCTACGGATTGGATTTTGTCTAGGAAGAAAGGCAAAATAGTGCACATAAGAAAACATGAAAATGTAACTTCCGGAAATTTGAGGATAGGGAAGAGGGGATTTATATTAATCTCAATATTTTTTGATGTTTGAAGTAAGGGACTAAATGTGTCCCACAGATGGTCAAAAACTTTTCTAAATACTATTATTTTTTTGAAATCCCACTTTACTAAATTTTCCTGAATATATTTTTCTACTTTGTTTTCAGGTAGAGATAAGGCGGTATCGAAAAACTCACAAAGTGAATTGTTTATATTATCTAATTGCTTAAATCCAGCAAGTTTGAAAACAATTCTATTTCCATTAACCTGGATTTTTCCCCCATTAGTGCTTCCAATCCAGAGTTGATTTATTAGATAAAAAGATGTAGGCAAGAAATCGTTAACGAGAATATATTTCGTAATGTTTTCAAAATCCTTGTCCAATATAATGACAAGTTGAGGTATTAAAAACCCTACTTCTTGTTTTTCTTCATAATGTATAGAGAAAATACTTTCTCGTATAGATTTTGATTTAGCAAATAAAGAAAGACATTTTGAGATAATATTTCTGTCTATATACAGGTTTTCCGATTTTACTTCATTTTTGGTTTCTATTTTAAGAGAAAAAAGTTGTTCTAATTCACCTAAAAATTTATGTGTATTGACCTGGTTTAGATGGGGAGTTGAAAACAGATACAGAAAATCATTTATAGATAAAAAATTGTCTGACTGAATATTTTTGCCCTTTGAAAGGACTAAAAAGAAATAAATATATGTTTTTAATATAAGTTCGTCTAACATATAAAATTATATTGCGTTATTTTAGAAACATTATACCTTTTTGACATGTCATATTGTATATAAAGTATACTTACCCGATATTATACAAGATTAGAGGAAGGTAATTTCGTGGCTAATCATATTTTACAAATAGCAGTTCAGTATATATGTCTATTATTTTGTCTATCGGCACATGAAGCGGCACATGCGGCAGCAGCAGACCGATGTGGTGACCCGACAGCACGTATGTTGGGGCGATTGACATTAAACCCGATAAAACATGCCGACCCCCTGGGCACTTTTATCTTGCCGTTGCTAATGATGATAACGCAGGTCCCGTTTTTGTTTGGTTGGGCAAAACCAGTGCCAATTAACCCAAGAAACCTGCGTAATCCTAAGGTACATGAAGTCCTGGTCGCCATTGCAGGCCCAGGTTCAAATTTACTATTGGCAATAGTCTTTACTTTTATCCTTCGCCTTACAGTAATTATTAATGGTATTACCACACCAGAAGAGATGTTTTTATCCCCAGCATGTTGGGTATCTATATCAATTGTGATGATAAATTTAGTGCTTTTCCTTTTTAATTGTATTCCTTTACCCCCGTTAGACGGGTATCATGTATTGAACTATTTTCTGCCACCTGAAGGCGAAAAATTTTTACAACAGATGGGTCCCTTCGGTATTATTATTGCCATAACCTTAGGTTCAAGACTTATATCCCCTCCTTTACGCTACATTGCAAGTTTCCTTTTAACTTACGCTTTAACAGGCTTCCATATTTTTTAGTTTCAAGAGGGTGATGTACAGGACACGAAGAGAAGTTTATTGCTTTTCTATTATGTTAAATTAAATTGCATTCAAGAATATATTCTATGTAGGGGGGACTGTAAGAGTTGCCAATTAGGGCATTAGCCATGCAGGCAGGGTTTAAAAGGTATAGGGTTGTGTAAAAAGTCCTCTTTTGAGAAATTTGCACAAAAAACAAATGGCTATTTATATTGCCATATAATTGTTTTAGACTGCTTTTGCAAGTTTATGAACCACCTAAATTGTCTTAAATTGATTTTTTGGACAGCCCCCTCCTTTCCAGAACTTTTCAAACAGACCCAACAACTATCAACATGTAGACTGTCTATATTATTTTGGAGGTCTAAACCAGAATAATTACTGTGTACTGTTTAATTTGTAATTATTGCAAATGGTATGTTTAAAATATTTGGGTTTTATAGAGAAGAGTTAAAGACAATTTCTGAATTTAGCGTTTCTTTTCGTGCTAATCCAGGTAGATTCATTAATTCTTTCAGTTCTTCAAAGTGTGATTCATAGATGTTGCGTGGTGTTTGTTTGTATTTTACGCATAAAGACACAGCTTTCCCAACGACTTCTCCCATCATGCCCCCTGTATTCATTACGCGGACTGAACCAAGTGCCTCGTGTGTTACGCTTATACACCTGCCTGCCATGAACAGATTTTCGATGTTGCGTGAATAGAAACAGCGATAAGGGATTGGATAACCATTGACTTTATCTACCAGCCGGTCACAAACGGACTTGGCAATAAACGGTTCACTTATATAAGGGCGAATATATCTTTCATCAGGATAATGAAGGTCAATGTCCCATGTTGCAGCAACACAGGCATCGGTATAAATTTTATTCTCTAATATATCGCTTTTCGTCAGAATAATATCCCCTAACAATTGCCTTGATTCACGCGGACCTGCAATATAGGCGACCCATTCAAGTTCTGCGTTTATATGTTTATCCTTGCCCTCGCCGTTTTTCATTGTGTTAAATGCCCCAAACACAGCGCGAAGATTCCAGTCACGGGTATATTCCAAATCTCGTATGGGATGTCTATTGAAGCCACTTTCCCAGAACCAGGCTCCAATGTATTTAGAAGGATAAGGGAAATCGTTGATTGTTAAAGGCAAAGCCCATGGCGTTTCTGGAAATAGACGCGGTCCATCAGCATTACGCCACCTCCACATATTACTCGAACCTAAATGGTCATTTTCCTGAACTGTATAATCAGCACCAGTAAGAACCCCGATGTAAGCATGTCCCGTGCAATCAGCAAAATAATCCGCAGCAAACCGTTTTCTTTCACCTGTTTGAGTATTAAACGCTACAACACCAGTAATTCTATTACTTTGTGTCTCAACTTTATACGCATGATGGTTCAAAAATAATGAGATATTTTTCTCGGCTTTCACTATTGCTTCACGCTTTGTATCGTTAAACTCTTCTTTTCTACCCGGCGACTGTTGGGGTCTATCAATAAGTTCTTCAACAATTTCACCTAAGTGTGGAAATAATCCTAACTTTGTTTTCCCCTTAGGCCAGACACGAATTTCCGAACTGCCATTTCCACCCAGAACGGGTCTATCTTGAATCAGTGCAACTTTACAACCCATCCTTGCTGCTGAAATTGCAGAACACATTCCTGCATAACCACCACCAACGACAACAAGGTCATAATGCCCTGCATCCGCAGGTTGTAATTCTTTCCCGGCAAGTTTAATCCGCCAGTCAGCATTGGGTATTGAATCGTTTGGAGGGATATAGTCTGGCTCATTAGTAAATATAATGGCGTCACAACGACCATCGAAGCCAGTTAAATCATGTAGGGACACAATTGCCTTTTTGTCTATTATTTCGACCTGACCACCTTTTTGCCAGAACCAATCTGCACCAGTTGTCCCGAATAACTCAGGTAGCGGTTTTCCATCAATGATGAGTTGAAATTTGCCGGGTGAGCCTTCCGCAGCCCATCGTGCTACCCAATCTTTAGTCCTGACAAAAATGGAATATACACCGTCCTCAGGAAAATGAACTGTGGTTGTTGCATCTTCGACAGGTCTACCCAAACCATGGGCTAACAGATAGGGTGAGCCCATGATTTCAATGAACTGTGTGTCCAATTCCCAGCCACCATAATCCTCAAAACTTTCGGCTTCTACCAGAATTGTTTCCGCATTAATTGCATGCTCGAAAAATAAAATTTCTGTTAACATAACCAATAGAAAGACAAAAATAAACATTCTATTCTTATTTTGGAATAGGGCGAAAGTCATGATTACATTTTCCTCTTAACTCCATTTCTTATTCCCTTTTAACAAAAAAACCTTCTTATAAAATGTTACTTAATTTATTTTACCATAATCACCATCTTAGTTTTTTTGAAGACTCTATTACCAGTTTAAAAAAACAGTATCGGCATTTTTCAATGCCGATACTGGTAATTACAATTAATTAAATTAGTATTATGACTCGGCAGTCAAGATACCTACAACAGCTGCTACTCCCTGATTTACAGGAGCAGGTTCTGTTTGACCATATCTCTGGAATTGCACATGTCCGTCCATATATAGGACATTAGCACCACCGGGGATATGATTGTATGCTGATGGATTGGTTGATAACTGGTCAAACATAATCCAGACACTACTTTGAGCCTGTGCTGATGCACCAGGATTGTTTATATCAGTTATCAAGAATCTTTCAATACCTTCACGAAGCCTGTATATGGTAGAACCACCACCGTTACCAAACCCCGGAGTAATACCGTCATTAATATCTTTGTCAACGGCTGGATATATTCCCGCAGGGGGTGTTCCACCGCTTAAAAGTCCTACTGCATTATTAAGTAGATAGCCCATCCCTTCCGCTAGTTGTCTCGGAACTTCAGTGCTTTGGTCAATTTGAACATTTAATATGGTTGCAAGAGTAGAGAATATAGGAAAAGCACTAATAGGTGCAATCAAATCCTGTCTATACTCACCCAGGTCAAAGACCCAGCCTAAATATCCATAACTTGCGTCAACGGCACGAGCACATTTTCCACCGTTATTATGTGCATATCCAACACACCATTCATTACTACGAGCAGCATCTTCAAAATGAGCCTTAGTAATTGCATCTGATAATTCTGCATCAGAAGGACAGAAGATTATCATGGGGTCAGTCAGGTATTCAGGATACAGACAGAACAGATTGGGTCCTGCATCAAGAACACCGCGTAATGTTCCATTAGCATCGAGGTAACCCCCTGCTTGAAGTGGAGGAAATCTTTCACCTTTTGACTCGTTCGAATACATCTTGAATACGAGTCCCCACTGTTTGAGGTTGTTCTGACAACTGGAGCGTCTTGCTGCTTCACGAGCACGAGCAAGTGCAGGCAATAATATTGCCGCAAGAATGCCAATGATGGCAATAACGACAAGGAGTTCGATGAGTGTAAAGCCTTTTTTCTTCATTTGGTTAACTCCTACTTTTATTTGTTGGTTAAAGTACTATTGATTACTTCGTCACATGGAAGTAATCGTTTACTTTATTATTATTATAGCCTAATTAATCTTATTTGTCAAACTATATTTATTATTACTTTCTATTTAAATAAATAAGCGATTATAATAATCAATTGTTGCAATAGAAAGGTTTTTTGCTAAAATTTAGTAAACGATTACTGAAGAGGGTATAGTATGGTAAAAAAAATAACGATTTATGATATAGCGAAACAATCAGGGGTCTCGGCAAAAACAGTAAGCAAAGTAATTAATAAAAAGGATGGGGTAAAATTAGAGACCCGGGAAAAAATCCTTGAAATAGTTGATATGTTAGATTACCACCCAAACATTTTTGCCCGTTCTTTAAGGGTAAATCAACCTGCATGTATAGGGGTTACCTTTTCTTCTCCAATTAGAGTGGCACCATTTAGTTCTAATCTTTTTCTCTGGCTATTTATGGGACTGTATAATATTTTTGGAAAGCAAGGGGAATTTATATGTTTTGATATGTTTCCTTATGAATTAGATAAATCAGGAAACTATGGCAGAGGTGTTTTTGACAATTTATTTAAGGCATGTATTATTGTGGGTCCTTTATATGTAGGAGATAAGATTGTTGAGAAGATTCACGAGACAGGTATTCCTTATGTTGCCTTTGGTAGATTAGACTCGTTTCCAGAATTGTCTTATGCAACCGTTGATTATGAGGAAGCTGCTTATATTAGCACAAAATTTTTTATTAAAAGAGGACATAAAGATATTGCTTTAGTTCAGGCTTTTAACAAGTATCAACCTGGAGTAGAGAGGATTCGGGGTTATAAAAGAGCGTTAGAGGAAGCGGGTTTACCGTTCTCAGAAAGTTATGTTAAATCCGTAGATTTTAGAGCAAGAAACCTTGCCTTACGGGTGAATCAACTCTTCTCCAATACCAGGGCTACAGCATTGATTGATAGTAGTGGGACTGAAAATGGTGAGGCAATTTGTGAAGGTTTGAGAAAGGCGGGCAGAAAAATAGGGAAGGACTGTGAAATATTGACATGGACTTATGAAGGGAAAGGTGCTGTTCTTCGCGAAGCATCTGCTCATGTCTGGCTACCCATTCGAGAATCTGCCTTTGAAGGAATGAAATTGTTAGCAAAACAAATTGATAGTAAAGGGGATGGTCCTATAAGGGTGCTTTTTAATCCTATTTTAGACCTTGATAGAAAAAAAGATAAGGAGATAGAACCTTCATATCGTTTCTTTGAAACATTTATTGAATAAAGGTTCTTCCTACTTTTTTCAGGAGAAGAGGGGTAAATTATTTTTTATTTTCCATGTAGGTTTTTACTATGGATATAAGGTCTTCTTGCTTAAAGGGCTTTTGTAAGACACCATCTGCCTCAATCTCAAACATTTTTTGTGTTATATCCTTTACAGGTTTTGCTGTAACAATGTAGATGCTGATACCTTGCAATTTAGGATTTGTTTTTATAACTTTACATATTTCTGTTCCATTAATACCCGGGCTTGCTATATCTAATAAAACAAGTCGGAAGTTCCCGTTTTGAAGTTTTTCAATGGCTTCTTCTACTGAGGTGGTTATGTCTACTTTATACCCCTCACTTTCAAGACAGTGTTCTATAAATTTAAGAACTTCTATATCATCGTCTATACAAAGTATTTCATCTCCTAATTCAGGCGTTTCCACAGGTATATTTTTGATGGCATAGCGAATAGCGCTAAGTAGAATGCTTTTTCTTAATTGTTTTGGCAATCGGTGAATAATTTTATCAGAAAATTTTGAATATAATTGTTCCTCATTAGTAATTAGAATAGTAGGTATTTCAATTACTTCGGGACTTTCCAGAATCTCTCTTATGGTTACTTCTCCTAGGGGTCCCTCATCACAATCAAGAATAATACAATCGGGATTATACCTTAAAGCCAGTGAAGTGGCTGTAGATGGATATGCCGCGTGAAGTATATCAATGTTCTCTTCCAATAACCACTGTCGAATTTGTGTACTCATTGACCTGTCCTGAGAGACCAATTCCACCAAGAGATGAGTCTCATCGGGAGTTATTTCACGAGCATACATTTGTTGGGCTTCGGGTTTTGTCCCATGAACAGGCAATCGAAAGGAGAAGGTAGTTCCTTGCCCTAATACACTGGATAATACAATACGGCTTCCATGTAATCGTATAATATCTTGTGATATTGACAGCCCTATTCCTGTGCCACCGTATCTCCGGGTAGAAGATGAATCTACTTGATAAAATCGTGTGAAAATCTTATCTATGGCGTTTTGAGGAATTCCTATTCCGGTATCAATAACAGAAACCTCTACTTCATTGTCAATAATCTTAAAGCGAACCTCAACTGTCCCTTCACTTTTATTAAATTTTACTGCATTGGATAATAAATTGTTAAATACCTGGATAATTTTTCCTTTATCCCCATCAACAAGTATAGGCTGTCGTTCTGCATTCAGAATCAGTTCTATCTTTCGTGGTTCTGCCATAGGTTGTACATTTTCTAAACCGATTTTAGCGCATTCCACAATATCAAAAGTGCTGAAAACAAGTTCTTCTTTCCCTTTGTGGAGTTTGGAAAAGTCCAGTAGATTTTCAATCAAATTTACTAATTTCTCAACATTTCTAAGACTAATGGAAAGATATTCTCTCTGCGTATCTGTAATCGGTCCTGCCTTCCCTTTCAAAATCATATCTGTATAACCCATAACGGATACCAGAGGAGTTCGTAACTCATGTGAAACATTGGAAAGGAGGTTCGTTTTCATTTCATCCAGCGTTTTTAGTTCTTCATTCGCTTTATTTAACTGTTCATGTGCCTTATTTACTTCATCCAGTGTTTTTTGTAACTTTTCTAATAGTCGTGCATTGCGTATAGCAACGGCTATATGAGGAGATAACTCTTCTACAATTTCAACATCATGAGCAGAGAAGGCTTTAGGAGTTTCAGACCCCAAGATAAGTACTCCAATTACTTTTTCCTCTGCAAATAAAGGTGTGGTGATAAGACTTGAGATTCCTGGTGGAAGTTCTTTTGCGATATTTTCTTCTTCAGATTGGAGATAGTCAAAGCATAAAGTTTTTCTTTCCTTAATCACTTTGTCACCGCAATAGAAAGTGCTAATTTTAGGTTCTAAGTTGGATTCAGGAAATAGGGATAAAATTTCATAATAAGTGCTTTTGTTTTCAGACTCTGTAATGTTTTCTTGTGGAAATGCAATAATTGTGTAGTTAATATTCTGTATTAGCCTTTTAATTTCATTAACGACACTTTCGTGGACTTTACCTGCTTCCAGACTGGAATTAATTGTTTGAGCAATGATATTTACTGCCTTTAATCTTTCTGCACGGTCATTTACTTCTTTTTCTAACCACACATTTCGAGTAATATCGCGGAAAATGCCTTCAACGCCTATTATCGAAGATTTCTCGTCTGTTATATAACTTCCAGAAATTTCGATACAGATTAAATCTCCCCTTAAAGGTTTTACCCATACACGAAATTGATTAATAAAGTGAGTTGTTTCTAATTCGGAACAGAATTCTTCAAAATCACCCGAGTTTAAGAAAAGATTTTCAACTTGAGTTCCTATGGCTTGTTCAGGAGTTTCAAAACCCAAAAGTTGTGCCCCAGACGGGTTAATTAATGTTAAGACCCCATCCCTGTTTGTTTGATATATACCATCTCTCATGGAGTTTACAAGGTTTCGATATCGCTCTTCTGATGCCTCTAACTTATAAATATTTTTACGGAGAGTGCTTGCCATTTGATTGAAAGAATTGGCTACTTCTTCTAATTCGTCACCTGTATTTATCTTAAGTTTTAATTCTAAATCTCCCTGACGAATAATTTGAGCCCCTTCATTAATCAGGCTTAATGGTTGCAATATATTTCTGTGCACAATACGATAACCAATTAAAGAAAAGAAGATAATAACCAATCCAGCAATAATTAGGGCTGCAATAGAACCTACATGAAGAAACCAAAAGATTTCATTTAATTGACGATATGCACAGAAGTATAGATTATAATCTGGATAAATCTTTTTATATGCTAATAAAACGGGTGCCACTTTTCCACGACTGGAAAACCTTAACAGGGTTGATAGCCCTTCCGTTTTATTCGGTGTTCTTTTTAATCGTTGTAATAGTCGAGAGTCAACGAGTTCATAATTCACATTAAGTTTTGATTGATTTATGCTTTTGTCTCTATAAAGGGATATTCCATCGGTGTCTCTTATATAAATAATAGTGTAATAAATATTCTCTGGTGTTAGACCATCTGTTTCTGATGACGGTCCCAGAGCGAAATTAATAAATTCTGTTGCCACCTGTATTTCTAATAAAAAACCTATTATTTTCTGATTTTTGTCTTTAATAGGAATGGCGATAGTTATAGTGTAATTTTCTGTTTGGGGTGGAGTAGAAATAGCAACGACTATGGGATATCGAGTTTTTTTATGCCAATCCGGAAGAAGAAAATCGCCAGATTTGAATGTTGATGTTGAGAGAAGAAATTTTTGTTCGGTGTCTGTTATTGCAAATCCCAGGGTTTTCCCTTGACTTGCATTTTGAATTGTAATCAATTTTTCTAAAATTTGATTTTTCAGAAGTTCCTGCTGCTCTTTTGTTTCCTGGCAAAATTGAGAGAAAAGAGGGTCTGCCACAATACGAGCCGAAAGATTTAATCGTGTATTTAAGGCAAATTGAACCCCCTCTGTAGTTCTTCTCACTGCAGTAGTTAAATTTCGTTTTGTTGTTACCCACTGACCTTCTCTTGCGAATACATAGGCAACAATAAGGGTCAAGGTCATTGGAATCACACCCACCCAAAAAATCGCTATAAAAAATTTTCTCTCAATACTTGCACGATATCTCGGATTTGATTCCATAGACCTTTTGCCGATACAGGGATAGTTTATAACCCTGTATTATTCTTTTTTGTGGTTATTTTTGAATAGGTCGTCCCTTAGTAACTAACTCTTTAACTTTTTCGCGAAGTTGGTCTACTTTAAATGGTTTTGCAAGATATTCATCTGCTCCACAAGCAAATATATGTTCAATATCAGAATCCTTTGTCAGACAGGTTACAGCCATAATAGGAATAGCCCGGGTCATGTCATTAGCCCTGAGTGCTCTACACACTTCAAATCCGTTAATCTCAGGCATAAGAAAATCTAACAGAATAAGGTCAGGAGACAGTTGAATAGATTTTAATCCTACTTCTGTGGCATTGCTTACTTTAATAAGTTCATATTCTTCTTTCCCCAACATATTTTCAATTAAGTTGATTACATCCGGGTCATCATCAACCACCATAATACGATACCGTTTGGAATTTTTGTCTCGGGGAAACATATCATATTTTTCCCGAAATTCATCCAGGTCCTTTTCAAGGATACGATAATGTCCTCCAGGGGTCCTTGACGCTTTAATCAGTCCTTGACGAATCCAATTTTTTATGCTGTGGTGAGTAACATGACAAATTCTTGCTGCTTCAAAGGTTGTGTAGGCTTTTTGTTCACGATTCATTCTTTTGCTCCTTACTTTATTAAATTTTCAGTTTAGTAATTATTGCATATTTAACATTATTAATTAGATTAGCATTTATTATAAGTGAATTAGTAAATATTTGTCAAGAATGTAAAAGGAAAAGAAACTCTTTTATCAAATTTAATTCTTCCCACCCTAATTTATCTTGTATCAAGTTTAGTTGATAAGGGTATGAAAGATAGAGAATACGAAATAAAATAAACCAGATGCAAATAATGATGGTATACATGCCCAGTAATATTCCCGAAATTTGTTTCATAAAAGAGATAAAGCAAATCGTTTTTGAAGGGTTAGTATTTAAATCTCCTTTTTCGTATCTGGAGTCTTCATAGTCAAGAGAAACCTTTTTATCTTGACTCTTCAGTAATATTAAAGCAAGGTCAATAATAAAAGGCAATATAATGAGAAAATACCACAGATAAGATATAAGGTTATTATTTCTAAGAGGCAAGGAGTCGGAATATGAACAGTAAAAGGTTAGTAAGAATATGGCAATAACCCATATAGACACTATAAATAAGATAGATTTTGTGAGAGTTTGATTTTGGTATACGGTGCTATATTTTAATTTTTTCAACAAGTAAGAAATCAATTTTCCTATGAAAAACAGGAGTAATAGTTCAATAAACCCTGAAAAAATTAACCAGAGTATTTTTATTCGATTATTTCTACTATATTCAAACTCAAGTTTTCTCTGTTCCTCCAATTTTTGTAACTTGTCTAATAATTGGGTAATTTGATTTAGTTTTTTTAACCCTTTTTCTAATATGTCTGACTTTATTGTATTTGAATATTCACTATATAGGTTAAGAACTTTCTGTTGTATTTTAAGTGAAAAGATACTAATTGCCAGAGTGGGATAGTAATCACTTAGTTCAATGCTAGTCCCTATTTTTTTCCCCATAAGAAAAATTTCTTCTAGCCAGACCTGTTTGTTTTGAACTTTATTGTCTTTTAAGTCCATTTCTATCTTGTCTAATATATCCGCAGATACTTTATACAGAGGGGCTAAGCAATGGTTTAATCTATCTGTCTTTCGTAGATAGTATGAATAGGTATTTTTAGGGAGCGTAGGGTGCCAGAAAGGTTCAGGAAATATAATTGGATATTTACTTCTGTTTTCTTTTGCAATTATTGATAGACCCGTGGCAAAGGTTTCCTCTTCGACTACACTGGGGTTAATAATCATCGCTGATTCTAAATAACCTAACAATGAATTATTTGAAGGTAAAGTCTGTGCCTCTCTTAATAATTTTTGGGCATTTCCATAGTCTCCAAGGAAATAAAGTTTACAAGCATAGTTTATGAGAAATGATGAGTTGATATTATCCAGATTGTATATATCCTGGTAAAGTTTTATTACGGCATCGTTTTCTTCAATGGATGCGAGAAACTCTAAATATTGAAGGTATCTGGAGTCATCCAGTAAATTGGGTTGAGAAAAGATTTTTTTGGAGATATTCCGCATAATGGGTCTTGCGGATTCGTTTTCGAGGGTTAAAGCCACACGATATTTTGTTTCATCCAAATCAAATCGTAGGTATCTATCAGAAAACCATAGACAAAGGGTTAATATAATGATAGAAGTGATTAAATATCGGAATGATTTTTTTCTTCGTGCAAGAAAAATAAAATCATTCCCTAAACCAGTATCAGAATTTTGAACCGTGTTTTTAACCTTTAATTCACTATTAATGCTTTCCATAACATAAAAAAAGAAATTGACTATATTTTTGTTCGCAGAATTTATTTATGTTTATAAGTATATTGTAACATGTTTTTAACAAAGATTTTGTTTTTTTTCTAACATTAAGCGACGGGCGATTTTCTTTCCCTCTTCAACGCCAGGCTGGTTAAAAGCGTTAATCTTGTATAATTTTCCAGCCATAGCGGTAGCGACTTCTAACATATAAAGCAACTGGGCTACAGTATATTCAGAAATTTCCTCCATTTGTAAAAGAACCACAGGCCTTTGGCTTAATGTAAGAGCATCCTTTGTCCCCTGGAACTCTGCATGTAATAGGTCTCCCATACTTTGTCCCCGAATGTATTCTAACTCAGGAATTTCATCAAGGATTTTAGGGACAGGTAAGTCTTCTCCAAAATTTTTAACCAGAACCATGTTAATTATTTTATCATTGGGACCTTCGCGGTAGAGTTGTATTTGAGAATGTTGGTCTGTAACGCCTAATGCTTTGACAGGGGTTTGCCCATTAAAGATTTCATTGCCATCAATATCGTTCTTTTTCCCCAGACTTTCTGCCCAGAGTTGACAATACCAATCTGCAATATCTTTAAGACGGTCAGAATAAGGCATCATTACAGATATTTTCTTTCCCTTGTTTTTATCGAGGATATAATGAGTTCCTGCAAATTGATATGCGGGATTGTTTTCGAAAGAAGGATTTGAGCAGATATTGTCCATTTCGGCGCAGCCCTCTGCTAAAGCATCAATATCAAACCCTAATAAAGACGCTGGAAATAGACCGACAGGGGAGAATACAGAAAATCTTCCTCCTACATTTAGTGGAATTTCAAATTGGATAGTGCCATATTTCTCTGCAATAGGATGCAATAGACTTTTGGGCGCATTTTCTCCTTTTGGACTTGTGGTAATAACAAGGTGCTCTTTGATTTTCTCTGGAGAGATAGAATTTTCTAACTCCTTTAATATAATAAGCAATTGGCACATTGTTTCTGCTGTTTCACCTGATTTGGAAATGGCGTTATATAATGTCTTTTCAGGCGGACACAATTCCATAACCCTCTTAAAAGTGGTAGGGTCAATATTGTCCATAACGAATAAGCGGGGGAAGCCCTTTCGGCATTCTCTGGAAAGAAGGTTATAATAGGGACCATTCAACGCAGTGTTTAGCGCAGTAGTGCCCAGTGCTGAACCACCTATCCCTAAAATTACAAGATTTTCAATACCGTGATTTAAAAAATCCGCAGCAACTTTTTTTATTCGTTCTTTTGTATCCTTGTCCTTATAAAGTTCAAAAAATCCATATTTTTTTATTTTTCGTTCCTGTAAGATTTCATTATGATAATCCTTTATTTGCTTTACTAATACTTCTAATTCTTCGTCCGTAAAACCGTGGGAAGGACTTATTTTATTGGCATGGCATAAAGAAATATCTATAGATACATTTTTACTCATAGCACTTTCCTTTATTTTTAACTTATTTTCCCTGATTGATATTAAAACGGTAAGTAGTTTACCATATTTTAATGTTTATTTTCAGGAGAATTAAATTTTTGAAATGAAAAGGAACGGAATATGTTTAATCGTCAAATTTGTGTTATTACAGTTTTTTGTATATATATTCTTGCGACAAGCATTGCCTATTCCGAATTTGACGATTTGCAATTGTCATTATACAAAAATAACCCTGATGCAATTTCACAACTACAACAAGGGACTTTAAAATGGGCAAGTGTTGCGTGGTGGGGATTTAATCCTGAGGATTCTACTGACTTTTTACAGTCTGCTATTGATTCAGCGGCAAACGAAGTTATTGTTCCCAACATAGGTTTGCCCTGGATAGTCAGACCGATAAAATTGCACTCAAACCAAAAGATTACCTTGATGCCCGGTGTAGTTATCCTTGCAAAAAAAGGAGAATTTAAAGGAAGCGGAGATTCATTATTTTCTGCTGAAGATGTTGAGAATCTTGTGATATCTGGTTATGGTGCGGTTTTACGAATGCACAAGATGGATTACCAGGATAAGAAGCAATACGAGCCTGCTGAATGGCGGATGGCTTTATCTATGCGGGGTTGTAAAAATGTGATTATTGAAGGTGTCCGTTTCGAAAGTAGTGGTGGAGACGGAATTTATATAGGAGCAACAGATAAACGGGACCATTGTGAAGATGTTGTTATTCGGGATGTAGTTTGTTATGACAATCATCGGCAGGGAATTAGTATTATTAGTGCAGTAAATCTTACCATTGAAAATTGTTCTTTCATAAATACTTCTGGAACGGCTCCTCAGGCAGGGATTGATTTTGAGCCAAATAGGGATAATGAACAGTTTAAAAATATACTTATGAAAAACTGTTATATTGAGGGTAATAAAGGAGCAGGAATACTAATGTATTTTAAAACCTTAAAGAAAAAATCTCTTCCCATTTCTATTAGAGTGGAAAACTGTTTTATCCAAAGTGGCTTTGACCATGGGATTGCTATCGGTGCCGTTGCTGATGAAGGACCTGGCGGTGAAGTTATATTTAAAAATTGTCATATAGAAGGTCCACAAAAAGGAGGCATTTTTATATTTGATAAATCGTCAGAAGGAGTAAAAATAGTGTTTGACCATTGTTCTTGTGGAAATACCCCTCAAAAGTGTGATAGTTTCCCAATTAAAATTTACCAGATGAAAAAGTCATCAGTCTCAACTATTGGTGGTGTTTCTTTTAATGATTGCCTCATTTATGATAATTGCGAACGAAGTCCTATTGTAGTAAGGGCAGCAGATAAAAAATGTGAAGTTCAGAATCTTGTTGGAACAATCTTAATTAGTGGTAATAGCCTTTTAACCATTAAAAACGAAACAGATAGACCCATAGAGCAGTTATCCATACAGAAAGTCAAAGATTAACTTGGATATTAAATAATTTGTTGACAAAATTTGTAAGTTTTATTTATTATATATAGTAAGGACAAGTAAAAATTAGGAAATGCCTGATGTTTCTTAATCGGATTTATAGAGAAAAATCTTATTTAGTGAGAATATTTATATTTTTCCCTTTGCTGATATTGATTTCTAGATTGGTTTATGCAGAGCCCCATTTACTCACTAACAAATCCGAAGAGAAATCTTCCCCGGGGACGAAGATATATAAGATAGACTTAAAAGAAGCGTATGCTGACCGTTCAAGGGAAAAGGGACTATATCAATTTCAGAGAAAAGATGGAACACTTGTTTTTACAAATAGGCCACAAAAATATCGTTCAAAGAATGAATATAAAGAAGTATATTTTAAAAAATCTTCTCAGCCTACCTATTCAGCAGATAAAGGTAATGTTTCAAGGGAAAATCAAAATAATAGTGGTTATGCCATTATTGTTCCTCTAGAACCGATACATGTTTCTAAGAAGTTTGAACATTCATATAAGGGGAAAAGTTATAATTTTGAAGCCATTCAAAAAATAGTGAAGGAATGTAGCCAGTATTATCAGATAGAAGAAAAATTGATATGGACAGTGATGGAAGTAGAGAGTGCTTTTAATCCTAATGCGGTTTCTACGGCGGGGGCGTGTGGCTTAATGCAATTGATGCCAGCGACAGCGGTGGAAATGGGTGTTACAGACATATTTGACCCTGCTCAAAATATTGCAGGGGGGGCACAATATTTAAGCCGCATGTTAGATTTATTTAATGGAAATATTGATATGGCATTAGCAGGTTATAATGCGGGTCCTGAAAATGTAAAAAAGTATAAAGGTGTTCCACCTTTTACCGAAACAGTCAACTATGTGAGATTAATCAAATCTAAATTAGGACTAAAATTTGATAATAATTATTATGCAAGCCGAATGAGTGGAAAAATTACCATCCCCCAGCGGGGAATTGCTTCTGTAGGTGGAAACAGTGTGAAAAAGTATATGGTTTATTTTAAGAGTGGACTTCGTCAGCCTGCTGATGATGTAGTTGAACAGACACCCTATTATTATATAAGTTATGGGAATCGGACTTATCCTGTGCGAACAGAGTTGGTTCAAAAAATCGAAAAAACAGGATAGAACCTTCCTATTGGGTTCTTAAAGTTATTTGCCATGATAGAGAATAATCTTTTTTCTGAATATGGACTAAAATCTTCTCAACCTTCCCCTGTGAATCAAATGATGTCTCAATTTGCTCAAGATTTTCGGCCAGGGATGGACATTAATCTGGGAGTCGGTTATGTAAATGAAGATACTATTCCTTACAATAAATTTGCAGATATTGTTACAGAACTTGTAAAGAAGAAAAATCGCCCATCTAATTTATTGAACTACGGAGGACCAGAAGGCTCAAAGCGGCTGATTGATTCCCTCAAAGAGTTTTATTCCACATTATATAAGAACAAAAAGATTGGCTCTGTTCCTGATTTTGAGAACCGAGAAATTGTTATAGGCGTCAGTGGTGCTACCAGTATCCTCACCGGTCTGGCGAATATATTAAAGAAGGGGGTCGTAGTTTCAACAGACCCGCTTTACTATATTTTTACTTCAACTCTGGAAAGGAATACTTTTGAAATAGCACCTGTGGAAGAAGATGCTGAAGGTCCACGGATTGACATTTTGCAACAGACACTGGAAACTCTGCACAAAGCAGGAAAACATATATCGTGTTGCTATTTCGTCACGGTTAATAATCCTACTTGTGTTGTAATTTCCAATCAGAGAAGGAAGCAAATAGTAGAATGCCTTGAAACATGGTCTAAGAAGTTTAATACAAAAATCCCTTTATTTTTTGACCTTGCCTATGAGTGGCTTATACATGATACACAACTACCACTTCCTAAATTGCCTTCGATGTTTGATAACTGCGAGTTCGTATATGAGATTGGCACTTTGTCAAAAGTGTTTGCACCTGCGTTGAGAGTGGGATACATAATCGGACCAAAAAACAGTGCCTTACTAAAATCGTTAATTCAGTGGAATAGTGATGTGGGCTTTAGTGCCCCATTAATAACTCAGGAAATTTCTGCAGAATTAATAAAGAAGGTTGGTTTAAAACAATTTGAAAGTGTAAATGCTGGGTATCGAGAAAGAGGTATTCTATTTAAAGAGAAGTTTATTCAAGAAATGGGAAACTATACAGAATCTATAACGGGGGGAAGTGCTGGTTTTTATCTCTATATAACACTCAAAGGGATACCTACTTTCCCAGATTCCGATTTGTTTAAGTTATTGTCCAGAAAGTCGGGGATTAAAGATTGGGATTATGATATGGATAATAGGGTAAATAAACGAGTTGTTTATCTACCGGGGATTTACTGTGTCCATCCACAGGGGACACTTTCAAAAATGGGGAAATATCAATTAAGGGTTTCGTATGGATATGAAAATATAAATGCTTTATTACAATCTGTTAATATATTTAGAGAAGCGATAGAATTGATGAAAGTAAGAGGCGTATAGCCAAGAAAATATATTGTAAATCCAAGCCAGAATTGTTGTGTAAATCATGGAGAAAAAAGATAGGTGGTTTTGATTTGACATCTTTTTAGAAAAATGGTATAAACTTATAGTGATTTTTTTATCAATTAGAAAGAAAAAAATAAACATATAATTTTAAGGAGACTGGTTATGAAGATAAGAGTGTTAGGTTCAGTGGTAGTGTTTTTGTTTCTGTCAGTAAATGTGTTTGCAGCCAATGTTATTTTTAACGACACCAATTTACTGTCAGCGGTACAGACACAGTATGAGGCACAAGTAGGTGTTCCGTTGGGTGACCCGCCACAGGATATAGAACTGTCAGACCCTGCTTTTCAAGGTCTGGATGCTTCGTATTTAGGTATAACAGATTTAACAGGATTGGAGGCATGCACCTCATTGACAGTCCTGAACCTGACTGGGAATGAGATAACAGACTTATCCCCAATTAGTGGACTGACCTCTTTAGAGTATTTGATGCTGGGCAAAAATCAGTTAACAGATATTACAGATTTGGGTGGTCTTACTGGTTTACAATTATTAGATATTGGTTTTAACCAGATTTCTGATATATCTATCCTTTCCTCTTTAACAAATTTAGTAGGATTGAATCTTGGTTTTGGCACATTAGAATTGTATGATGATTTTGACCCGTTTGCTACAGGGACTAATGCTCTTGATGATACAGACCTTGCTGTATTGAACTCGTTAACCAGTTTGCAGATATTAAGTATTGGTGGTTTAGATAGTGTGACAAGCCTTAGTTTTTTAAGTAACCTTACAAACCTTACACAACTATGGATGGGTAGTAATCCGATTAGTGATTGGACCCCCTTAGGTGATGTGGCGAGTAATTTGAATGCTTTTGTAGAAGCAAGTTGCGGTTTAGGGCAGACGGAGTTGGAGACTTATGTGGCAGATATGACATCCATTCAATATGTAGATGAATCAAATGTAGGGATATTAGGTATTCTTTCTGAGTCCGGAATAACTGATTTATCGAGTCTTGACCAACTTAATCCGAGTATTGCTTTCTTAGGAGTATTGGGTATAACAGATATTGATGTTGCCCAAAATTGGACAAACCTTAATTTCTTTGTATGCTCTGATACGGGGATTACCAATATTAATGGTTTGATAGGTTTGCAAAATCTGACTTTCGCAATATTGAATAATAACGATATTGGACCCGCTATGTTTACAGAAGAAGTTACCACTCCATTTGATTCTTTAGGTGGTATTAGTTTGGATGAGAATGTATTGGAAAACATAAGCGGCATTGAATACATGCCAGGTCTTATAGCCTTTACTGCGGCAAACAATCAAATAAGTGATATTATGAGCCTTTCGGGTTCCCCGAATACAGGGACTTTAGAAAGTTTAATATTAAGTTATAACCAAATTGAGGAAATTAATCCTCTGAAAGATTGTATAGCATTAAAGAATGTCTTTTTAGACAATAACCAGATTCAAAACTTTGGCTTTCTGCTTGATAATGAAGGGATAGGTAACGGTGATTACATTGATGTAAGTAACAATCCTGTTCCTCCAGACCTTTGTTATTTGGTAGACCAATTAGTCGCTAAAGTTCAACCGGATGGTGGAGTAAATCGTTCAGGAGTATGTGAATTATCGCTAACGGTAGAAATAGAGGGGGTTGGGAATGTTTCTCCACCAGTGGGAACAAATACTATTAATAGAGGTTCCCAAGTTTATATATGGGCATATCCACAAGTAAACAGCGGGCAGGCATTTGACCATTGGGAGATTTGGAATGAAGTCTCATCAAGTTATGAATTTTTAACTGACATAACCAATTATTCTTTTGACAATGTTCAGGAAAATATGAAAATAAAGGCTGTCTTTGTTGCCGGTGACCATTCTTTAACATTTAGTTTTGACCCATCAAGCACAGGAACTGGTTCTGTTCTTCCTTTTAGTGATGGCTCTGGAGTATATTCATATAAAACAGGCCAAATGGCTAATTTATATGCAGAACCTGATGAAGGTTCATGCTTTGCATGGTGGACAGGTGATGCAGCGTCGTTTGGTTCGAGCACTTATGCAAATATATATATGGACTCAGATAAGACAGTAGGTGTAGTATTTTCAAATCAATGTTACGCTTTAACTATAGAATCTGTGGGTAATGGTTCTGTATCACCACCTGCTGGAACATATCAGTGTGCTAACGGAGCAGTTAAGCAAATTTATGCCTTTGCAGGTAGTGGGTATTATTTTGACCATTGGGAAAACGGAGAGGGTAATAATCTTGGAAGTGGTAGCCCATTGGAGGTTACGATAACTCAGGATATTACCATTCGTGCAATATTTACGAAGATTTTAACTTATGATTTAACAATTAATGTAGTTGGTTCTGGGACGACAAACCCGGCGCCAGGAACTCGTGTATATACACCTGATGCAGTTGTTTCAGTCTATGCCATTCCAGACATAGGTTCGTTATTTGATGGTTGGGAAGGGGATATTGGTTCAGCCAATACTATGGATAATCCTATTCAAATTGTGATGAACTCGGATAAAACCCTTACTGCAAGATTTAGACCAGCAGACTATACTGTTTCAATTGCAACAGATGGTCCGGGAACTACAGACCCTGCTCCTGGGACTTATTACCTTATAGCAGGTCAATGGATGTTTCTTAATGCCATACCTCAGACAGAGAAAGCCTTCTTAGGTTGGTATGATGAAAATGATGAGTTAGTTTTTGAATTTCCAGAATATGGTTTTGAAGTGACATCAGATAGAAACCTTATAGCCAAATTTGGAGACCCAGACTATCTTGTTAATTTGGTAATAAGTGGCAATGGAACTACTGACCCAGCACCGGGCACTTATGGATATATAGAAGGGCAGTGGGCAGTTTTCTATGCTTCCCCGGACCTGGGATATGCCCTACTACATTGGGAAATTAATAATGGAACGACTGTCAGTTATGTAGAAGGCCCTACCCTTGCAATACAAGTCCAATCAGACTTAGATATTACTGCGGTGTTCTCAATATGTGATTGGAATGTCAATATTACAACAGCAGGTACAGGCTCTGGAAGTCTTGACCCTGCTCCGGGCGCTTATTGCTTTATAACAGGACAGGAACTAGACCTATCTGCACAGCCAGCAACGGGTGATTATTTTGGTGGTTTAGAGATAATTAAAAACCCGTTGAGTACTCATAAGACGACATGGGTTTATTGGTTTGAAACTGTATTGACAGTAGAGGCTCATTATGATATCGTGGCACATTTTGAGGATACCGGTTGGATGCTTAATTTTGCAATTGAAGGTGATGGAGGTGTATTAGCAAGCAATGGAGAAACTTCTGTGATAGCCGGTTCCTACGCTTTAGCAAACAATTTCCAACTTAAGTTAACAGCCGTTCCTTCTTTCGGGCAGGCATTTAAAGGTTGGTATTCAAATGATACTTTGCTTTCTACGAATTCTGTATATGAAACAACTATCAACAGCGATTTACAATTAACAGCAAAGTTTGCTCCTATTGTTTGGCGCAAATTGGTTCTAACCGTTGATGAAGGACAGGGAACGACTTCTCCCACCCCTAATGTAGAATATCAATATCTTGATGGGGCTATAGCAAATGCTCAGGCTATACCTGCTGATGGATGGATGTTTGAAGCGTGGACAGGTGATATTGAAGGAATAGATGGTCTTGACCAACCACTAATCAATATTCCTATGAATAGGGATAGAAATATAGGTGTGATATTTGTGCAAATACCTCCAGAAGGTGAAGGAACGCCTGAAGGCACAGTAGAAGGAACGCCCGAAGGCACAGTAGAAGGAACGCCCGAAGGCACAGTAGAAGGAACGCCCGAAGGCACAGTAGAAGGAGAGATTGGACCTCACAGTGCAGACCAGAATGGAGATGGTATAATTAGTCTATCTGAACTGCTTCGTGTGATACAGTTCTTCAATATGGGTGGTTATCATTGTGACCCCAACAGTGAAGAAGATGGTTATAACGGAGGTTATAATGGAGACCATACTTGCACTCCACACTCCTCGGATTATGACCCTCAAAACTGGATGATTGAACTGAGCGAACTTCTTCGTCTAATCCAGTTCTTCAATATGGGTGGTTATCATCCATGCCCTGGAGAAGAAGATGGCTATTGTGCCGGGCCGCAGCTATAAATGAAGTAAGAGTTAGGATATAGAAAATTTAATAAGACAAATTTTCTAACAAGTGGGTTGAACGAAAGTTCAGCCCACTTGTTAAATAATAAAAAGTTAAAAAATGTTGATATTTTTAATTTTACATGTTATAATAAATAAACAGATATATATCATTTAGTATTGTTAGTTATTATGAGTGGATAGTAAAAATGTGTTCTAATTATTAACTTTTAGAGGAGACAGTATATGTTAAGAAGGGAAAGTGTGTGGTTAGTTTTTATCCTTTGCTTGCTTACGAACTATACCTTTGGTGTAGTTTATGTAAATAAAGCAAGCACAGACCCATCACCTGATGGTAGTTCATGGGCAAAAGCATATCGAACCATTCAGGAGGGCATTGATGCAGCGGCGGCTCAAGCCTCAGCGGGTAATCCTGTGGAAGTATGGGTTGTTCAAGGCAATTATGATGAAATTCGAGATATAGCATGGGGTGCCCCAGCCATTGTAGAAGGTTCATTAATATTAGAAAGTTATGTGCATCTTTACGGTGGTTTTTATGGAAACGAGACATCTCGTGACCAGCGTAGGCCTTCACAGTATATAACTACTATTGATGGTAGAACCTCTCGTGGTGGAACTAATGCTTACCATGTAGTCGTTACAAGTAGAGCAACCGTACCTACTGAAGATGTTGTGATTGATGGTTTTCATATTCGCGGTGGCAGAGCATCAGGAATAGCGAGTGATTATCATAGTTGGCGGGGTGGAGGTCTTTATAATTGGCTCTCGTCTCCTATAATTGCTAATTGTGTATTTTACGACAATACGGCTGCAGTCGCTGGTGGTGCCATTGCTAATATGTCAGGGACTGTAAGTGGAACAAATTATAAAGCAAATGCATTAATCCATGATTGCGTTTTTAGAGGGAATACTTGTAATGAATCAGCAGATACGGATGACAATCCCATGCGAGGTGGTGCTGCGATTTTTAATAATGGTATAAATTCATCTGCTAATGATATTGGTAATGAAACTTATATTGTGAATTGCACTTTTTACAACAATACTTCGGCTAATTCAGCATTTCCACCGGTGATTAATGCAAATACAATAATAAATTGTGGATGTGGCACAGGCTTTCCTAAAATCTATAATAATGTTTTCTGGAACCCTTCTGCGCCTGCTAACCCTCATATACGTTCTTATACCACAGGTGTTATGGATTTTTCCTGGTCTGCAGATGTTCAATATTGCGATGTTCAAGGAGGATATGGAGGTGGAGGTGCAGGAAATATTGATAGTAACCCCTTATTTAGGAATCCGGGGAGTAACGATTTTCGTTTAACCATTACTTTCCCGTCACCTATTTCTCCCTGTTTTGATGCGGGTGGTGACGCATTAGTTCAACCCCCATTAGGGGCTGGTCGAGTAGATATACGGAACTTCCAACGAAAAAATGGTACCGCTGTTGATATGGGTGCGTATGAAAATGTAGCAACACCGGTTGCTAATTTTAGTGCTACTCCAATTGAAATTCTGGCAGGTGAATCTGTTCAGTTTACAGATTTGTCTAATACTTTTGGTTCATGGCCTGAAACTACATGGAGTTGGAATTTCGGTGATACGGGCATAAGTAGTGCGCAAAATCCATCTCATCAGTATAGTACTGCCGGAAAATATTCGGTATCTCTTACGGTGCAAACAGCGGAAGGTAGTGATAATGAGACAAAAACAGATTATATTGTTGTTCATACACCACCCATAGCCCAATTTACTGCAAATTCAACAGAAGGGCAACATCCTTTAACTGTGACCTTTACTGACGAATCTGTACCAGATGAACTTCCAGGTAATACTACACAAATTACGGATTGGTATTGGGATTTCGATGGTGATGGGACGGATGATGCTCACTATACAACCGCTACAAATCCGCAGTGGACATATACCACGGTGGGTATTTATACGGTTCGTCTTAGGGTAGTCTCAGAATACGGTGAAGATACAGAGACAAAAACAGGTTATATAGATGTCTGGCCTGACGCATTAGCAGTGAGTGCAATCAGCATTCAAGAATTTGATGCTCCTCGCAGTGAACCGTTTAATGAAGATGATTTTGGTAGTCCTACTGCACTTAATTTAACGGATGGATATATTGGGTTTGGTCGTTCATTTAGGATGAATGTAACTGCCAGTGGTGGTTATGGTCCTCCATATCAATATCAATGGCAAATAAATAGGACAGGAACATGGACAAACTTGATTGATGGAGATTATCCAAGAAATGTAAATGGTTCGGATGGACCGGGAAACACGCCTGTTACAACTAAGATTAGTGGAGCAACCACGAATCAATTAACAGTTGAATATGCTATTCTTGGATATGAAGATGGACAATACCGTTGTGTTGTAACTGACCCGAACGATACACCTCCACCACCAAATCAAGTTATATCAGGTATAAGAACAATAAACATGAATCCAAATATGATGCGGACAGTTGTGGATTTACTTAACAATGTTAAGAAATATATTGGTGAATCTGTTAGTTTCAATTTTAAATTTATAGGAGGTCCTGGTTCGAACTATGTATACCAGTGGTATGTGGATAGGGGTAGTGGACCCGACCCGTTCGGAGGTGGTGGAAACCCAATTGTTATAAATAACCTTGACCAATCAAACATAGGAACTTACTATGGAACAGCATACAATATGAGTGGTGGTGGTGGTGGTCAGAGTGTTTTTGCTGGTCCATCTAATCTGGATGTAAAACCAGTTGTATCCATAACTCAGCATCCTCAGAGTATCCATCGTAATACAGGTGGGACAGCCGAGTTTAGCACAACTGCTACGGGTGGATATCAACCCTATACCTATAAATGGTATTGGAACGGAGGAACACTATTATCAGATGGTGCGCATCCATCAGGCTCAGGTGCAATTGTAGCCATTACTAATAATGGTGCCACTTCTACACTGACGATAACAGGGCTTGGTTTAACTGATGCAGGAACTTATAAATGCACGGTTACAGATACTGAAAATCGGGGTGCTCCATCCACAGAAGATACACAAGAAGCAACTTTGAATGTTACAAATCCATTAATTGTAACAGACCCGACGCCAAGTCCCATCTCCCGGTATGAAGGAGAAAACTATAGCGTAACTATAACTGCGTCAGGCGGAACGACACCATATACTTATGTGTGGCAAAGGAATGTAGGAAGTGATTATGTTCCGCTCAATGATGGTGATTTAGGAGGTCGTGTTTCTATTGTAAATGGAGCAGGTAATTCAGTATTTACATTGAGTTCTGTAGTAGTTGGAGATACAGGCTCTTACAGATGCGTTGTAGTGGACAACGGTCCTGACCCTGACGCATATCCTGCTAACCCCGGTGTGCTAAATGTATATACAGTTCTTGATGTTAGCACAGAACATCCATCAGATGTTTCAGAAAATGTAGGTAATCAAGCGGTGTTTACAGTTCAAACTGAAGGTGGTATCCCACCATTAAGTTATGAATGGCAATATGCAACAGACCCATTGGGTCCGTGGACAAATCTGGCGAACGGTGCACATCCATTGCATGCAAGTTCAATAGTTTCCGGTGCCGACAGTAATACGATTTCAATTCAGTTAGCAGAAGGGGCACATTTGTCTACTTTGCAAAATTCTTATTATCGTTGTATTGTGACTGATAGTGGAGTGCCACAAACAGGTATATCCAGAGTAGCAAAACTACAAATAACGAACTTTATCAATGTTAGTGGACCTGATGACATTCGTGCTTATGTTGGAGAAACACCTGTCAGATTGATAGCAAATGTGACTGGTGGCATACCTCCATTCTACTATGAATGGTTCAAGAACGATGAAAGTTTATCTGCACCCGTAGAAGGACAAAATACACTTGACCTTGGAGATGCGGATGATACAGATGTGGGCAACTACTATGTAATCGTGAGTGATTCAAGTGAAGGATTAAATCCGTCTGTAACATCACGAACAGCAGAAGTAAAAGTAGCAGAACCACCACAAATCATTACACATCCGCAGAGTTTGAATATATATGCGGGTCAAGATGCAATATTTGAAGTAGAAGTAATAGGCGGATTTGAGCCTTACACCTATGACTGGTGGCAATCAGGAGTAGGTTCACTTGGTGTAAATGATAGTATCTTATTATTGCCCGGTGTAGATGAGACTTATGATGGAAATCAATACTTTGTGTATATAACTGACCAACCTTCTACGGTTACAGGTTTGAACACCACACTAACCTCTGACCCAGCATTGTTGCGTGTTGCAAGTAGTGTTGTAACCTTTACACAGCAGCCACAAGACGCATCATTGTATATTGATGACCCATCGTTCTGGTTGACTGCGGATTTTGTTGGTGGCTTACCGCCAGTGTATTATGAATGGAAACGCGATTTGCCGGGTGGAGGAACAGAAGTCGTAGCAGTGAATACATTAGAAATTCAGGTGAATACAGCTGCTTTGACTGTGGGAATCTACAAATATTATCTTGAAGTAACGGATGATGTTCCAATGGTTTATCAATCCTATAAGGCGAATATAGATGTTGGAACTCATTTAAGTTTAGGTCAAGACTTATTGCCAGAATACAATGCTACTGCGAATGAACATGTAGAAATGTCAATACAAGTAACCGGAGGCTTGGGTGAAAAGACCTATACATGGTATCGCAATTTAGGTGATAAGGCATGGGAAGTAATAGATGGCGCCGAAGGTCCTTCATTAGTTATTGACCAGGCAGAGATAGAAGATTCAGGTCAATACTATGTTGTGGTTCAAGATAGTGGTAGTTCTGTATCAGGTAGAAGCGATACTGTCACATCCAGAACTGCTGTTCTGACAGTTGAAAAAGGCATACCTGCAAGCACAAACACAGGGATAGTAGTATTAGTGCTTATCTCTGCAATTGTCGGGATAGTAACATTGGTTCGTAAGAGAGTAAAGATACAATCTTAAAAAATTGACTATAACAAATTCGACTGTTCAAACGGGCTATCAGAAAGTAGTGATAGCCCGTTGTCGTTTATATATAAAACAAAAACTACGCCTGTTAATAAAAGATGTGGGAAAGAGTCTTTAGGCATTGAAAGAGACAATAAAATACCTGAAGGTCCTTTCCATATCGTTTAGTAGACAGGACTCTGATATGAAATGTAATTCAATGATTACAAGCAGGAAAAATTATTTATTCATAGATAGGTTATATAAATGAGATGGGATTATATATAGAAAGAGTAAACATTTATGTAAAATCAAACTTTTAATGCAGGACGAATATGTTTTCTTAATTCATTATCATAACGAAGAGACATGCTTTTAAGTCTTTCTATTAATTTGGGGTAATTCTGGATAAGATTTGTCTGTTCGGAAATATCTTTTTCCAGATTATACAATGATGTGGGTACATCTTTAATCATATATTTTCCTGGTTCTCCGTCTCTTTCTGAAAGCTCAACATCAGTATATTTATGTGGGAAATGTAATTTCCATTTTCCATAGCGAATGGCTTGAAGTTCTTGTTCATGATAATATAAGAAGAAACGATGTGGTGATTGTGAATCCGGTTTAGAAAGTAGATTCCATACATTTTTACCATCACGGCGGTCTGTTTTGGGACAATTTACCCCGGCAAGATGTGCAAAGGTAGGATAAAAATCGAATGTAGCACTTACCTCCTTACAAGTTTTACCTTCGGGTATAAATTTTGGTGACCAGGCAATGCAGGGGACTCGCATTCCTCCTTCAAATGTCGTGTTTTTGCCACAGCGTAAATTTCCTGCACTACCGCCATGATTTCCATAGATAAGCCAGGGACCATTATCAGATGTAAAAATTACCAATGTATTCTCGTCAAGTCCTGTCTCTCTAATAGATTTCAGTACTTCACCCACTGACCAATCAACTTCCTGCACGACATCACCATAGAGGCCTGCTCCTGATTTGTTTTTGAATCGTTCAGAAACATGTATAGGCACATGTACCATTGAATGAGGTAGATACAAGAAGAAGGGATTATCTTTATTTCTTTTAATAAAGTCTATTGCCCGTTCTGTGTATGCAGTGGTCAATTTACTCTGGTCTGGATTGGTTTCGATAACTTTGTCTCCTTCAATGAGAGGTAAAGGCGGGTCATTAGGTTTATATTTATCGGGACCCATATCGTTAGAGTAGGGGAGACCATAAAATTCGTCAAAACCATGATGTGTCGGTAAAAACGGAGGCAAATGTCCTAAATGCCATTTGCCGAAGCATGCCGTCCTATAATCTTTTTGTTTTAACAGTTCGGCTAAAGTAATTTCTTGCGGATTAATTCCTTCCCTCGATTTATTTCCAAGGACCCGAGGTAAGCCTACTCTTAAAGGATAGCAACCCGTAAGGACAGAGGCTCTTGTTGGTGTGCATACAGGAGCACAGGCATAAAAGTCTGTAAATCGCACTCCTTCCTTTGCCATCTGGTCAAGATTTGGAGTGGTATATCGAGTATTACCATAGCAACTTAAATCACCATAGCCCATATCATCCATTAATATCAAAACAAAATTCTGTGGATATTTCGGTCTTGATACCCTTCTTTTTTTATAAGTTGTTTTAATTTCAGGTGTGTTAATATTAGGAGATGTCAGTATCGCTAATGCTGCCCCTTTTAGAAAATCTCTTCTATTCATAATACTATCCCCTTCATAAGGTTGAAGTGTATTTAATAATTATAGATTATAAGAGCCCAAAGATGGTAGCCTTTTTACATATAGAAGTATAAATATTTTGCTCTTATCTGCTATCAAGTTGAAGATAGAGGCAAGAAACTGACCCTCTACTAAGATAAATCGGACAATAGAATAGAATCTAACCCATCTAATGTAAAACTTAGTTTTTGGTCATTTCTTGTGAGCGTAAATCCTTCTTTATTTTCTGCCAAATTCCATACGAGAACTTTTCTTATAGCAGGATACCATGCACAAACAATAGGCTTTTCCTCTATAATGAATGGAACATTTTTAATTTCATGGATAATAGAATTCTTAAACTTGTAAAGCGATTCCAGATTTTCAGGGATATTTAAACAACCCTCCTTTTTCTCCCGTGTGATATAAATGCTTCCATATGGTTTGAGGTTTTCCGTATCATTGTCCCCTACAAAAATCCAGCCTTCATCCACAGGTTTTTCAATTACTTCAAATGGTATTCCCATTGCCAAAAACAAACTATACGGATTGTCGTTACTTACATATCTACTATGCTCCCCCCAGAAATGTTTTAAGGGACCTTTCGGTGTATGTGATGCAATTTCACTGTGAAATTGTGCTTGCTTCTTCATAGCGTCTGGTAATATATCCCAATGTGTTTTAGGAAAATGCTGGAAACCACTCATAAACATCGTATTCCGTACATCGGAAATGGTAGAAATAACCAGTTTTGCACTCATATTTTTTGCAGAAAGTTGGTCAGCGGGAAAGGCAGTTGTTTCACTGAACGATTTTTCAGGTGTAGTAAACCTGCGATGGAACAAAGCACTGAATAATTCATTGCATTTACCTTTAACATTGCCAAAACTACGGTCATCAAACATTAACTCGCCTACGCGAAAAAGACGGTTGCGATAATCGGTCAGTCTTATCCCTGCTTTTTCACTACCCATATACATTACCATAATCCCGAGTTCTATATCCGGCACTCTGGATTCCAATGTGCGAAAGCAGTTGGTTAATTCATCGCAGGTGAATTCAACCCAATCTCGCAGGACTTTAGTCAAACTTCGTTTTTGAATAGAATCAATCAGATTTTCCCATTCAGAAGGGTTATGTCCATACTTCGCCAGAAAATTGCTCTTATGCTCTTCACAAAAACAACCACCAATAACCCCTGGACTCCTTGCTAATCGAAAATCGTCATCAAGAAATACCTTTTCAATTCTATGTCCTTTCAATACCTCTAATGCCTGTACATTTTCCTCTGTTGCAGGTGAATGAAGCGAAGTGCCCGCAAAAGTTTTACCATCATAATTCATCCCCAATTTCCAATGTGTCGGAGGAGTTAGTGGCACGGTGCCCGAATAACTACCCAACGAGTCGCCTGGATGGCCGAAAGGGACATTAATTACATAAGCGGGAATTCCTGCCGATTCAAACTTTTGCTTCCATAGTTGAATTGTTTCTGGTTTGTAATACCAGTGCCCATACAAAAAACCAGAAAGCCAGACAGCAGATACACCAGCCTTCTGAAATATTTTGAACAGTTCAGGTTCGTGTTCAAGTGCCTCAATAGAAACAGAGACATGATACTCCCGTGTATCTCGGGCTATATTATTGCCATATAAAGATATGGTTTTTGTCAAAGCAAAACTGGACAAAGTAACACCTAAAAAAGAGCGACGCGAAAGATTCATATAGAATTCCCTTCATAGTTTAATTATTATTCTATACGAAACAAGGTAATATCTTCTATGAAAAAGGAAAGAGAGAGGTTTCTATTTGTGAATACGACCGGTCCGATAGAAAGGTTCAGAAAGATATGCCCCATAAGGGAGATAAAGGATGTAAAAAGGTTTGTGTAAAAAAAATGGATATAAACATAAGACCTATGCCACTTCTTTGTTCGTTATATCCCTTACCAGATGAAACTGGCGGAGAGGGCGGGATTTGAACCCGCGGTACGGTTTAAGCCGTACAACGCCTTAGCAGGGCGCCACCTTTAGCCACTCGGTCACCTCTCCGCTAAACCAAAAAATTATAACACAATAACTGCTAAACTTCAAAAAAATAAAAATATGCAACTTACAAGTATCCACAAAAATAAGGGTCATACTGCCTATTTCAAATCTTCTTATGTAATAGAAAGGAAATACCAATTTACAAGAAATCATATATAGAGAAAAAGAAATGCACTGGATAGGTCTAATTTGTCAAACACTCAAATTATCGCTGTCTAATTCACCAAAACCTGAATTTTTGGCACGATGAACCGTGCCCCTACATTATTTTTTTGTTTTAGTTGAAAGAAAATATGGCTTTTTGATATGATACTTCTCTGCGGTTCCGCGATAGCTCAGGAGGTAGAGCAGGTGGCTGTTAACCACCGGGCCGCTGGTTCGAGTCCAGCTCGCGGAGCCAGTTTAATAAGGGGGGTGAATTATTCCTTTTTCTCGATAATTCCTTAATTTTTTCCTTTGTCTTTTTCAGATAGCGATACGCCTTCTTCCAGACCTTTTAAACAGACCCAGTTTTAAATTTTTTTTACATGTTGAATTGAGCCTCATTTAACGATGGATTTGGGATAAATCATGTAGGAAGATATCAGGTATCGCAAACAGCATGTTCTCATGCCTTTAAAACTTTGCCCGAGTGGCAACTTCCCCAAGCGTGGACGCTCGTGATACCCTTTAAAACCTGACTATATGAATAGATATAAATAAAAGACTCCTCACCTTGCAAAGGGGAGGTGTCGCGTAAGCGACGGAGGGGTCAATTCAAACTAAACACCTCTATAGTAACTCCACAAAGCAGAAGAGAAATTTGAATATCTGTGTTATACCCCCTATAAGGACTCCCCCTTCCGCCAAGGGGGAGAGTTTATTAATACCCTGTTCCTGCGGAACACAAAAAAGGGACATTAGATACTCAAAATATTTTGTAGGGGCGTATGGCGATACGCCCCAAAACCAATACCCCGCAAATAACCGATACTTCCGTGGTGTCGTCTATAAAGGCATATAGAGATACGCACTCTTTTTATTACCCTTCCAGCAAAATATTGGTAGAAAATAGTGCATGGTTTTTATAAAAGTGCAATCAGGAAATTGTCCCCCTTAAAAACCGTTAGCAACTTTAATAACAATCACAGAAAAGGAACTTACAGTTTTACACAAGCGTGGACGCTTGTGATACCCTTTAAAACCTGACTATATGAATAGATATAAATAAAAAAGACTCCTCACCTTGCAAAGGGGAGGTGTCGCGTAAGCGACGGAGGGGTTAGTTCAAACTAAACACCTCTAT